>DASTLT010000230.1:0-17612 GCA_035714625.1 Pseudonocardiaceae bacterium | reverse complement strand
CGCCATCGCCGAGAGCTACAACACGGTCGGCGGCGTGCTCGTCTCAGCCACCAGCGGCCGGCCGGCAGCGGCCCACGCCTGCATCCCGCCATCGACGTTCACCGCGGGCAACCCGACTCCGGACAGGAAGCCGGTGACCTGCGCCGAGCGCATCCCGGAGCGGCACACCACGTGCACCGGCGGGTCGGGGAACGCGGCGGCGATCTCCTCCAGGCGCTGCGGCACCTGCCCCATCGGCACGTGCACCGCCTGCGGCGCATGTCCCGCTTCCCACTCGTCGTCCTCGCGGACGTCAAGCAGCACAACGCCGTCGGGCAGGTTCATCACGGGCAAGGTCGCGACCATGTACCGATGGTGCCACGCCTGCCCGTACGGGCAAGGTGAGCCCACCGTGACCTCGCGACCCCGGAGTTGCCGGAGTCGGTCTCCTGCAGCGACTCCCACACCGGGGCTGTTGACCGGCGGGGGTTGACGTTCTAGCGTGACTGGTGACCGGATGAGAAATCTGGTCACCAGTCAGGAGGCGCCGTGAGCCGCGAGTCGCGCATCCTCGATGCGGCTGGGGAGCTGCTGCTCACCTACGGGTACCGCAAGGTGACCGTCGAGGACGTCGCGCGCCGGGCGGGCGTCGGCAAGGGCACGGTCTACCTGCATTGGGCCAGCAAGCTCGAGCTGTTCGCGGCCGTGCTCATCCGGGACGCCGCCGTGATCGTCGCCGAGCAGCTCGCCGCGTTTCGCGCCAATCCGGCGGGGATTCGGCTGCACTGCACGATGCGCGGCCTGTTCCTGCTGGTCATGCGCCGTCCGCTGGCCCGGGCGTTCTATACCGGTGATACCGAGGTGCTCGGCGCGCTCGGCACCGACACCAAGATCGGCCTGCAGGTCGCCGCGGACAAGGCCGTGATGATGCCACGCTACCTCGCCGTGCTGCACGAGCACGGCCTGCTGGCCGACGATCCGGCCATCGACCCCAGCCTGCTGTACCGGCTCTCCGCCGCGGTCACCGGCTTCTTCGTGCTCGAACGGCTGATCCCGGCAGCGGTCGACATCGATCTGGAAGCCAAGGCCGACGCACTGGCGACGACGGTCCGGCGGAGCTTCGAGCCGGCCGCCGAGCCCACCGCCGCGGCGCTCGGCGCCGCCGCCCCGCTCGTGATCGGCCTGTACCAGCAGTTGCTCACCGATCTCACCCGCAACCTGCCCAAGGGGGGCCTCCTATGAGTATCACCCTGCCTGCCGATGTCGCGCCCACCTGCGAGGACGAGACCGCCCTGCTCGAGTGGCTGCGCATGATGCGCGCGGAGCACCCGGTCTGGCCGGATCGCTACGGCGTCTGGCATGTCTTCCGGCACGACGAGGTCGTGGCCATCACCCGGGACCCGGCCACGTTCTCCTCCGACACCGCCCGGCTCGTCCCGGCGGGCGCCGGGGTCCGGCGCGGCATGCTCACCCAGATCGACCCGCCGGAGCACCGCGCGCTGCGCCAGTTGGTCAGCGCCGCATTCACCCCCCGTACCGTCGCCGCCCTCCAGCCCCGCATCCGGGCCGTGACCGGCGAGCTGCTCGACGCCACCGGCGAGCGGTTCGACCTGGTCGACGCGCTGGCGTTCCCCCTGCCGGTGATCGTCATCGCCGAGCTGCTCGGCCTGCCGCCCGGGGACCGCGAGCTGTTCCGCACCTGGGCCGACCGGCTGTTCTCCATGCAGGTCGACGACCCCAGCGACCCCGAGCTCGGCCGGAAGGTCACCGCCGCGATGGCCGATATCACGGCATACCTCACCGAGCACTGCCGGAACCGCCGGGTGAGCCCGCGCGAGGATCTGATCTCCGCGCTGGTCACCGCCGAGGTCGACGGACGGCGGCTGGACGACGAGGAGGCGGGGAACTTCTCCATGCTGCTGCTGCTCGCCGGGCACATCACCACGACGCTGCTGCTCGGCAACGCGGTCCGGACCTTCGACGAGCACCCCGGCGTCTGGGACGAGCTGCGCGCCGACCCGGGCCTCATCCCGGGCGCGGTCGAGGAGGTGCTGCGCTACCGCTCCCCGTTCACCCAGGTCGCCCGCGCCACGATGCACCCCGTCGAGGTCAGCGGGGTGACGATCCCCGCGGACGTGATCGTCACGCCGTGGCTGCTCTCGGCCAACCGGGACGACCGGGCGCACCCCGAGCCGGACCGCTTCGACATCCGGCGGGGCCTTGGCGGCGGCGCGCAGCTCGCCTTCGGGCACGGCGTCCATTTCTGCCTGGGCGCTCCCCTGGCGCGGCTGGAGGCCCGGGTGGCGCTGGAGGAGCTGACCGGGCGCTACCGCGCCCTGCCGGTCGACCACGAGGCCGTCGTGCGCACCGGCGGGCTGCGGCCTTACCGGCGGGGCATCCTCGGCACCCGGAACCTGCCGGTGCGCCCCGTCGCGGCGTAGACCCCTCGTCCCGGCGGTGACCGGAGATCCTGCGGTTCGAGCATCGGGCCCGGATCGCTGGCGCGCCCGGGGTACGCGCGACCGTCCAGGTGTGCCCGCACGGCTGAGCCACCCGACAAGTCTTCGTGGCCGGCTTCCTTTCAGTCCGACATCAGGTGGGCGGAACTGTCGGTGGCGACGGGCATAGTGCGGGTACTCACTGGGCGTCGAAAGGGGAGATCATGTGCTGGACGTGCGACCATCCCGGCTCCACCTACCAGGACTACCTCGATCACATGCGGGGGTTGATGGTCCGGCACGGCTGGGCGGTGCAGGGTGTGGAGGGGGACCGGATCCATCCTCCCTACGCGTACACGCTGGGTCTGACCGAGTGCGGCCTGCCGGAGCTCGTGGTCACGGGCCTGGCCCTGCCGCGGGCGACCAGGCTGCTGAACCGCTTCGCCGAGCACGTCATACACGCCGAGCCGCCCGCCGCCGGGGAGCTGATCCCGCTGGTCGGCGGTCCGCTGGTGGAGATCGTCGAGCTGCCCCATCCCGATGCGCACCTGAACACGGCGGTGGCGCTGTTCGGCCCGCAGTTACGCGCGCTGCAACTGGTCTGGGCCGACGACCGCGGCCACTGGCCGTGGGAGCGCGGGTTCCGGGGCAGCCGGGGAGGTCAGCCGGTACTCGGACCCCGGCACAGCGCGGGGCAATAGGCCCCTGACCGTTCGTGGTCAGCGTCCAGCCAGGTCAGGCAACGTGACCCAGGGGCTCGACTGCGGAGACATCGAAGACCGAGCGGGCCGGTTCGTCGGAACCCTCCACGTCGATAGCCACGCGGACCCACCTGCCCAGGGTGGAGACCCCCAGCACGGTGGCTTCAGCCGTACCCTCGCCGAAGGGTACGCGGACGCGATCATTGGCTCAGGGAGCTGGTGCATGGTCTACCTCCGCTCCACCAGGGCCGCGGTGCGGGGTTGGCTGCTCGGCACCGGCGCCGGTCAGGGCGCGGACTTCCATCTCGGCGTACTTGGCCTCGTCGGTCTGCTTGCTCAGCACGGTGCCGAGGTAGCCGAGCAGGAAGGCCAGCGGCACCGAGACCAAGCCGGGGTTGCGCAGCGGGAACAGGGCGAAGTCGGCGTCGGGGAACATCGACTTCGGGGTGCCGGACACCGCGGGCGAGAAGACGATCAGCGTCACGCAGGTGACCAGGCCGCCGTACATGCTCCACAGCACACCGGAGGTGTTGAACCGGCGCCAGAACAGCGAGTAGAGGATGGCCGGCAGGTTCGCCGAGGCAGCGATCGCGAAGGCCAGCGCCACCAGGAAGGCGATGTTCTGCCCGAGCGCGACGATGCCGCCGGCGATGGCCAGCGCGCCGATCACGCAGGCGGTGATCCGGGCGACCCGCACCTCGCCGTCCGGGTCCAGCTCACCGTGCTTGATCACGTTGGCGTAGACGTCATGGGCGAACGACGCCGAGGCGGTGATGGTCAGCCCGGCCACCACCGCCAGGATGGTGGCGAACGCCACCGCCGCGATGAACCCGAGCAGCAGCTCCCCACCCAACTGGTAGGCCAGTAACGGCGCGGCCGAGTTCTCCTGGCCGGGCATGCTGGAGATGCGCGCCGGGCCGCCGTCCACCAGCGCTGCCGCGCCGTAGCCGATGACCAGGGAGAACAGGTAGAACAGCCCGATCAGCCAGATCGCCCAGACCACCGACCGGCGGGCCTCCGCAGCGGAGGGCACGGTGTAGAAGCGCATCAGGATGTGCGGCAGCCCCGCCGTGCCCAGCACCAGCGCGAGCCCCAACGACACGAAGTCGATCTTCGAGGTGAGGCTCGTGCCGTACTGCAGGCCCGGTTCGAGCACCGCCTGACCGCGCGGTGACTGCGCCGCCGCGTCGCCGAGCAGGGCGGACAGGTCCAGCCCGTAGCTGCCTAGCACCCACACGGTCATCAGGCCCGCCCCGGCGATCAGCAGGGTGGCCTTGATGATCTGCACCCAGGTGGTGCCGCGCATCCCGCCGACCAGCACGTAGACGATCATCAGCACGCCCACCACCGCGACCACCAGCGCCTGGCCCACCGTGCCGGTGACGTCGAGCAGCAACGCCACCAGTCCCCCGGCCCCGGCCATCTGCGCCAGCAGGTAGAACAGCGACACCGCGAGGGTCGAGACCGCCGCGGCGGCCCGCACCGGACGCTGGCGCATCCGGAAGCTCAGCACGTCGCCCATGGTGAACTTGCCGGTGTTCCGCAGCAGCTCGGCGACCAGCAGCAGCGCCACCAGCCAGGCGACCAGAAAGCCGATCGAGTACAGGAACCCGTCGTAGCCGTACACCGCGATGGCGCCGGCGATCCCCAGGAACGACGCCGCGGACAGGTAGTCCCCGGAGATCGCGACCCCGTTCTGCGGGCCGGTGAACGACCGGCCGGCAGCGTAGTAGTCGGCCGCGGTCCGGGTGCGGCGGGAGGCCCGGACCACGATCACCAGGGTGACCAGCACGAAGAAGCCGAAGATCCCGACGTTGAGCAGCGGCTCCCCGACGGCTCCCTGGGCGAGCTGGCGGGTCACCGGGGGTCTCCTTCGAGCCGCGCCCGGAGCCGGCTGCTGAGCGGGTCCAGCCGCCGGTTCGCGTACCGGACGTAGCACAGGGTGATCACGAACGTGGTCACGAACTGCAGCAGCCCGAACACCAGCCCCACGTTGATGTGGCCGACCAGCCGGATCGACATGAACTCGGGCGCGAACGCGGCCAGCAGGACATACAGGAAGTACCAGCTCAGAAACAGCGCGGTCATCGGGAGCACGAAGCCCCGCAGCCGCCTGCGCAGCTCAGCGAACTCCGGGTTGCGCTGCGCGTCGACCCACGGGTTGGCTGAGGGCGGGATGCCGGCACCGTCCGCCCGCTCGGTAGCACTCACGGCGCCCCACAATACGGGCCGCTACCGGCGACTACAGGAAGATTGACCCAACAACCAGCGTAGCGACCGGCTTGGACGTCATCTGTTAGTCCTCCTCTCGATCACACGCATACAGCGCGAGCTTGCCGTGCAGGCTGGGGGCGAGTGCTGGAGATCCGCTGGGTCGCTGGTGACCACCAGGGCGTCCAGCCGCAGGGCCGTGACCACCACCAGCCCGTCGAGGACGTCGGAGGTACCCGCACGGCCGCAGAGCGCGCCAGCCGCCTTGCCGAGTTCCTCGGTGTCCGGCATCACCTGGCAGCCCCGCAGCAACCGGGAGAGGTTCGCATGCGGCGCACCACGCCAGGCTTGGGCCAGCACCACGACCGGGACGATCGGGCGGATTCCGCCGGCGAGACTCTGCTCGTGCAACGCCCACAGCCCGCCTCGGCGATCGCGGCCTGCTCCGCGGCAGCGCGCTCGGCAGCCTGAGCGAGCCACACCGAGATCGGCAATCCCGCGGCTGCGGCGGTGGCCCGGATCGCCTGCTCCACCTGCGCAGGAACCGAAATTGACAGCCGACTCACACTTACGCCCTGAGGTTGATGTTACTGAGGTAATACGCCGCTGATGATGAGGATGGAGATAGCGGTGCGGAAGAACGGCTTGCGGCTCAGTGGGACGTGTCGAGGTACTCCTTGGCCAGTCGCTTCGGTGCCCGGGCCAGCCATGCTTCGACGATCAGCTCGTCGAGCTCGGCCACGGCGATCCGGTCCAGGCGCACCAGGATCGCCGGGTAGCCGTCGAAATGCGGGGTGGTGAAGTAGACATCCGGGTCGTCGGCGAGCAGCGCCTGCTTCACCCCGACGTCCGCCACCCGGGCGGCCAGGATCGGCCCGTCCGGCGCCGCGTCACCGAGAGCGTCGAGATCGGCTCGCCGCAACGGCCGTTCCCAGACAAAGCCCTTGTCCTTGACCCGCCACTCGGCGATGCCGCGCGCGGACCGCTCGCTCGTCTCGGGCAGCGCCAAGGCGATCCGGCGCACGTCGTCCCAGGTGGCCACGGTCACCACCTTAAGCGCACTGCCGTCCCCGTCCGGGTGGCGCAGGGCGATACTGGCGAGCACACGGTATTCGGGTGTCGACGGCTGGTGGAGTGCTGGTGGGGTTGGTGCTGCGGGCGGTTGAGGTAGCCGGGCCTTATCGGTGGGGGTGGCTGCTGGTGGACGAGCGTTCCGGGGCACCGCTGGCCGATCACCGGGTGAAGCTGCTGCGCCGGGTGGGGTCTGGGCGGAGCTGTGGCGGCGGCTAGAGCAGCCCGGTGACCGGCCACTGTGGGGTGGGGCGCTGGACCCGCTGATCACCGCCGCGCTGGTCGCCGCTGAGCCCACCGACCCGGCCAATCCGGAGGCACCGGTGGGCTACCAGATCCATCCCGGCATCGCCGAGGCCGTACACACCACCCCCCAGGCGGTTTGCGCTGCGGTCGACGCCGTGCTCACCGCCTGGTGGAACGCCGTCGCCCGGTGGGGGGTCGAGCAGGAACGGGCCGGGCAGCGTTTGGCAGGTCCGGGCTGCACGGGAAAGCTCTGCGCGATTCCATGCTCGGTCGGCTCCTCGCCTTCGCCACCAACCCGCCCGAGAAGGAACTTCACGGCTCCCCGGACCCGGCCACCCCGGGGAGCCGCCCTCATCGAAAAATCTGCCGAAAAAGTTTTCCCCCAACGGCTGCGCAGGCCGGGAATTGTCAGACCTGGTTCGTAGAGTGCGGGTCATGACGGTGCGGCAACTGCTCCCGGAGGGTCTGGCCGAGATGGCCCCAGGCCCCCAGTTGGGCGCAGCGCTGGCCGGTCTGGATCTGTCGGCGCTGACCGGGTCGGATCTGGTCGAGGTACTGCAGGCCCGCGCCCGGCAGTTGTCCCATGAGCAGGCGCAACTGCTGGCGGCGATGGCCGAGATCGGCTGGTGTGACCCGCGCGCCGGACCCGATGAGGTGGCCCGGCTGGCGCAGGGACCCAGGGTGGACGGTTCCCTGGTGCCGGCGGCAGAGGAAATCCGCGCGGCGCTGGCCTGGACCCGCAACGCCGCCTACCGGGAGTACTACTTCGCCCAATCCCTGCTGTGGCGGCTGCCGGCGGTGTTCACCGCCCTGGACACCGGGGTGATCTGCCGCAGCAAGGCCTGGCTGTTCACCGAGTTGTGCGCCCAGATGACCGACGAGCAGGCCCAGGTCGTAGCCGAGCGGCTGCTGCCGCAAGCGGGGCGGCTGACCACCGGGGAGCTGGCGGCACGGATCAAGAAGATGGCGATCGCGCTGGATCCCGACTGGGCCGCCCGCCGGTATGCCGCTGCGGTGCGGGATCGGGACGTGATCGGCTACCTGGACGAGGACGGCACCGCGACCGTGACCGGCCGCCGGCTGCCCACCGACCAGGCCGCAGCCGCCTGCGTCCGGATCGAGGACCTCGCCAAAGCCGCGAAACGCGCGGGGTACCCGGGGCGGATCGGGCCCCTGCGGGCCGACATCTACCTCGGGCTACTCGAGGGGCGCTGGACTCACCACAGCCGCGAAGAGATCATCGCCGACCTGCTCACCCGCGCCACCCCCACCGACCGGCCCACCCCTGACGACAGCGCCCCCGCCGACAGCGCTCCCGCCGCCGACGACGCAGAGACCGACGATGACGCGGAGGCCCATGCTGTCCCAAAGGCCGACGATAGCCCGGAGCCCGACGGCGACCCTGAGCCCGACAGCGACCCTGAGCCCGACGCTCCTGCGGCGGATACCTCCGCGGCCGCTACCGCCGTGGGCGGCAAGGCTGGCGAGGACGCCCAACCCAGTGCCCCGGCAACCCGGGTGGGGGTGGAGCTGCGGGTGGGGTTGTGCACCCTGCTCGGGCTCGACCGCCACCCCGGGGAGATCCCCGGGTGGGGCGCTGTCACCGCCGAGACGGCCCGCGGCCTGGCGGCCGCCCAGCACCGCGCCGAATGGCGCTACGCGATCACCGATTCGGACGGGCGGCTGGTCCTGGGCGGGATCACCCGCCGCCCTTCAGCCATGGATCTGGGGCAGGTACCGGTCCGGGGCGGGATCGTGGAACTGCACATCGCGGCCACCCGGCTCGCCGAGCTGGCCGCCCACCCCGAGACTTCCGGCCCGTGGGCTGCGGTGATCAGCGATCTTGCTGCCCAGTACCAGGCCTTCACCGCTGACACCCTGCAACGGGCGAACACGGCAGGACGCCAGAACCCGACCGCCCGGTTCGCCGGAGCGGTGCTCCGGCGCCACATCCAGATCCGCGACCGATACTGCGTCTTCCTGGGCTGCCGGTGCCCCGCCCGCCACGCCGACCTCGACCACACCATTGACCACAGCCGGGGTGGGCTCACCACCCACACCAACACCGGTCCGGTGTGCCGTCACGACCACCTGGTCAAGCACGACGGCGGGTGGCAGCTATACCAGCCTGAGGCTGGCCATTTCCTCTGGATCAGCCCCTTGGGCAGGAAGTATCACACCCGGCCCCAGCCGATCGCTCCCGACCTGCCCGACCCGCTACCCGGGCCGGAGTACCCCGACTGCCCACCTGCGCCCACCCCAGACGAGAACGGGCCCATCCTGTACCGCCCGCCCCCCGAACCCGAGCCCCCACCCCCGCAGCCACCGGCCGCCGACCCGGACGAACCCCCACCCTTCTGAACCCTGCCCTGGAAGACCCCGGCCCGCGATCAACACGGCGGGCCGGGACCAGGGTGGGTTGGCCGGTCGCCGCTGCTGCTACCTCAACGGAGGGGATGTGTGCGGCGCCCTGGCTACCACTGTGCCCTCGAGGCGCGGTAGGAGGGTGAGGTGAGCAGCACGACGGCGAGCAGGCCGCAGCACGCGGCGAGGGGGATCACGACTGTCGGGTGCGCCAGCTCGGCTGCCGCTCCGGCCGCGGCGAATCCGAGGCCCTGCCAGAACATCAGTCCGGTCGTCTGGATGCTGAGTGCGCGGGCCCGTAACGCCGCCGGGGCGGCGTCCAGCAGCATCCGGTCCAGGCCGAGATGAAAAGCGTAACCGAGTCCGGAGATGACCAGGATCGGGATGGCGAGGGCCAGGCCGGGACCAACTGCGAACACCAGCAGGGGGGTGAAGACCAGGATGGCCGCCGGGGCGGTGAGCCGAGTCTGCCGATCGGCCGAGACCAGCCAGGTGGTGAGCACCTCGCCACTCACGGTGCCCAGTGGGATCGCGGTCATGAGCAGGCCGGCCCCGACCGTGCCGGCCTGCAGACTCGCGGCGTACGGCAACGCAAGCGCCTCCGGGGCCACCGCGAGCGCCGGCACCGCCCAGCCGAGCAGCAGAACCCGGCGCAGCGGGGTGATGTGCAGTATCTCGACCAGACCCGCGACGGAATCCCGCAACAGCGCAGGACGCGGCGCGGCCGGCGGAATGCACTCGGGCATGCGTTCGCGGGTGCCCAGCCGCAGCAGGGCGGCCGAGCAGGCCAAGCATCCCGCATAGCCAAGCAGCAGGGAGCTCGGGGAGACCACGGTCAGCAACACGCCGCCCACCGCGTATCCCCCCACCTGGGTGCCTTGGGAGACCAGGCGCAGCAGGCTGCGCCCCGGCACATAGGACGGACCGGAAAGCACCGCGGGCAGGGTGGCGGCGCGGGCGCCGAGGAAGACAGGCTCGATCAGGCCTTGGGTGAATGCCAGCGCGAACAAGGCCCCGACGGAGGTGCCGGGCAGCGCCATCAGCACGGCCAAAGCGGCGGAGAGCAGGTTGCAGGAGACCAGCAGCTTCCGGACCGGAAGGCGGTCGACGAGGGCGGACAGCAGCGTGCCCGCGACGAGGTGCGGAACGAAGACGACCGTGAACACGAGGGCGGACAGCAGCGGTGAGCCAGTCCGGGAGTAGACCAGCACGACCAGGGCCAGATTCGCGGTCACCGTGCCCGTCATCGAAATGACATGAGCGATGAATATCGCCCGGAACTCACCGACGGCGAGGGCGTCACGATAGCGGGTCGAGGCGGTCAGGATGCCAGCTCCAACGGCAGTGTAGCGAGCGTGCGCAGGGTGGCGACCGGTTTGTGGCGGACTGGGCCGGCCAGCCGGAACGTCACCGCGCGCTGCGCCAGCACGATGAGTACCGTGTGCAACAGCAGGTGGGCAAGCCGGAAACCCGAGCAGCCATGCGCGCCATGACCGAATGCCAAGTGCGGGTTGGGCGAGCGGTTCAACTGAATCCGATCAGGATCGGGAAATCGCGCCGGATCACGGTTGGCCGCAGCGAACAACACCAAGACGCCCTGTCCACGCCGTACCCGGACTCCGGCCAGTTCGGTGTCGGAGACACAGAGCCGGGTCGTGCCCTGCAACGGCGCCTCATAGCGCACGAATTCATGCGGGGCGCGGTCCAGCACCGCGGCATCGTTGAGGTACTCTTTCAGCACTATTTTTTCCCGGGCAATGGCGTGGAGGGCGTTGCCCAAGGATGCCGGCACTTGGGTGAACCCTACAATGGCCAGGGTCCGCAATGAGTTGATGGTGACATGTCGGGGCACGCCCATGTTCGTGGCCCGATCCACCATGGCCCGCAGTGGCTGGGTGGGGTCCATCTCGGCGAGCCATGTCTCAATCAGTTCCGACAGCTTCCACTGCGCCCACTTGCCGGGCTCGCGGGCCTCCGGAACCAGTCCAGAATCCAATGCCCTGGTCATCGCTTCGGCGATGGGGCCCATCGTGGCTAGATCGAGCAGAGGCAGGCCGGTTGTCTCGGTGATAAACCAGCGCGCGAGCGGTTCGGTGAATTCTGTGACCATATCCACCGGGCCCGTCGGCAGCGTATCCAGCATTCCCGCAACGGTGCTCCGGACCCGGGCGGTCAAGCTCTCGTTGAGCATGTGACGCAGCGCGTCGGCCAGCACCGTGTAGATAGCGGTATGCTCGGGGGGGTCGGTGGAGTGAATATTCAGCGCGATGTCGGGCACGGTTTCGCCGGCGCGTCGCCAGTCGGCCGCGAAGTTCTCGTGGTCCCGAAGCACCCGGCAGCAGTCCTGGTATGAGGTGAGCACCCAACTGTCCAATTGCTGGTTCCAGCATGCGGTTCCGGTGGCTCGCATCGCCGCATACACCGGATAAGGATCGTTCAGGGTGGCAGGGTCGAGGGGGTTGTATGTGACCGTGCGGCTGACCATGGCCATCTCTTTCAGCAGGTTGGAAGGTGGAGTAGTCGATCGGGATAACGCAGGGTGGCCCGGGGGACGCGCAGTGGCTCTCCGGCCAGCCGGGGCGGTGCGGGTGCCTGCAGCAAACCGGCGACGAGCGCCCGGATGATGATCCGGGCGAGCGAAGCGCCCAGACAGGAATGCGGCCCCAGCCCAGGGCAAGGTGGCGGTTAGGGCTGCGGTCCAGCACCAGGTCGTCCGGTTCAGGAAATCGGTCCGGATCGCGGTTGGCTGCACCGAACAGCAAGAGGACCAGGTGACCGGGGGCGATCGTGACATCCCCGATCGTGGCCTTGTCGACACAGGCCAGGCTGGTGCCCTGGACCAGCCCGTCATATCGGATCGGGGTGTGCTCGGGGGGATCGAGTTCCTGCATGCTCGCGACCGAGATGAGGGCTTCGTGGCCGACCCGCCGCCAATCGCTGGCGAATAATCGGGGGTCGTTGAGCACCGCGCGGCAATCGCGGTATCGGGTCAATACCCATGATCCAAGCCGCTCGCTCCAGAACACCGGTGAGGTCTGGCGAAGTGCCGAATAGACCGGGTAAGGGTTAGCCACCATCGTCGCCGCCAACGGGTTGAAGTCAGGCACGCTGCCCCTCCTCGGGACATATCGCTACAGATATCCGGGGGACGTGGCCCGGACCGACCGGCCCGGGCCACGTAACTGATCATCAGTAGGCGTAACGCATGGTGCATCCCTCCCTCCCGAGCACTCGACCAACTCAGCATGCGGCGGGACGCTGTCCCGGCTCTCACACGACGCTGTCACCGGGATCGCGACGACCGCACTGCGGTTTCCACTCCGCGTGCGGTCCCGTTGTGCCAGGCTGTTGCTGGGGCGGCCGGGGTAGCGGCCGGGGGTAGCGGCCAGGCGAGGGAGGGGCATCCGGGGTGGAGTTTCGCGTGCTCGGACCGGTGCAGGTGCTCGAAGGGCAACGGGCGATACCAGTACCCGCCGGCCGGGTGCGGTCGCTGCTGGCGGTGCTGCTGTTGCGGGCCAACCAGGTGGTCACCGTGCAGGAGCTAGTCGGCCAACTGTGGGACGAATCCCCGCCAGCCCATCCCCGGGCAGCTATCCAGACCTATATCGGGCGACTGCGGCAGGCGGTGGGCGGCCGGCTGATTCAGACCACGCCGTCGGGCTACCAGATCGAGCTCGACCCAGCCCAACTGGATCTGACCCGGTTTCGCCGCCTGGTCGAGCAAGCAGACCAGGTGGCCGACCCGGCCCGGCAGGCAGGCCTGCTCGGCCAGGCTCTCGAGCTGTGGCGCGGCCAGCCGCTGGCGGATGTCAGCAGCGAGCCTGTCCTGCGTGAGGAGGTGCCCCGGCTGGTTGAGGAACGGCTGCACGCCGTGGAGCAACTGCTGGATGCCCGGTTACGGCGAGGCGAGCATGCCCAGGTTGTCGCACCGCTGACCAGCCTGACCCAGGAGCATCCGCTACGAGAACGGTGCTGGGCGCAATTGATGCTCGCGCTGTACCGCTGTGGCCGGCAAGCCGACGCGCTGGCGGCCTACCAGGCAATCTCCCGGCTGCTGGCCGACGAACTCGGCATCGACCCCGGCGAGGAACTACAACACCTGCGCCAGGCGATATTGACCGGCGAGGCCCAGTTCACCGCAGCACCGACCGAGACCGCCAGCCGAGAACAGTACTGGGCCACCCAGTGCCAGCTCCCGCTGGACGTCGCCGACTTCGTCGGCCGGGACACGGCTACCGCGGAAATCCTGAACCTGGTCCGGACGCCGGTCCCCAGGCCTGCGGTGCTGATTGTGGCGATTTCCGGGCCGCCCGGAGTCGGCAAGTCGGCGCTGGCAATCCGGGCCGCGCACGCGTTGCGGAGCGACCTCCCCGACGGGCAATGGTACCTGCGGCTAAACGGCGCCAGCGGACGCCCGCGCAGCCCAGCAGAACTGCTCGACAACCTGCTGCGCAATGCCGGGGTGGAGCCCACCGCGATTCCGGCCGACGTGTCGCCGCGCGCGGCACTGTTCCGGGCCCGGGTCGCCGATCGTCGGCTTCTGATGGTCCTTGACGACGCGACGGACACCGCCCAGGTGGAGCAGTTGCTGCCTGGCACGCCCGGCTGCGTGGTCATCGTCACCAGCCGGTCGGACCTGGGCGGGCTGATAGCGACCCATGGCGCCCGCCGCCTGGCTGTCACCGAACTGGCTGCCCACGAGGCCAACGAGCTGCTCATCCGAATGCTCGGCGCACGTCGAGTTCAGGCTGAGCCCGCTGCGGCCGCCGACATCGCTCGTCTGTGCGGCTACCTGCCGCTGGCGCTGCGAATCGCCGCCGCCAACCTGGCCGGCCGGCCGAGTGTCTCGTTAGCTCACTACGCCGCTGGCCTGGGTGGCACCGACCGACTCGATAAGCTTGTCTGTACCGACGATGCGCAGGTGGCCGTTCGGGCCGCATTCGCCCTTTCCTACGCTGCCTTGACGGCACCTCTGCAACACGCCTTCCGGTTGCTCGGCTGGGTCCCCGGACCTGATTTCGACAAGTACGCCATCGCCGCCCTGCTCGGGGTAACCGACCAATACGCCGAGGACGTGCTGGACCGGCTCACCGCCGCGAACCTCGTCGAGCGCCGTGGCGCCCACCGGTACGGCCTGCACGACCTGATCCGGCTGTATGCCACCGAAAGAGCCACCACTGACGAACCGAAAGCCGCCCGTGAACCTGCCCGGCGCCGGCTGCTCGACTGGTACCTGCATACCGCGAAAGCTGCCGTCACGGCTATGCATGCGGCGGTCAAGCCGCCTGTGTTGCCCGAACCAGGCGCTACCGTCCGGCCTCGATCCTTCGGCACAGATCGGGATGCGCTTGCCTGGCTGGACCAGGAGCGATCCAACCTCGTTGCCGCCATCAGCGAGGCAGCAGCTTCCGCACGGTCCAGTCATGCTGCGTTGTTGGCGGGCGTCCTGCGATCGTACTTTGACAGTGGGTGCCACTTCGACGAGTGGTCCACCGCGCTCTCCGCGGGTCTGCGCGCAGCAGAACACGCGGATCCGCTCAACCGGATCAGACTGCACAACGATCAGGGCGTGCTGCACTGGCGGGAAGGCCGCTATCCGGACGCGATCGCCGACTTCAACTCCGGGCTCACGGTTGGTGTCGAATCGGGAACCCGCGATCTTGAGGGAAGGATCCTGAACAATCTCGGTGCGGTGCACAACGAGCTGTTGATGCCGAACGAGGCTGCCCATTACCTGGACCGTGCCCTCGACGCACTACGATCCTTCGCGGCTGACGACCAGGCAACTCAGTCGATAATTCTGGCCAACCTCGGTAACACCTATTCGAACCTCGGCAAATTCGACTTGGCCCTGCACTACACCAACGAATCCCTGGCCATCGCACGGGAAGATGGCGCCCGGCGCTGGTACGGCGAAGGATTTGCGCTTGAGGTGCTGGGCGAGGCCTACCTGTGGCTCGGCGAGCTGGAGCCTGCCCACGAGCATCTGACCCGCGCCCTCGAGATATTTCAGAAACACGGATTTCGCACCGAAGAAGGCTACGTGCTGGATGTACTTTCCGCAGTTCATCGCGCCGCCGGCCGAAACGCACTCGCCCTCGATTGCGGGCACATCGTACTAGACATTTTTCAGGAAATCGGCAACCGCAGGCACATCGCGAATGCCCACAATTCGATTGGCGCCAGCCTGTATCAGCTCAACCATCCAGGTAAGGCGCTTGAGCATTTCTCGACGGCTCGCGGTCTTATTGACGACCTCAACCATCACAAAGGCCGGATTGTCGCCTTGACAGGATTGGCGCTGGCTGGCCATAAGATCGATGCGGATGCCGGCTATGCACACTACGCCGAACAGGCCCTGGCCCTCGCGCAGCAAGCACAACACGCGGTACTCCAGGGCAAGGCGCTCGAGGCGCTGGCCTGGATCAGCCTGTCCGACGGGCGGCACACCGACGCGGCGGCACACGGGGAGCGGGCCATCGCCATTCATCGACGCACCGGGTGCCGCGGGATGCTGGCCGATGCGCTGGTAATATACGGAAAGGCGCAGATCAGGCAAGGCCACCTGGCCGCAGCCGTGGCGCTGTGGCGGGAGGCACTGACGCTGTACGAGGCGCTCGACTCGCCGCACGCCGCCGAGGTTCGCGCCGAACTCGCCACCGCCGACCCTGCTGGTTGATGTGGGTCATGCGGCGTGTCCCTCGCCCCCGGCAGCTCGCTCGGCGAGCTGGGACGGAGCCTGGCGCTCGCACCCCGCACCGGAGCGTCCCACCCTGGGGTGAGGTGAGGCTTGCGCTCTAGGCGGTTATCCGGCACCGGCCCGGCGGGCAGGTTGTCCCCGTGGAGGCCGTGCGTACCCGGGTGAGCGCGATGCAAGACGCGCTGCACCAGTGCCGTCAGGCTGAGCTGGCTGCTACGCTGCCCGCGCTGATCCAGGACGTGCACACCAGCCTGGCCGTTGGCCGTGACGTCGCTGAGCTGCTTGATCTGGCGGTGATGGTGCACGTGCAGGGGGTCAGCCACTGGCTGCGGGAGGTGGGGGCACCGCTCGACCTGCCCACGGAGAACGACGTCACGCTGGCGCACCGGCTCGCCGAGCAGCGGGACACCCCGATCGCGCTGGGCCTGGCCGCATACGGCGCCACCAGAGCGATGCTGGCCACGGGAGCCTTCGAGCTGGTCAAAGTGGATCTCGACGCAATCGACGTGCCCACCACCAGCCCCCACCCGAGGCCCACAACGGCACCGGTGGCCTGCCCACCGGCCAGGAGTTGCTGTCTCGTCTGACAGCCTCAGTTGGTGCCGAGTTGGCCGATAGCCTGGCCGGGCCGCTCTTGCTCCTGGCCCTGCTCAGCACGCCCTCGTCCCAGGTGATGCCCGTAGCATGGAGAGGTCAACTGAAAGAGCAGCTTCGAACCTTTCTCCATGAATGGGCCAATACTGTGGAACGTCGGGAACACCTCCGGTTACTGGGCTGGATGGCCGCTTCGGTGGCCGCCTCCCCGATCTTCAGCCTGGACAACGATGAGCAGGAACGGTTGTCCAAGGTCACGGCTTCTCCAAGCCGGGTGGATGCACAATCCATAGTTCACCTTGAAACCATCCTCTCTGACTGCAAACGGCAAGAAGACACATTCGGCCCCTATGCGGTACTGCATACCGTCATTGCCCAGCGGGAATTCGTCGACTCTTTGCTGGACGACTGTTCGGATGAGATGCACCCGAGACTTCTGTCTCTCTACAGCAGTATGTCAAGCTCCATTGGCACCTACTTCTTTGATCTCGAAGCCCCAGACAATGCCATGTACTACGGCGACCAAGCCAGGGCAGCGGCCCAGGAAGCCCGAAACACTGAGCTGAGTATCTACGCCCTGTGTATGATGAGCCACTTCGCTGCGCAGCATGGCAAGCCCCATGCCGCTATTGACTATGCGACAGCCGCCCAGAGCATGGTAAGTAGGACGGATGATGTGCTGCTTGAGGTCTGTATTGCTGAACGGACGGCCTCGGCCTATGCCGTTGACGGTCAGTACAAGGAGTGCATGACTGAATTCGACCGGGCATATACGGCACTTGCACTACCAACCAGCCAGCGGTCTCCTGACTCGCCGGTATACTGGTTCAATGAAGGATTGATCGCCAGCAAACAGAGTGATTGCCTGCTCCGGCTTAACAAACCAGCCGAAGCCGCTGTCAGTGCCGAACGGGGACTCCGGCTGTTCGACCATACGCGCGTCAGTGGCCTGGCCTTCTGCACCCTTCGCCTGGGCACTGCCAGGCTGCTCTGCGGGGAGATTGAAGAGGCGGCACGGCTGACTGGCGAAGGAGCCTTACTCGCCACCAAGAACCGTTCGGCACGCCTGACGAGTGAGGTCAGGGCTGCCCGGGGGCGGTTGCAGCCGTGGCGCAACACCGTAGCGGTCAAGGAGCTGGATGAGGGGTTGAGGGGGATGGGGTTGTGTTGAAGCCGCTCTCGACTTTTGCACTTTTGGCGAGGGCCCCGGGGGTATCGGTGAGGGTCTCTCTCGGTGGTGGTAGGTGATGCCAGGTGTCCAACATGGACGATTTCGTGCAGCAGTGGGCTATCGGCGAGCAGATCAGG
>DASTLT010000229.1:0-1877 GCA_035714625.1 Pseudonocardiaceae bacterium | reverse complement strand
CTTCACGACCAAGGACTGTGACTAGACACGTTTCGCGGTCGGGGTCTGGTTCTGCTCCACTGTGAGGCTTCTGGGTGATCGACTGGTTTGTGGGGTCTCGGGTCTGCTGATCACATGCGGTACGGCGATGGTGGTGGCCTTGATCAGGCCGAACGGGTCCGGCGGGAGCGAGTACGTCGGCGGGCGGCGGAGTTGTTCGCGCAGGGCAGACCGGCGGTGGAAGTCGCGGGGATCCTGGAGGTGTCGACGAAGTCGGCGTACCAGTGGCGTCGGTGTGCGTGCCGAATAATGCGTCAGTGCTGGTAGGAAGCGAAATCGGCCGGTAGCTTCGATCCCGGTCAGGTCGTCGGCCTCCTCCCCGTCCATCGTCGTCGGTGACTACGCGATGATGCCGTCTCGTGCTCCTGCGGCTGGCTTACCTGGGCGTCACGAACGCGTTCGCGCTGCTGCGACTGCTGCCCGGCGGCGATGGTGACAAGGACATCGAGATCCTGTCGTTGCGGCATCGAGCGCCACGAGGCGCCACGAACCGAGTGGGGGTGAAAGACCGCCACCGCCGTCCTGTCGCAGCAGGGCGGTGAAGCTGGGAGCAGCCTGATCCGGGAGACGCCGGGGAGGGTGGCAAGCAGCTCCGACAACGCCGGGACGTGCCAGTACTACCGGATGGCGCGGGTTCGGCAAGCGAGACGAGAAGGTGTACGTGAGGAACCAGTGGTGTAAAGCCCCTCAAGAGCGACGCCAGCTCGAACCCGGTGGATCTGGGCTGGATTGCGGCGCGTACCTGTCCGTCATGGCGGGCGGGGAACTCCTTGGCCGGTTTGATGGCGCTGGCCGGGAGGCCACGGTGAAGGTCTGCGGCGTAGCCGTGGCGAGGCCGCAGGGGCATAGCTGGGCACCTCCCTCGACGAGCGGTTCGTGGTGAACGTGGGAACCGTCCTGCGGTCCCCGTCCGGGGTCTGCCGGCCAGGCAGGACACGGCGGGTAGGCGCGTCGTCCGCCGATGACGGTGGGGTGGGGCGGAGGGTCCGTAGTAGTCCGAGGTCGGGAAAGCCGGCCACATGGCGAAGGGACCCAGCGGGTTCGTGCATGTGAGGCACTGCAAGGGTTGGAGACGCTGGTGAATACTGGTGAACCGTGGCCTGACCTGGATGAGGCGTGGCCGCGGGTACGGCGGATGCAGACCAAGCTGCACCAATGGGCGACCGATGATCCCGGTCGCCGGTTTCGTGATCTGTTCAACCTCGTGTATCACCCGGCCTTCCTCGCCGTGGCGTGGGACCGGGTGAAGGGGAACAAGGGAGCACGCACGGCGGGAGTGGACCGGGTAGCCCCGGCCCTGGTCGCCGCCAGCCCGGACATCACGGCGGCTTTGCTGGCCGACACGCGCGAGCAGCTCAAGTCGGGCGCGTTCACCCCGCTACCGGTGCGGGAACGGTTGATTCCCAAGTCCGGCCAGCCGGGGAAGGTCAGGAGACTCGGTATACCGTCCACGATGGACCGGCTGGTGCAGGCTTCCCTCGCGCTGGTGTTGGAGCCCATCTTCGAGGCAGATTTCAAGCCGGTCAGTTACGGCTTCCGGCCTCGCAGGCGGGCCCAGGACGCGATCGCCGAGATCATCTACTTCGGCGCCAAGGGTTACCACTGGGTGTTGGATGCGGACATCACGGCGTGTTTCGACGAGTTGGCACACTGCGCGATCCTCGAGCGGGTGCGCCGACGCATTGCCGACAAGCGTGTCCTGGCCCTGATCAAAGCCTTCCTCAAGGCAGGCATCATGTCCGAGGGCGGCCAGGTCAGGGACGCGACCACCGGCACCCCCCAGGGTGGTCTGATCTCACCGTTGCTCGCCAACGTCGCGTTAACCGCGTTGGACGAGC
>DASTLT010000228.1:0-3827 GCA_035714625.1 Pseudonocardiaceae bacterium | reverse complement strand
CGACACGACCAGCAGCTTGGGTGCGTCCTTGGGCGGATGGGCCTCCCATGCTTTGAGGTCATCCAGCATCTGCTGGCAGAAACCGCAGCCGGGGTTCCAGAAGAGCAGCAGCGTGTTGCTCCCCCGGAAGTCGGAGAGGTCAACGGTCTTGCCCGTGAGATCCGGCAGCCTGAGCGGCGGGGCTGGCTCCCCGAGCTTCGCGGCCGCTTCCGAGCCCGTTGTTTGCTGGGCCGAGCCAGGCTGCAGCCCGGCCAACGAGAGCACCGCTGGGGCACCTACCGCCAGCTCGGAGGCGATCTTACCGTTGCTGTCGATGAGGATCGCCGAGGGTGTGCCGTTGGCACCAAAGGCCATCCCAGCGCTGAAGCCCTGATCGAGCAGGACCGGTGAGCGCAAGCCCATCGCTTGGTTCTCCTCCGCGCTGCCGGTCGACACGACCAGCAGCTTGGGTGCGTCCTTGGGCGGATGGGCCTCCCATGCTTTGAGGTCATCCAGCATCTGCTGGCAGAAACCGCAGCCGGGGTTCCAGAAGAGCACCAGCGTCTTGCGGCCCCGGAGACCGGCAAGGGTGATAGTTCTTCCCCCGAGATCAGGCAGCTTGACCGCCGGCGCCCGTTGCCCGACCCTGATGGTGGCTGTCGTGGGCGGGGAGGGGGCCGCGGCAGCACCATTGCTACTGCTGCTGTTGCCGTTTGCGATCGCGGCCGGCGAGGAGGGAGCTGCCATCGGCAGTGGTATCGGCGTGCCCACTGAGCGGGCCACCATCGCCCGAATCGCTTCGGCCCCGGCGGCCAGCGGGCTGCCGATCATGCCATCGGGGCGGACCAGAACCGCGCTCGGGGTGCCAGCCTCCTGGTAGGCCTCACTGATCTCACGGTCTTGCTGCAGCAGGACGTGCTGCAGGCCGTGCTCGGCGCTCTTGGCGAGGTTGGCCTTTAGGCTGCCCCGGCTGATCAGCGCAACCGTCAACTTTTCAGCGTGCTCCCGTTGCCAGCGGGCGATCTCGGGCAGGAGCGCCTGGCAGGGGCCACAGCCTGGATCGGAGAAGACCAGCATGGTTGGCTTTCCCAGAGCGCGCAGGTAATCCAGCGTGAGGACTTCGCTGTGAAGGCCGGATAGGCTGAACGCTGGGGCTGGGGATCCGACCGGCAGGCCGGGCTCGGGTGCGGCCGGGGCCTCGGTCGGGCCTGGCGCCGCGCCCGTGTCGAGCCGGGCCTCGAGCGTCTCGAGTCGCACCAGTAGCCGACCGTTCTGGCGGAGCAGGTTAATGAGCAGCAAGCCCTGGACGACCAGCACACCGAGCAGGACCAGCGCACTGACGAGGCCGACGAGCTGGTAGGGCGCCAGGCCGCGCAGCCAGCCGACGACGCTCGGGCCTGGATCCTCCCGGCCCTGCCAGACGATCAAGCCTGCGATGACGGCGAGGACCCCGTTGCGGGCCAGCGTCGGCCACCCTACCGGCGCCGAGCTGAGCTGGCCGAAGCAGTGACAGGCCGGCCTGCGCCCGTGGGTCAGGTTCAGGCTGATCGCGGCGACGAACAGAAGCAGGAGCGCCAGCGCTGCCACGGCGCCCCACCAGGCCGAGGCCGCCGGCAGCAACGCCGCCCCAGTGGCGAGCTCGGCCAGCGGCAGGACGATGGCCAGCGGTCCGGCGAGCGCGGCCGGCAGCCCGAAGCCGATAACGGCCTGGCGCGATCCGGCGCGATCGGCCAGCTTCGCTAGACCGGCCACGACGAACACCGCGGCGAGCAGCGCTCTGGCGACGAGGAGGGCTACGTGCAGAGGTAACACCCAGTCCACCTACCCTCTTCCCGTCAGAGATCCGCAGAGATCCTAAAGGCCAACGCCACGGCGGCGAACAACTTCGCCTGAGTCATCGGCAGACGCCGCCGCTGCACTTATTGGCAGCGCAGCAAGTTGTATTGCCGCAGCAAACCTGGCCCGTCCCGCAGCACTTTACGGTTCCTCGTGACGTCCCGCAGCAGACTCTGCTGCCGCCACACGGCGTGCCAGGCGCCGCAGGCGTGCCCGGCTGGCAGGTCCCGTTCTGGCAGGTATCGCCGAGCGTACAAACGTTGCCGTCGTCGCAGGGCACGCCGTTCGGCCCCGCCTTACAGGTGCCGGTCACGGTATCGCACACCTGGCACTGCGGGCAGGTGACCGTGACCGGACCCTGCTGGCAGGTGCCGTTCTGGCAGGTGTCGGCCGTGCACTTGTTCCCCGTCTCGCAGGGCGTGCCGGTGAGCGGGGTATGGACGCAGTTCCCGGTCGCCGGGTCGCAGCTGTCGGTGGTGCACTCGTTGTTGTCGCTGCAGTCCTTCAGCGGCCCAGGGGTACAGACGCCGGCCTGGCAGGTGTCGTTCAGCGTGCACTTGTTGCCGTCGTCGCACGGCGTACCGTTGGCGACTGGCTGGCAGGTGCCGGTGGCCGGGTTGCAGCTTTGGCACTGCGGATCGGGACAGGTCACGGTCACCGGACCCTGCTGACATGTGCCGTTGTTGCAGGTGTCGGCGGTGCACAGGTTTCCCGTCTCGCACGGCAGACCGTTCTTGCTTGCGTCCGCCACAGTCGTGCACGTGCCGCTGACGCAGGCCTCCGTCCGGCAGGGATCGGTGCTCTTCGGGCAAACCACGCCGCACTTGCCGCAGTTGTTGAGGTCGGTCTGCGTGTTGACGCACTGGCCGACCTGGGGAAGTGTCCCACCAGGGCACACCGTCGGTGCGGAGGCCGGGCACGTGCAGGCATTACCGGTCGAGCAGGTAGCCCCGGTCGGGCAGCAGCGACTCCCGCAGACCAGGTTGTTTGGGCAGCAGAACTTGTCGGTACCGGGGTTGGTGAGGCACGTGTAGCCTTCGCAGCACTTCTGATGGGTACAGCTCTGGCCCTGGGATGCACATCCCGCCGCGACGGCCACCTCAGCGCCACCCACTCCCAGGGCAGCACCGCCCACCACCGACAAGAGCCCCTTGAGGAATGTCCGACGATTGGCGCCGTTGGCGACCGATTTGGTCAGGTTGTCAAAACGCTGACCGTTTATCGATGAGCTTTCGCGGCTCGTACAGCCAGGGTCCTCTTCCATCCTAAGCCTCCACGGACTTAAGCCCCCACGGGATGGATGCTCGCCTCGGCGCGTGGAATCGCGTCGAGCGACCTAAAGACAATGAGCTTGTTGACCGATGTGACCCTGTTGACCCTGTTTTGTCCCCTCAGTTTGTCCTAACCAGAGGATTCGGTAACAGTCAACTCGGACCCTGGCGAGGTTCGTCTCGGCCGCTGACTCTTATTCGGACCGAAAGACAACTCTTTCCTACGAGAGCCGTCAATACGCAAGATTACGTACCGCAGTCGGTGAGCGACACGCGGTCGCTTGGCCTGCGCCACCAGGCCCCACAAGCTCAAATCTCGGCTTCTGTCCTCTTCGATAGAGGAACTTGCTTGAATCGCTAGCGGAGCGAGTTCGTGGCTGTAGGGCTGGTCGCCGCGTGCGTCACCGCATGGGCGGCCAGCCAGTCCGCTAGCCCCAGCAGCTCGTCGGTCATCGTCCCGAATGTGCGGACCTGCGTGATCGGGTGGCTTGTGGCCCCCGGGTCAGGACGCAGGCCACGACTGTCTTCTTGTACACGTCCAGTCCGCAGCAGCACGGATGCACTACGTCCATCCTGGCTCCCCAGCCGTCGGATCCGCCGGTGGGCCGGCGCAGGGCTCCGCTACCAGTGAGTCTGGTCTGCGTGCTTCCCGTGGGAGCGACAGTCGGTGGTGCCGTCGAAGCCCCTGGCCATGCTTATGATCGGGCTCGAGCACGCCAGGCTAGGCCCGGCCTGTGGCGC
>DASTLT010000227.1:0-5127 GCA_035714625.1 Pseudonocardiaceae bacterium | reverse complement strand
TGTCGCTCGTGTCGCACTCCATCTTGGCGAGCGGAAGACTGTCCGCGATCACCCGCAGATCGAGCGAGAACTCGTCGACCTCGTCGGCGGGTGGCGTGAAGGCCAGGGTCATAATGATCACTCTCCTTGGTGGTTATTCCTGGTTGCCCTGGCCGGTCGCGGCGGTGTTTGCCCCGGGCCAGGAGATCGTGACGCGGTGATGCCGCTTGTTGACGACCAAGCCCTCCGGCAGCCGCTCGTCAGGCGTGTTGAAGGGCCAGACGGCGAAGCTCGGTCCGGGCCCTCGGCGTTGCTCGCGGTCCCAGATGCGCACCTGCTCGGCCATCGCCTTGGCGCGCTCCGCGGCGTGCGGGCCGAACGCATGCGCGCCGAACTCGGAGACGCCCTGTTCCACGCGGCGCGTGGTCAGATAGGCGAACGAGTCACCGGCGATCGCCGCGGCGTCGAACCACATGGTGTCGTCATCGACCAGAACGGAGCGTTGATCGGCGTCGGCCCGCAGCTTGCCGAACCCGGGGAACGCCGTGGCCAGCCAAAGTTGCAGCGTCTCGAACGACTCCGTGCCGCCGATCGTCACGCCGGACCATGCCTCAGCGCGCGGTGTGTCGAGGACGCCGTCCATATCGGGTACCTGCTTGCCGGGCCAGCCATCGTCAAACCGGAGTACGACCTTGGTGCCGCGCAGCGGCACCAGCTGCTCGCGAGTGGCCCCCGCGCCCTGCATGGCGACAAACCCGCAGATCATGGCCGACCGGCTCACCAGGTGATCACCCTCGCGCTCCAGCTCCAGCGAGCGGGTCAACCCCCGCATCCGCAGCGGGACCACCAAACGCCCACCTGGCGCGAGCTGGTCCACCCACGCCGGGGGTATATCCCAGGCACCGGCCGTGACGATGATCCGGTCATACGGGGCGTACTCCGAGACCCCGTTCTCGGCGTCAGCGAGAACGACGTTCACCCGCTCATACCCGGCCGCGTCGAGCAGACGCCGAGCCCGCTCGGTCACGTCCGAGTCAATGTCCACGGTGGTGACCCGCCCCTCGGGACCGGCCAGCCAGCTCATCATCGCGGCGTTCACGCCACCGGACCCGATCTCCAGCGCGGTCATTCCGGGGCGGATGTCGGCCTGCTCCAGCATCGAGCCCTGCAACTGCGGCGAGGACACCGTGCTGATCGGAACCCCCTGGTCGTCCCACTTCACGTGCACTGCGTCTCGGGGTTGGTAGGCGTCCTCCAGCGGCGCCCCCGGTGTGAACAGATGCCGAGGCACCGCCCGAAACACCTCGGCGACCCGATCGCTTCGAACCGCCCCTATCTCACGCAGCGTGCCGATCATCGTCTCGCGCAACTCCTCAGCTTCCCGGGCTACGCGGGGGGCGTCGACGTTCGTGTGTCGAAGTGTGCTCATGCGATTACTCTTTCAGCTCTGGTTTTCACTGCGTTGGCTGGTGGTTGGGGTCCCAACAGGACGCCACAGCACAATCGGGCCGTCGAAGTCGGTGGAGCGCTGGGTGTCTGGGACGGCGTGGCAAAGTTGCCGGAACAGTCCCGGCAGCCACGACACGTCGTCGGCCGACACCCCGTGCCCGTTCAGGCAGCCTCGTCGTCATCCTCGGGTGGTGTGACCGCGTCCGGGTTGAACCACACCAGCCGAGCGCGGATGTGGCTGCCGAGGTTGAATAGGCGTACTGCGTCCTGCGGCGCGCGCAGGCTTCCCTGCATCCCGTGTGCCACGGAGACGACCTCGGCGTAGTCGTCGAAGGCCATGCCCCAGGCAGCGATCCGCCCATCCACGCGCTCGCCATACACCTGGATGATGGCGAACAGCCGGGGTGCCTCGTCAGCGACCGCGCTTTCCAAGATCGCGGCGAACTCCGGCTCGTCGCCCAACGGCGCCAGCCTCGACGGGTCGGGGACGAACTGGTCCAGCGGATGTCGATGTATCCTCAGGTCACGCGCCGGTTCAGTGAACTGCTGCTCGTCTGGGCCGGTCGGTGCTGCGGTGGTCATGACATGTCTCCAATCGTGCCGGGTTCTGGGCAGGTTCACCCCGAACATCGGGTCCGCCGTCCACCTGCTTCAGCTGTAAGTCCTTAACGTTCCGGCACCGCGCTGGGGCTTCCTGCTGTCTCTGGCTCCCACGGTCGCCGGTGGTAGACTGTGCATCACTGCTACTGTGTCACACAGTTATAACTCAGAACAAGTGGTTCCGTAGACTTCTCGTAAACAGCAGAACCGGCGGGGCCAGCCGGTCAGATGACAGCGAGGGGCACCGGATGCACCGTCTCCTTGATCCGCCAAGGGAGGAGGCCCCGCCGTGCGTGTGAACCCAAGTGACCCGACCCCGGCCTACGTCCAGATCGCCGATGACCTGCGCCGGGCTATCCAGCAGGACGAGTTGCGCGACGGTGCCGCTCTCCCTTCGCTGCGCCAGCTGGAGGATGGCTACGGGGCGTCGGCGGGCACGGTGCGTCAAGCGCTTGATCAGCTCAGAGCAGAAGGGTTGATCATCACTCGTCAGGGTCAGGGGACGTTCGTGCGTAAGCCACGCCGTCTACGGCGCCATGGCACCAGCCGCCACCTCCGCTCGGAGCGGCAACCGGGCACAGCCCCGCTCGAAGCTGAAGCTCGTGATCAAGGCTTTCTACGTGGTCAAGAACTTATTGAGGTCACCGTCGCTCCTGCACCAACCGACGTAGCGAACCGCCTGAACCTTGAGCCTGAGTCGCCAGTCGTGGTACGCAGGCATCTGCTGACACTCGACGACGAACCGGCCCAATCCGCTGACAGCTATTTCCCACTTCAGCTGGTCCGCGGTACCCATATCATAGAAAACGAGAAAATCCCCGGTGGCGTTCACGCCGAGTTAACGCGAGTACTTGGGGACCCTCCGTCGCATGCAGACGAGGACCTCGTCGCGCGTATGCCGACGCCAGCGGAAGCCCGCACTTTGCGACTCCCTCCCGGAACACCGATTGTCGATCTTACTCGTACCATCTACGCAGGTGACCAGCCTGTCGAGGTGACGCACTTTATCTTCGACGGATCACGACACCTATTCACCTACCGCGTACCTATGGACTAACACAAGATTGGGTTATCGCCGCCGACACCGTCGGCATGTTCTACCGCTTCCCGATCCCCGACTGACCGATCCACCCGAGCGGGAGCCCCCATGCCCGAGACCGCCGTCCCCGACATCACCCTCAACGACGCAACCACGATCCCGCAGCTCGGGTTCGGTGTGTTCCGGGTGCCCGACGACGAAGCCGGTCCCGCCGTCACGGCGGCCCTCGACGCCGGGTACCGGGCCATCGACACCGCCGCCTACTACCGCAACGAACCCGGCACCGGCGCCGCGATCGCCGCCTCCGCAATCCCGCGCGAGCAGCTGCACCTCACCACCAAGGTCTGGCACACCGACCTCGGCTACGACGCCACCCTGGCCGCGTTGGAAAGAGCCTGGCCACTCTGAAGCTCGACTACCTCGACCTCTACCTGATCCCTTGGCCCGTTCCCTCACGTGGTCTCTACGTCGAGAGCTGGCGGGCGCTGGAGAAGATCAGAAGCGACGGCCTGGCCCGTTGTATCGGCGTCTGCAACTTCACCCCGGCCACAGGGCAGCGGCTGCTCGCGGAAACGAACACGGTCCCGGCCGTCAATCAGGTCGAGCTGCACCCACGACTGCCGCAAGCCCAGGTTCGCGAGTTCGACGCCCGTCATGGCATCGCCACCCAGGCGTGGAGCCCGCTCGCGCACGGCCAGCTGATCTCCGATCCCACCGTCGGCGCCGTCGCCGCGCGTCACGGCCGACTGAACCATCCCGGGTTTCGTGCACGCTTCCCAGGTTGGGAAGGATGGCGCGATGCCACGCAGGTTCGACGAGGAGACCAGGGCGAAGGCGGTTCGCCTGGTCCGGGATCCTGTGGGGGACTACGAGTCGGAGTGGGTGGCTTTGCAGGCCGTCTCTGGGCGGTTGGGGATGAGCGCGGAGACGCTGCGCGAGTGGGTGCGGCGGGCTGAGGTGGACGCCGGGCAGGCACCTGGGGTGCCCACCGAGTCGGCTCGGGAGATTCGTGAGCTCAAGCGTAAGTGCGCGGAATTGGAGCGCACGATCGAGGTGCTGAAAGCGGCCCCAAGTTTCTTTGCGTCAATGTCATGATGATGGCTGCTTGGTGGGGCTCGCTGGTTTCTTTGCTGCCCCGGCCTTGTGGCTGGTGGCTTGTCCCGATGTGCGGCCCCACCGGGCCCTGAGCCGGCGGGGTGTGGCTTGATAGGAGCGCGCCACGTGCCCGAGTGACGCGTGCCCACCCTCGTCTGGCGCTCATCTACGAAGCGAGGAAAGGACAGGCGTTGAGCGAGGTCGTGATCGGGGTGGACGCGCCCAAGGGCAGTCACACGCTGGTGGCCGTCGAGGGCGTCGGCCGCAAGCTGGCCGAGCGGACAGTCGGGACGACCAGCGAGGACCCTCTGACGGCGGTGCAGTGGGCGAGTCAGTGGTCAGACGTGCGGTTCGCGCTGCAGGACTGCCGGCAGGTCACCCGCCGTCTGGAGCGCGACCTGCTGGCAGCGGGTGACGTGGTGGTGCGGGTGCCCACCCAGGTGAGGGCCGCCGCGCGCTGAGGCGGTCGCCAGCCGGGACAGTCCGATCCGATCGACGCGCTGGCCGTGGCGCAGGCCGCGCTACGGCCAGCCCGACCTGCCGATCGCGCGGTGGGACGGACCAGCGCGGGAGGTGAAGCTGCTGGCCGACCACCGCCACCACCTCGTCGTCGAGCGCACCGAGTGGGTCCACCGGCTGCGCTGGCACCTGCACGACCTGGACCCCGCCCTGCAGATCCCCACGCCGCTCCTGCGTGCTCGACAACCTCGCCGCCCGACTACAAGCGTGTGACGACCTCGTGGCGCGCCTGGCCCGCGAGATGACCACACGCGGCCGGGAACTGACCATGCAGATCCACTCCCTGAAGCGCGAGTTACCCGATCGGGTGCGCGTGCTGGCCCCCAGCCTGCTGGCCATCCCCGGCTGCGGGGTGCTCTCGGCGGCGGTGATCCTGGGCAAGACCGCCCGGGCGCCCACCGCTTCCGGTCCCAGCACGCCTACGCCCGGTTCACCGCCACCGCCCC
>DASTLT010000226.1:0-3274 GCA_035714625.1 Pseudonocardiaceae bacterium | reverse complement strand
GGTGCGGTAGGCCCGGGAGACCCACCCCATGTGCTGAGCAGCGAAGGCCGCCCGGAACTGCTCAGTCCCCCAGAACTCCGCCGGAACCTCCGGCGCGGCAATCAGCTTGTCCCGGGAGACGCGCTGGCACCGGGCACACTGCCGTTCAGGGTTGTCCTTCGCCAAGCGAGTGCCGCACCCGCAGTAGTACTGCCGTGCTCGCCGCGATCCCACTGCGTCCCCTCCCGGTGCCGACCAGTTGCGCGGAGTGTAACGGGTGTCTCAATTGCCCATCACCGGATGTCATCAGCGAAGACAGCGTCGCCCGCCAGGGGGTGCCCCCGATTCTCCGGTCAACTCGCCAGCAGTCGAGACAAGTGCGCCAGCTCGTTGGATTCCTGTGCGACAAGCGCGCGTAGCCGCCGCACCAGATGCTGCAATTCAGCACGGTTAGCCAAGAGATCAATTACCTGCCGGGTCTCTTCGGTGCCCAGTGCGGTCACACATGCAGTCCGGGAGGCGAACCCCGGTCTGGTGGGCCGGACGGTCTCGTTCTCCTACGCGTATGCCCCGGCGAGATCGTAACCCTGAAGACGGACCAGGACCCCGCCGTCAAGCTCCTCCAGGACCTGGGAATGCAGATCCCGCCGACGGTCCAGCAGTTGCGGCCATCGCACCCGGCAACCCGGGCGGCGCCCTGAGTTTCGAAAATATCCCGCTGCTCAACGCCAACATCGTCATCATGCTGTACGCCTCCGACGACCTGAAATGCCAGGTCGAAGGCCTCGAACTGTTCCGCAACCTCCCCGGCCGTGCGGGAGGGGCGCTACATCGTCCTTGATCTGATCACCACGGTCTCCTTGCGGTCCCCGTCCGTGCTGAGCATCCCGTGGGGGTTGGAGCAGGTCCGCCCCTCCCTGGCCCGGGTGGCCACCTCCTGACAAGCTGGGCAACTATGCCGCAGCCACCATCCGAGACCTCAGCTATCAGACCGAGCCGATGCTCGACGCACAGCGGCGTGATCGCGAAAGCGTGATCAACGGCACCCTCCGGCTGCGGCCACCGGGTCAGGGTTAATGATCATGCACAGCTCTGGCCACGACTACGGATCGAAGGCTATAATCGAACACAGGTTCGAAACGTGCCGGAGTAGTGAGACCCTTCCCCCACCCCACCGACACCCCTAGGATCGCCCGGTGCCCGTCTCTGCCCACGACATCGCCGCCGAACTTCGCGCCCGGCGCCCCGGGCTACCAGCGAAGAAGCTGCACAAGCTGCTCTACTACTGCCAGGGTCACCACCTGGCCGTCCACGGTGAACCCTTGTTCACCGAAACCATCGAAGCCTGGGACATGGGCCCGGTTGTGGCCGAGCTGTGGCGAGCCGAAAAATACGACAACCTCACACCGCCACGCCAGGAGCTCGGAGAAGCCGAGCTGAACACGATCGGCTACACCCTGAGCCGCTACGGCGCCCTCACCGGCACGGACCTGGAGATCCTCAGCCACGGTGAGGAGCCTTGGTTGACCGCCAACCGCAGCCGGCGCCCGGGTGACAGCATCCCACTCGACCCCGAGGTGATCACCCGGTACTTTCGGTCCAACACCAGCGCCGAGAGTGACGAGTCTGCCCTGAACAAGGAGATGGTGTCAAAGTGGCTGGCCGACACCGCGAGCCGGCCAATCGAGCGTGGCCGCGCACTGAGCCGGGAAGAACTCGCGGCTGAGTTCGCCGCGAGCGAAGCCAGGCTCGGTGGCTAGTGGCCACCGAGGGAGAACCGTGGAAGCTGGAAAAGTTCTCCGAGCGGCTCGACTCGTGGATCGCCCTGTGCTCTCCCAGCAGTGAGCTGCGACGGATCGTCAGGACCTGGGTCCTGACCCGCTACGATGACCCTTATCAGGGAATGGAGCAGCAGTCGGGGTTCCCGAACTTGTGGTTCGGACGGGTCCCGAACTCCGGCGACGGACGCGGTAATGCGGTCGCCTGCTCCTACCGAATCGAAGAGTCGACCCGCACAGTGATCTGCAACGACTTCACCACGCTGAGCGAGCCGTTTTGAGGGATCGGCGTCAGTGCGGTCAGCTCCATTGCCTGTCCGGCGGAATGCGCCGCCAACGCGATACGCCCATTAGCCCTGCTTCGGTGCGCCGCATGTCGGCGTTAGCCGCCAGAATGAGGACTGCGGCCGGGCGCTGCTCGGTCTCGCGCTCAGCGGTGACGATCATCAGGAAGCCCAACGCCGGCTGCACGCCGCAACCGAGAGCTTTCCTGCCGGTCACTCCCGGGGCAAGACGCTGGCAACAGCAGGTCAGCCGGGCACCCGCATCGCCAGCCCTCGTGTCCGCAGTGGCTCGGGCCGTAGGCAAGGGGGTGTGGCCGACCAGCTCGCCCGACACCCGGCGCCCGGCCAGCCCGGACACCAGCGGATGGGTGACTTCCCGGCCCCGCCATCCCCGTTCTGTGGCCCTCATGTGCCAGAGTAGTGCACCCCGGCGGAGGGAGAACGGTGTGCCGATCGACAAGTACCATGACGCGCTGCTGACTCCCACGCAGACAGCCCGCCACCTGCAGCTACCCGCCTCCACGCTGAACTACTGGCTGAGGGAGCAGGTGGAAGGCGAAGCGCTGGTGCATCGAGTGCCACCTGCCAAGCGCGGGTGGCCGTCAGTTCCGTTCATCGCCGTCATTGAAGCGTACGTCTTGCGTTCCCTGCGCGATCTGGGGCTGTCCAAGAAGAAGATCCGGGAGGCTGCCGCCGCGGTGCGACGTGAGTTCAAGACCTCCTACGGTCTGGCGATGCGGCGAATAGCGACGGACGGCATCGACATATTCGTCAGTTACGCGGATGACGAGCTGGTGCGCGCGCATGACGGGCAGGCACCGATTCGTGAGATCATCGACGAACACCTGCGGTACATCACCTGGGACGACATGGATGACTCTCCCACGAGACTGACCCTGCAGCAGTACCCCGACATCGCACCCGTGGTCATCGACCCACGATTCGGTTGGGGCACGCCGGTGATCACGACCAACAATGTTCAGGTCGATATGGTCGTGCAGTTGTGGCGTGCTGGGGAGTCGCTCGATGCCGTGGCGCAGGAGTATGGGCTCACCCGAGATGTCGCCGAAGCGATCTGCCGCATCGCAGCCTGAGTGTAAGTAGTCGGGAATCTTGTGGCTGACTGCTCGCGACACGCTGGGCCGTGGTGCGTGATTCGGCGGTTGTGATGGTGTTCGGTGTGCTTCTGTGACGGTCCCGGCTGGTGTTGTCGCGGAGGCGGATGCTGACGCT
>DASTLT010000225.1:0-54985 GCA_035714625.1 Pseudonocardiaceae bacterium | reverse complement strand
GTCGGAGCACCGGACCGGTGCTCCGACGGCACCTCAGTGGAGGGACTCGCCATGGATATCATCATCGACAATATCGGACTGTATCGTGACGGGCTGCTCAAGACCCTGCAAATCTGCCTCTACGCGGCAGTCGGGTCATTGGTGCTGGGCATCGTGACTGCGGCCTTCCGGGTCTCCCCCGTACCGCCACTGCGCGGTGTGGGCACCGCTTGGGTCACAGTGTTCCGCAACTGTCCGCTTACCGTCGTACTGTTCTTCTGCGCCTTCGGCCTGCCGGAACTGGGTATCAACGGTGCGTACTTCTGGTTCGGTGTGATTGGCCTAGTGCTCTACACCTCGGCCTTCGTTTGCGAAGCAGTGCGCAGCGGCATCAACGCCGTGTCTGCGGGGCAGACCGAGGCGGCCCGGGCGGTCGGGCTGACGTTCACCCAGTCGCTGCGGGAGGTCGTGTTGCCGCAGGCGCTGCGCAGTGTCATACCCCCGTTGGGCAGTGTGTTCATCGCGATGGTGAAGAACTCGGCAATCGTCGGCGCCTTCGGTGTCGGCGGAGAACTGTTCAGCGTACAGGCCAGGCTGACCGCGGCACAGGGTCTCGCTCTCATCCCGGTGCTGCTCGGCGTGGCCGCCGGTTACCTGATCATCACCATCCCGGCGGGGGTGGCGCTGGGCGCCATTGAGCGCAGGGTGGCGGTGGCCCGGTGAGCACCTCGGTACTCTTCGACAGTCCGGGGCCGCGCGGCCGGCGGCGCATCATAGTCGGCAGCGTGGCCGCCAGCCTGGTACTTGCCGGAGTAGCAGTGCTGGTGATACTGCGCTTGCAGGCTCAGGGCCAGTTCACCGAGGAGAAGTGGGGGCCGCTGGTGAATCCGGGGAATCCACTGTTCGTTTCCCTGTGGACCAACCTCGGCCTGGCGTTGCTGCGTAACATGCAGGCGGCTGTGCTGGCGATGGTGTTCTCCCTGGTGCTGGGCACCCTCCTGGCCGTCACCCGGATCAGCCTGCCGCGCTGGGGGCGCTGGATGGTGGTCGCGCCGATCGAGTTCTTTCGCGGGCTGCCGGTGGTGATCGCAATCTTCTTCGCCGCGCGCGTGCTGCCGGAACTGGGAATGCACCTGCCACTGCTGTGGTACCTGGTCATCGGACTTACCGCCTACAACTCGGTGATCATCGCCGAGATTGTCCGATCCGGCGTCGCCTCGCTGCCCAGGGGGCAGGCCGAGGCCGCCGCCGCCGTCGGCCTCACCCGGGGGCAGGCGATGGGCTCGATCCTGCTCCCACAGGCTTTCCGGGCCATGCTGCCCGCGCTGATCAGCCAGCTTGTGGTGATCTTCAAGGACACCTCCCTGGGGTTCGTGATCCTCTACCCCGAGTCAGTGCGGTTCGTGCAGATCGCGACCCAGCAACTGCGCAACCCGCTGCAGCTCTACCTGACCATCGGCGTCATCTTCATCGTGATCAACTACCTGCTCAGCCGGTTCGCGGTGTGGCTGGAGCGCCGAGCCAGCCGGGCCCAAACCGTTCTGGAGCCGAACCTGTCCGCCGTGCCGGCGGAACTGGTCAGCGTGTCCCGCGCGCCCGGCTAATCGTTTCTGGTGGAGTCGGGCACTACAGTCGGCACGGTGCGCAGCCAGGAGATGGCCCGAGGGCCACTGAGCGATGGATAACCGACCGGTCCGTCCGCCGTGGCCGGAGTTGGCGTCCAGCTCCGCGGCACCTCCAGGCACCAGGGCCTGGGTGATACTGCGTGCCCTGCGCGCGCGGGGGTGGCTACGACCGCGCCGCCTTGGCTGCCTGTTCCTGGTGCTGATCGTGCTGGTCTCCGCGACGCTCTGGATGGTGGGCTCGGCGGTCAGAGGGGTCACTGCAGCGTTCGGTCCCCAGCCGATGCAAGAAAATCCCTTCAAAACAGTCACTCCTGCACCCGTCCGGGCGACCAGCGGGTCACCCACGATCGAACGGATTACCAGTCGCGGTTGGCTTATCGTGGCGATCCAGGAAGCGCCTGGGCTGATCACCGAGAGCCCACGAGGGTCCAGGAACTACACCGGGTTCACCGTAGAACTGGTCAGGCTGATCGCCCGGAATCTCGGTGTGGACCCCACCCGCACCGACTTCAAGCCGACACCCCTGAACCAACGTGAGGGCTCGCTGCGCCGCAAAGAGGTGGACTTCGTGCTCGGCGAGTACGCGATCACCCCACAGCGACGGCTGGACGGCGAGATCGCAGGGCCGTACCTGGAGCACAAGCCACAGCTAGCTGTGCCCGCCGACAGCCCGGTCACCAGCCTGGAATCACTCGGTGCCGGTAGTGTGTGTACCCCTCGGGACTCTCCCGCCGCAGCAGCCCTGGCGGACACGCTGGGGACCCGGCTCAAGACCCGAGCCGATCTGGGTGAATGCGCCGCCCTGCTCGGTAACGGTGTCCAGGCAATTGCCGGGGATGAGTTCGCGTTGCGTGCCCTACCAGCCATGGTGAGCGGCAAGTTGCGGATGGTCGGTGAGCCGCTGAGCACGATCGAATACGGTATCGGCCTGCCGCAGGGCGACGAGGTGCTGCGCAAGAGGATCAACGCTGTACTACGCCAAACGATCACCGACGGCGCCTGGAAGCGTCTCTACGAGAAGTATCTTGGCTCTCCGGCACCCACCCCCCCGACCATCCCATGATCTTGAGGTGATGGTCAGTGCGGGCCGCTCCAGCGTACTACCACGTCAAGATCCTCCCTGCTGATTGCGACGGAGCAGGCGGGCCAAGGGGTCGAAGCGGACGTCGACTACCCGTTCCTTCATCGGAATCAGGGCGTTGTCTGTGATCTTGATGTGTTCCGGGCAGACCTCGGTGCAGCACTTGGTGATGTTGCAGAAGCCGAGGCCGTGGCCGTCCTGTGCCTCTTTCCTGCGGTCCACACCCTCGTCGGTGGCAACGTCCAGTGGGTGCATATCCAGTTCGGCGATCCGCATGAGGTAGCGCGGCCCGGAGAAGCGTTCCTTGTTCTCCTCGTGATCGCGGATCACATGACAGGTATTCTGGCACAGGAAGCACTCGATGCACTTGCGGAACTCCTGGGAGCGTGCCACGTCCACCTGCTGCATCCGGTATTCACCGGGCTGCAGGCCCTTGGGCGGAACGAATGCCCGCACCTGGCGCGCCTTCTGATAGTTGTACGAGACGTCGGTGACCAGGTCGCGGATGATGGGGAAGGTCCGCATCGGGGTGATCGTCACTGGCTGCTCGGACGGCAGCGTGGACATCCGGGTCATGCAGAGCAGGCGAGGCTGGCCGTTGATCTCCGCACTGCACGACCCGCACTTACCCGCCTTGCAGTTCCACCGGACCGCGAGGTCGGGGGCCTGGGTGGCCTGCACGCGATGGATCACATCAAGCACGACCTCACCCTCATGGACCTCCACATCGAAGTCGGCGAGCTGCCCGCCGTCGGCGTCGCCCCGCCATACCCGGAAGCGTTGTTGGTAACTCATCTGGGGTCCGTCCCTCCCGGAAGCTCCTCAGCGGTGAAGTACTTCTTCAGCTCGTCGAGATCGAACAGCGCGAGCAGGTCCGGGTGCATCGGCGGTTGCTCCTTACGCGTGACGTGGATGGCACCGTCCCCGTCCTGGGTACACGCCAGCACTACCCGGCGCCAATCGGGGTCCATGTGCGGATGGTCCTCGCGGGTGTGCCCACCCCGGCTCTCGGTACGCTCCTGGGCGGCCCGGGCAACGCATTCGCTTACCGTGAGCATATTCCGCAGGTCCAGCGCCAGGTGCCAGCCTGGGTTGAACTGCCGGTGCCCCTCCACCAGAACGTGCTGCGCCCGCCTGCCCAGCTCGTCAAGTTTCTTCAGTGCCAGTTCCATCTCATCCGCCCGGCGGATGATGCCGACCAGATCGTTCATGGTCTGCTGTAGTTGCTGATGCACCGTGTACGGGTTCTCGTCGCCCACCCCGTCACTCCCATGCCCGGCGAATGGCGCCACCGCGCGTTGCGCCGCGGTCACAACATTCTCGGCACGCACCGCAGGCCGCGAAGCACCCAATGCGTCCACATAGGTGGCCGCTCCGAGTCCAGCCCGACGGCCGAACACAAGCAGGTCGGACAGCGAGTTACCACCTAGCCGGTTCGAGCCATGCATCCCGCCCGCCACCTCACCGGCAGCGAACAACCCGGGCACCGTGGCCGCCGCGGTGTCCGGATCAACCTCCACGCCTCCCATCACATAGTGGCAGGTGGGGCCGACCTCCATCGGCTCAGCGGTGATATCCACCTCTGCCAGCTCCTTGAACTGGTGGTACATCGAGGGCAGCCGCCTGCGGATGACGTCGGCGGGCATCCGGGTGGAGACGTCGAGGAACACCCCGCTGTGCGGTGACCCGCGACCCGCCTTGACCTCCGAGTTGATCGCCCGGGCCACCTCATCCCGGGGCAGCAGTTCGGGCGGGCGGCGGTAGTGTTCCGGATCCTCGTACCACCCGTCTGCCTCTGCCTCGGTGGTCGCATACTTGTCCTTGAAGACCTCCGGGATGTAGTCGAACATGAAACGCCTGCCCTCCGAATTGCGCAGCACCCCACCGTCGCCCCGGACCGACTCGGTGACCAGGATCCCCTTCACACTGGGCGGCCAGACCATCCCGGTGGGATGGAACTGGACGAACTCCATATTGATCAGCGATCCGCCCGCGCGCAACGCGAGCGCGTGTCCGTCCCCGGTGTACTCCCAGGAGTTGCTGGTAACCTTGAAGGACTTGCCGATCCCGCCGGTTGCCAGTATCACCGCAGGGGCGTTGAACTGGATGAAACGACCGGTCTCACGCCAGTAGCCGAACGCCCCGGCCACCGCGCCGGCATCGGTGAGCAGGTCAGTGACCGTGCACTCGCTGAAAACCCGGAGGTTGACCTCGTAGTCGCCGTGCTGAGCGAAATCCTCCTGCTGCAGCGACACGATTTTCTGCTGCAGTGTCCGGATCAGCTCCAAGCCAGTTCGGTCACCGACGTGCGCCAGCCGCGGGTACTCGTGCCCGCCAAAGTTGCGTTGACTGATCTTGCCGTCTTTGGTGCGGTCGAACAGCGCCCCGTAGGTCTCCAGCTCCCACACTCGCTGTGGCGCCTCTTTGGCGTGTAGCTCGGCCATCCGCCAGTTGTTGAGGAACTTGCCCCCGCGCATGGTGTCGCGGAAATGAATCTCCCAGTTGTCCCGTGGGTTCGCGTTGCCCATGGCGGCAGCGATACCGCCCTCGGCCATCACCGTGTGGGCCTTGCCGAACAGGGACTTGCAGATGACGGCGGTGCGTTTGCCCAGCTCGCGGGCCTCGATAGCGGCACGTAACCCGGCACCGCCCGCGCCGATCACCACGACGTCGTAGTCGTGCCGCTCAATCTCGGTCATCGGTTATCCTTAGTTGACGAGGCGCAGGTCGGCGATCCAGCCCACAGCGACGGCCATGATGTAGAAGTCCGTGAGCATCACCGTTATCAGCGACGTCCAGGCAAACTGCATATGGCGGCCGTTGAACTTGGAGAGCTGAGTCCAGAACCAGTACTGCACGGGATGTTTCGAGAAGTGCTTGAGCCTACCACCGAAAATATGCCTGCAAGCGTGGCAGGACAGCGAATACAACCACAACATAATGACGTTGACCAGCAGGATCAGTGAGCCCACGCCCAACCCGAAGCCACCGTCGGCGGGGAAGAACGCCAGCACAGCGTCATAGGTGTTGATCAGTAGCAGTGCGCTGGCAAGATACAAGAAGTAACGGTGCAGGTTTTGCAGCACGAGCGGGAATCGAGTTTCCCCCGTGTACCTCTTGGCTGGCTCGACTACCGCGCATCCGGGCGGTGACAGCAAGAATGCCCGGTAGCCTGCTTTGCGATAGTAGTAGCAGCTGAGCCGGAACCCGGCAATGATTGGAAAGATCAGGATCGACAACGGCACAGCCAGCGGAAACGCTGGCAACGGCGTACCGAAGTGGGCCGACCCAGGCGCGCAAGAGTCGCTCAGACATGGCGAATACAGGGGGGTGAGATAATGGTATTCGTCAACCCAGTAGTAGTCTCGCATGAAAAGGCGGATGGTCGTGTAGACGATGAAGACACTCAGCACGACGGCCGTCACGAGTGGCGAGAGCCACCAGCGGTCGGTGCGCAGAGTCCTAGCCTCGGTGGCCGCTCGCGCGGGCCGACGGACCCCGGACGGTGGGGCTGGCGAGGTAGCGGTCACGGGTGAGCACTCCGATGAGCTGGATGGGCGGTGGCGCGCAGCACGCCAGGCCACCGACAGTAGGCCGCCCCTGTGGCACAGGTCAAAGATATGGTGACGCTTGTCTCGATAGGATTAAGCTATCATGATGCAGCTGCAGCAGCTCGTGTACTTTCTTGCGGTCGCCCAGACCCGCCACTTCACCCGCGCCGCAGAGCTCGCCCACGTCGCCCAGCCGTCACTGAGTAAGCAGATTCACAACCTGGAGCGCGAGCTGGGCAGCGAGCTGTTCCACCGCGCCCGGGGCAATGTCAGCCTCACCCCGGCCGGAGAGGTGCTCGTGCCCTTCGCGCGGCGGATCCTGGCCGACGTCGAGACGGCCCGGCTCCAAGTGCACGAGCTGGCCGAGCTTCGCCAGGGGCGGCTGCGGCTGGGTGCCACGCCCAGCCTGTGTACTGGACTGCTGTCCGATGCACTCGCCCGCTTCAATGCCCGTTATCCCGGGATCCAGCTCATCATCGACGAATGCGGATCCCGGGATCTGGTGCGCCAGGTCGCCGAAGGAGCCATCGACCTGGCAGTGATCACATCTCCGCTGCACCGCGGTGATCCCACCCTGGACACCGTGCCGATCCTGCGCGAGCAACTCACGGTCGCCGTGCCACGTGCCATGGCCCTCGACCTGACTTCCTTCCGGATCGATGACCTTCGGGACCGGCCGCTGGTGATGTTCCGCGAGGGCTATGACTTGCGCGCGATGACCTTGACCGCCTGCCAGCGGGCCGGATTCCAGCCGCGCTTCGCCATCGAGGGGGGTGAGATGGACGCGGTGCTCAGCTTCGTCGAGGCCGGCCTGGGTGTCGCAGTGGTGCCCAGTATGGTCCTGCTGGGACGTCCAAAGCTGCGTGGCGTGCCGTTCGTACCGCCCGTCCCCACCCGCACGATCACACTGGCGCACCGCACCGACATGCATCCGACCCGGGCCGCCGAGGAATTCCGCGCCGTCCTGCTGGACCTGCTACAGGACGCGCACGCGCGCGATGATCTCCCCTCCGGTGTCGCATTCATCCCGCCCCAGGTGCCCGGCAGCAGTCAGTCTGGGCCGGACTCGACCTCGGCGGGCCATCCCTCCGAGCCGAGTTCGTCGCGCACCACGCGAAACGCCATCCCCTCGGGGTAACCCTTGCGGACCAACATGCCGACGAGCCTGCGCACCCGCGTAGCCGGGTCTCGCCCTGTGGTGCTGCGCAGCTTGCGCCGGACCAGCTCGCGAGCCCGCTGTTCCTCGTCCCCGGGCTGCAACGTAGCCACCGCCTCGTGGGCCAGGCCGTCGGGCACTCCCCGGCGGCGAAGCTCTGCGCTCAGCGCATGTCTGCCCAAGCCTCGGTAGGCACGCCCGGAGTGCACCGTCGACTCGGCGAACGCCGCATCGTCCACCAGGCCCACCTCTCCGAGGCGGTCGAGCACGGTCTCGCGGACATCCTCGGGAATCCCTCGCTCGCGCAGGGCATCGGCCAGCTCCGCCCGGCTGCGCGGCCGGGCGGTGAGCAACTTCAGGCAGATCCCCCGCGCCTGCATTACGAGATCGATTGCAAGCCCCGGAGGGCTCTGCCCGATCGGAGCCATCAGAACTCCACCGGAGTCGACACGGTCCCATCATCGTCCAGCTTCGCCCCGATGCCGAGCTTATCCTTGATCCTCTTCTCGATCTCGGCGGCAATGTCGGGGTTGTCACTGAGGAACTTGCGAGCGTTCTCCTTGCCTTGGCCGAGCTGGTCGCCCTCGTAGGTGTACCAGGCGCCCGACTTGCGGACAACGCCCTGCTCCACACCCATATCGATCAGCGAACCCTCCTTGCTGATCCCATGCCCATAAAGAATGTCGAACTCAGCTTGCTTGAATGGAGGAGCACAGTTGTGGACGAGGACGTCGTTCGCGACAAAATTGTGCAGCTCGTCGACCTCGATGTCAAACGTCCGACACCGTCGTGACGGCAGGACCTCGACGATCCGTGAATAACACAGCTCCTCTGCTACCACCTCGTGAAGAAAAGCATCGTCGAGGGTATCAGCCAGTACAGTCAGCCGATCCCGTCGGAGCCGACTCCCCCCCAGCACCTGCCGCATCCCGCCGTGCGGGTCACCTGCCCGCTCGCCGATCAACTGGGCCGCCTGTTGCGCGGTAACACCTCGCCTCGCGAGATGGGTCAGCACCGGCGCCGGTGAAACCGGCTCAACACACCCGAATCCGACAAACTCACGCGGCCGCGCCACCCGATCACCGACGGCAAGCAGACCCGCTAATTTCCAACCACTCTCAGTGAGGATCTTGTGATCCGGGGTCACCCACAACTTGGTACCGTCGCGCAGCCGGAGACCCAGCACGTCTTGCTCACCCTGGTCGAACCAGGAGACCACCGGACGGCTATGCAGCATTCCCGCCTTGTCAACAGCGACTACGTGTACCGGGAGCCGACCATCGACGACATCCTCGATCATGTGTGTAATGCCTGTCACTGGGTCGAACACCCGGGTGCCAGCAGCGACACACTTGTTCTTCACCACCTTGACGCGGGTCCGGTTGCCGACCGCGTCTCCGCCGTCTTTGAGCGTCTCAATCCGGCGGATGTCCAACCGCACCGAGGCGTAGAACTTCAGCGCCTTGCCACCTGTGGTGGTCTCCGGTGAGCCGAAGAAGACGCCGACCTTCTCCCGGAGCTGGTTGATGAAGATCGCGGTGGTGCCCGAGTTGCTCAACGCACCGGTGATCTTACGCAGTGCCTGGCTCATCAGCCGGGCCTGCAGACCAACATGGGAGTCACCCATCTCGCCTTCGATCTCCGCTCGCGGCACCAGAGCCGCCACTGAGTCGATGACCAGCACATCCAGTGCCCCGGAGCGGATCAGCATGTCCGCGATCTCCAGCGCCTGCTCGCCAGTGTCCGGCTGGGAGACCAGCAGGGCGTCCGTGTCCACCCCGAGCGCCTTGGCATAGTCGGGATCCAGCGCGTGCTCGGCGTCGATGAACGCAGCGATCCCACCGGCCCGCTGAGCGTTGGCCACCGCGTGCAACGCAACGGTGGTTTTCCCGCTGCTCTCCGGCCCGTACACCTCGATCACCCGGCCACGGGGCAGGCCACCGATGCCCAGCGCCACGTCTAACGCAATGGACCCGGTGGGGATCACCTCGACGGGCGCGCGGCCCTCCTGACCGAGGCGCATCACCGAGCCTTTGCCGTACTGCTTGTCGATCTGGGCCAAGGCGAGCTCAAGCGCCTTCTCCCGGTCTGGTGCTGGTGCCATTTGATGGTCCACCCTCGCTGATCAGTCTTCTGGGCCGACGCCGACGCTAGACGGTGGGACCGACACTTCGCGGCAGCGCACACCGGAGCTGTGGACAGCGGGTCCGGCTGTGGACAACAGCCTAGCCGAACAGGTGTTCGAGGTCAGTGCCGACACGCCGATGTGCTAGGGGGTCACCGACGCTCTTCGGGGACGTCGAAGGCGGTGCACACGGCAGCCCACACCCGCTTGATGTCGATCCCGGCCTCCAGGGCAGCGTCCACCGTACGGCCGCCGAGCTCGGCAAACACGTGGTCGTGGGCCAGCGCAGCGGCCCGCACCGGGCCGAACTCCTCGTCCATGCGCTGCCGGAAATGAGTTATCCGCACCCCTTCAGGCTAGGTGCCCGCCCGGAGATATCGTTTCGGGGTGCTCAGCCAGACCGATCCCACCGGACTGTCATCCCCCACCGGCCAGCTGGTGATCCTGCTGGGTCTACTCGCTGCGCTGGCGGTACTCATCCGCTGGTGGTGGCAGCAGCGCGGACGCTGATCACCAGGAACGGCAGCACCAGCAGGCCGGCGGCTAGCGCGAGCACCGACAGCCGCCAGTGCGGGCGACGGCCACGCCGGGCCGCACTGGCGCTGGAACGGCGACCGGTGAGTGGCGTTGTGAGTCCTGAGCCACATCGCTATTCACAGACGCGTAGCGCGTATGGGGTGCCCAGCTGAGGTCAGGCAGCGCCCGCTGGCCAGGTCGAAGCGCCAACCGTGCAAGGCGCAGGTCAGCACCCCGTCGCAGATCGAGCCGAACCGGGCCAGATCGGCCCGCAGATGCGGACAGCGACGCTGCACCCGCCAACCGTCCAGCCCGATGTCCGCGCCGTCGTCGCCCTGTTCCTCGTACCAGTTCTCGACGTAGTCGATGCGCTCCTCGGACAGGCACTTGAAGAAGATGTAGACGAACTCGTTGTACTGGCCGATCCGGCTGGCCCGGAATCGCAGCGAGAGGAACAGGCTGTTCGACCAGTCCACCTCGCGGCGGGCCAGATTGGTGGCGACCAGCTCCGCTGCGGTGGACAGCCGGTAGCGGCAGTGCTCGCCGGCGTACTCGCGCACCTCGCGGGCGATAAAGTCGATCACTAGTGAGCGCTCACCGACGTCGAGACGGACCGGGCCGCCGACGCCGGTGCAGATGTTCTCGGCCCGCTTGAGCAGCGGCTCCCACCAGTCTTTGAGTTGCTCCAACAGGTCAGCGGGGACCGGCGCCCGGCTGGCTCGTTCCCGGTCCATGGCCGGGCGGGCACGGGCCTGGTACTCGCGCAGGTACGCGGTCTTCGCGCCGAAGATGTGCCGGATCTCGGATGCGGAGTGCCGCTCGTGCGTCAGCACGCAGTGCGGCCCGTCCAGTTCGGCGACGCTGCCCGGCAGCAGCAGGTGCGCCGACACACCGGGCCGGGCGGCGGCCAGCTCGGCGAGGAACTCCATCTGATCGGTGAAGATGCTCTCCCCGTCACGGCCAAGACCGTTGTGGTCGAACAGCTCATTGTCGAGGAAGCAGGGTGGGCCCGCGGTAGGGAACACGTGCGCGGCCCCGACGGCGTCGATGTAGCGCAGTGCCCGATCGGACTGCCCGGCTCGCTTGCGCCGGGCGAACTCCCGCTTCGCGCCCGCCGGCAGGTCGTAGACCATCGGCCACCAGATCGCTCCGGAGAACTGGGTGAAGTAGCCGTGCACCGCCCCGAACTCGCGCAGCGCCTCGACGTCCAGCGGGTGGGCGTCATTCTGGTTGAGAATCACCGTGCGGCCGTCGTCCAGCGACAGCGCCGAGTCACCGATCGGCCCATCGCTCGGCCCGGTCAATGACGTGATCATGATGCGCAGCCCGGCACGCTGCACCGGCACCCCGCTGCTGGTACGCAGGAAGTCGGTGAAGCCCAGCGCGGCGAGCTCGCGCTCCAGCTCGTCGGTGGGGTAGTCGGGCAGCAGCACCGTGGTGTCCTTGCGCACGTGCCGGCGCAGCAGCTCGGCATCGAAGTGGTCGCGGTGCAGGTGCGAGACGTAGAGGTAGTCGGCCTGCCCGAACCGGTCCCATTCCAGGTCGCTGTTGTCCGGGAAGGGAAACCATGAGCTGAAGAACGCCGGGTTCACCCAGGGGTCGCACAGCACGCTACCCCCCACTGTCTCGATGAACAGCCCAGCGTGACCCACTCCGGTGACTCGCATGCTCTCTCCTCGCCGTGCGCCCTACCCCACCTAGATGGTGCCATCCACCCTGAGCAGTGGGCGCGGGACGTCCGCTGGGCCAGCAGTCCTAGGCTCGGTGGTAGCACCGCGGGCACAGCATGCGCCGCGGGTAGAGGGGAGTCACCACCGTGACAGAGGTATTCCGGTCCAGCGACCACGAACAGGTCGTGTTCTGCCGAGACGAGCCCTCCGGGCTGCGCGCCATCATCGCCATTCACTCCACTGCCCTGGGGCCGGCGCTCGGCGGCACCCGCTTCCATCCCTACCTCAGCGAGCAGGACGCACTCGCCGACGTGTTGCACCTGTCCCGCTCGATGTCGTACAAGAACGCCCTCGCCGGGCTGGACCACGGTGGCGGCAAGGCCGTCATCCTCGGCGACCCGCTCCGGCACAAGACCGAGGCACTGCTGCGCGCCTACGGCCGGTTCGTGCAGTCCCTGGGCGGGCGCTATATCACGGCCTGCGATGTGGGCACCTACGTCGAGGACATGGACGTCGTCGCCCGCGAGTGCGAGTTCGTCACCGGGCGCTCCATGGTCTACGGCGGGGCGGGTGACTCCTCGATCCTCACCGCGCTCGGGGTGTTCCAGGGCATGCGGGCAGCCGTCGAGCATGTCTGGGGCGAGCCTACCCTCGCCGGTCGGCGGGTAGGCATCGCCGGCGTCGGCAAGGTCGGGCACCTGCTGGTCGAGCACCTGGTGGGGGACGGAGCGCAGGTGCTCGTGACCGACGTCAGCGAGCCGGCGATCGCTCGGGTCCGGGCCGCGCACCCCGAGGTCACGGTGGTGCCCGACACCGCGGCGCTGATCCGCGAGCCGATCGACGTCTACGCCCCTTGTGCCCTCAGTTGGGCGCTGGACGACGAGACCGTGGCCGCACTCACCGCCAAGATCGTCTGCGGCGGAGCGAACAACCAGTTGGAACACCCCGGGGTGGAGAAGCTGCTCGAGGCGCGGGGCATCCTGTACGCCCCCGATTACGTGGTGAACTCCGGCGGTGTCATCCAGGTCGCCGACGAGATCGGTGGCTTCGACTTCGAGCGGGCCAGCGCCCGGGGCGCCGGGATCTTCCACACCACGCGCTCGATCTTCGAGCTGGCCGAACGGGACGGCGTGCCCCCCTCCGTCGCCGCTGACCACCTCGCCGAGCGCCGGATGACCGAGGTAGGCCGGCTGCGCACCATCCTCATCAACCCACCCCGTTGATCCCGCGTGTCGGGCGCTGGTGCACGGTGTGTCGGGTGTTCGTGCGCCTCGCTCGGGCAATCGAAGTGAGCACAGCAGCGCCAGGAGTGTCAGTGCCCCGGGTCATGATGGTGGGGTGGAGGTGCTCGAGCTGTTCTCCCCCGCCACCCGGGACTGGTTCGCGGGGGCTTTCGCCGCGCCCACCCCGGCCCAGGAGGGCGCCTGGCGGGTGGCGGCCGCAGGCGAGCATGCGCTGGTCGTCGCCCCGACCGGGGCGGGCAAGACGCTGGCCGCCTTCCTGTGGGCGCTGGACCGTCTCGCCGTCGCCGGGCCGCCAACCGAGCCGGGACGGCGCTGCCGGGTGCTCTACGTCTCCCCGCTCAAGGCCCTGGCGGTCGACGTCGAGCGCAACCTGCGCTCCCCGCTGACCGGCATCCGCCAGGCCGCGCACCGGCTGGGCCTGCCCCAGCCGGACATCCAGGTGGCGATGCGCACCGGTGACACCCCGGCCGAGCAGCGCCGGACCTTCACCCGCACGCCACCCGACGTACTGGTCACCACCCCCGAGTCACTGTTCCTGCTGCTCACCTCGGCGGCGCGGGAGTCGCTGCGCGGTATCGAGACGGTGATCCTGGACGAGGTGCACGCGGTGGTGGGCACTAAGCGCGGCGTGCACCTGGCGCTGTCGTTGGAACGACTCGACACCCTGCTGGCGCACCCGGCGCAGCGCATCGGGCTGTCCGCCACGGTGCGCCCGATCGACGAGGTCACCACGTTCCTCGCTGGCGGGCGCCCGGTCCAGGTAGTGCGGCCGGCCACCCACCAGACCGTCGAGGTGTCCGTGCAGGTGCCCGTGGCGGACCTGGGCGCACTCGGCGAGACCACCGCCGAGTTGGACGGATCGGCGGCTGGGGCACAGCGGCGTGTCTCCATCTGGCCTGCGGTGGAGCAGCGCATCCTGGACCTGGTGCGGGAGCACCGGTCGACGATCGTGTTCGCCAACTCGCGGCGGCTGGCTGAGCGGCTCACCTCCCGGCTCAACGAGCTGGCGTCCGAGACACCGCCGGACCGGCCGGCCCGGATGCCCGCGCAGCTCATGGCGCAGTCCGAGGTGGCGGCCGGGGCGAGTCAGGTGATCGCCAGGGCGCACCACGGCTCGATGTCCCGCGAGCAGCGCAGCCTGGTCGAGGAGGAGCTCAAGGCCGGTCGGCTGCCCTGCGTGGTCGCCACCTCGTCCCTGGAGCTGGGCATTGATATGGGCGCGGTGGACTTGGTGGTGCAGGTCGAGGCGCCACCGACGGTGGCCTCGGGGTTGCAGCGGGTTGGCCGGGCAGGGCATCAGGTGGGGGTGCTGTCCCGGGGGGTGGTGTTCCCCAAGTTCCGCGGCGATCTGGTGTCCTGCGCGGTCGTCGCCGAGCGGATGGCCCGAGGGGCAATTGAGGCCCTGCGCTACCCGCGTAACCCGCTAGACGTGCTCGCCCAGCAGGTGGTGGCGATGGTCGCGCTGGAGCCGTGGACGGTGGCGGACCTCGCCGCGTTGGTGCGCCGCGCTGCCCCGTACGCGGCGCTGCCGGACTCGGCCCTGCATGCCGTGCTGGACATGCTGGCCGGGCGCTACCCGTCGGAGGAGTTCGGTGAGCTGCGTCCCCGGATTGTGTGGGACCGGGTTACTGACGAGCTGCGCGGCCGACCCGGCGCCCAGCGGCTCGCGGTCACCTCCGGCGGCACCATCCCGGACCGGGGCCTGTTCACCGTGATGACCCCGGGCGGCACGGACAGCGCAGGCTCCCGGGTCGGCGAGCTCGACGAGGAGATGGTCTACGAGTCCCGGGTAGGCGACACCTTCCTGCTGGGTTCCAGTGCCTGGCGGATCGAGGACATCACCCGGGACCGGGTGATCGCGGTGCCCGCACCGGGAGAACCGGCCCGGATGCCGTTCTGGAAGGGTGACGCCCCCGGCCGGTCGCTCGAGCTCGGAAGGGCGCTGGGCGCGTTCGTCCGCGAGCTGGCCTCCGCCAGCACGCCGAGCGCCACCCAGCGGGCTCGAGCCGCCGGGCTCGACGAGTGGGCCACCGACAACCTGCTGTGCTATCTGCGCGAGCAGCGCGCGGCCGCCGGATACCTGCCTGACGACCGGACGATACTGGTGGAGCGGTTCCGCGACGAGCTGGGTGACTGGCGGCTTGTGGTGCACTCGCCGTTCGGGGCGCAGGTCAACGGACCGTGGGCGCTGGCCATCGGCGGTCGGTTGCGAGCACGGCGTGGTGTCGAGGCGCAGGTGCTCAGCGCGGACGACGGCATTGTGCTGCGGCTGCCGGACGCGCTGGACGCCGATGGGGTGGAGGTGCTGCCCACCGCCGAGGACCTGCTGCTCGACCCGGACGAGGTGGAGCAGCTCGTCATTGCCGAAGTGGGCACCTCGGCACTGTTCGCCGCCCGGTTCCGGGAATGTGCCGCCCGCTCCTTGCTGCTGCCTCGCCGCGATCCAGCCCGCCGCACCCCGCTGTGGCAGCAGCGGCAGCGGTCCGCCCAACTGCTCGCCGTCGTCGCGAGATATGAGCAGTTCCCGGTGGTGCTGGAGGCGATGCGGGAGTGCCTGCAGGACGTTTACGACTTGCCCGGATTGCGCGAGCTGATGTCGGATGTGCAGGCCAGGCGGGTGCGGGTGGTGGAGGTCGCCACCCCGTCGCCATCGCCGTTCGCGCGCAGCATGCTGTTCGGCTACGTCGGGATGTTCCTCTATGAGCTCGACGCCCCGCTGGCCGAACGCAAGGCCGCTGCGCTCTCGCTGGATCCGACGTTGCTCGCCGAACTGTTGGGCTCCGAGGCGATCCGGGAGCTACTCGATCCCGAGGTGCTGGCCGAGGTCGAGGCGAAGCTGCAACGCCTCGACCTCGAGCATCGGCCCCGCCAGGTTGAGGACGCCGCGGACCTGCTGCGCGTGCTGGGTGACCTGACCGAGGCCGAGGCCACCCAGCGCGGGGTGGCTCCGGACTGGCTCGCCGAGCTGGGCGCGGCCCGCCGGGCGATCACCGTGCGGATCGCGGGCGAGCAGCGCTGGATCGCTATCGAAGACGCCGGGCGAGTACGCGATGGGCTCGGCGCTGCCCTGCCGATCGGGGTACCCGAGGCGTTTACCGAACCGGTGCCGAACCCGCTCGCTGACTTGCTGCTGCGCTACGCCCGCACCCGAGGGCCGTTTACCGCAGCGGCCGCAGCGGCTCGTTTCGGGCTGGGTGTCGCTGTGGCAGCCGGGGTGCTGGACCGGATGACGGTGACCGGCACGCTGGTCCGCGGCGAGCTCCGGCCGCTGGAAGCAGGCGGCGGGGGCACCGAGTACTGCCACGCCGAGGTGCTGCGGCGGCTGCGCCGGGCGTCGTTGGCCCGGTTGCGGGCCGAGGTGGAGCCGGTCGAGCAGACCGCACTGGGGCGGTTCCTGCCCGCCTGGCATGGCATCGCGGCGCAGCGGCTCCGCCAGGCACCTTCGTCAGCCGACCTGCTCAGTGCAGTGGAGCATCTGGCTGGGGCCCCGGTCCCGGCCAGCGCGCTGGAGTCGCTGGTGCTCCCGGCCCGGCTACCAGGTTACTCCCCCGCCCTGCTGGACGAGCTGACCACCTCCGGCGAGGTGGTCTGGACCGGCTGCGGGGCGCTGGCCAGCGGCGACGGCTGGATCGCGCTGGCCCCGGCCGACGTCGCCGATCTGCTGCTGCCGGACCTCGACGAACACCTTGAACTCACCCCGAGCCATCGTGCCCTGCTAGCTGTGCTGGGCTGGGACCGAGCGGGGGGCGAGGCTGGCGGCGGCGCGCTGTTCTACCGGCAGCTTGCCGACCGGGTCGGCCAGCATCTGATCGCTGACGGGGAGCCGGTCCCCGGCGACACCGACCTCGTCGCGGCATTGTGGGAGCTGGTCTGGGCGGGGCTGCTCACCAACGACTCGCTGGCCCCACTGCGCGCCCTGGTGTCCGGTCGCTCTGCCGCGCACCGGCCGCGCCGATCCGCACCGCGCGGGCGGTATGCCCGGCTGCGGGCCGGGCGGCCCCCCCTGCCGTCCCGCACCGGGCCGCCGACTGCCGTTGGGCGCTGGTCGCTGGCGCCCCTGCCGGAGCCCGACCCCACCCGGCGGGCGCACGCCCGCGCGGAGGCGTTCCTGGAGCGGCACGGAGTGCTAACCAGGGGGGCACTGGACACCGAGCGGGTGACGGGTGGCTTTGCCGGGGTGTACAAGGTGCTGCGAGCCATGGAGGACTCCGGCCGGTGCCGGCGCGGCTACGTCGTTGAGGGACTGGGGGCCGTGCAGTTCGCCGTTCCCGGTGCGATCGACCGATTGCGGGCGGTGGGACAGCGGGCTGACGACGGGTCGGTGGTCGTGCTCGCCGCCGCCGATCCCGCCCAGCCCTATGGCGCAGCCCTGCCGTGGCCATCCACCCCTGGCGACATCCGGCACCGGCCAGGGCGCAAGGCCGGCGCGCTCGTCATTATGGTGGACGGGGCCGCCACGCTGTACGTGGAGCGCGGCGGTAAATCACTGCTGTCATTCACCGAGCACACCGACACCCTGCGGGTCGCCGTGACCGCCCTCGCCGGTGCAGTCCAGCAGGGCTGGCTGGGTGCACTGTCGGTCCAACGCGCTGATGGCGAGCCCGCCCTGGGATCAGCGCTAGCCGCGTTGCTCACCGAGGCCGGGTTCCGCGCCACTCCCGGGGGCTTGCGGCTGCGGGCTTAGCACGCCGTAGCGTCGCAATGCCGCCTGCCGGTCCCCCGGTCATTGAGTAGCCGGTCGCAGCAGGGTCCAGAGTTGCCCGACGGCGTCCAGGTCACCGGAGATCCGGACCGACTGGTCGGGCAGCCTGCCCCAGGACCAGAGGTAGACCTGCATGGGAGCCCCACTGACCGAGGCGTCCGCCGACCGGGCATCGGCCTCATCTACCCGGCGGGCCGTGCACCGACCCCGCTCGAAGATCGCTAACCAGTGCAGGTCACCGGCGGACAGCGCCACCGCGCCTTGCCGCGGCGCGGACATCCCCAGCTCGCCGAGGCGGTAGCTGAACCATAGGAACAGCAGTTCGTCTATGCCGTCCAGGGCCACGTCCGGGTCGATGGAATGCACCGATGCGCCTGCGGCAGCCTCGATATCGACGCGGTGCACGGTGGTCTCGTGCGCCATCCGACGCCGCCAGAAACCATGCGTGTGATCAGCCGGCCACCAGGTGTCACAGAAGTCAGCCGGGTCATGCCTGGCCAGCTCGGCGAGCAGCTCGCCAAGACCGGTACGGACGTATCCGACCAGATCCCCGTCTCTGGGCGAGTGTTGCCAGTGCTCCGGTCGCTGGCCCTCCCGCACCCACAACCGGGTCACCCGGTGCACGCTGCCGACGTGTCGCAGGGTCTCGCTCAGGGTCAAGCCGGGACAGCCGGGTACCTCGGCGGCGGCGGAATCAGGCAGTGCCGTCACCGCCGTGCTGAGCATCAACTCGCCCTCGATTCCGATGACATCGAGCATCCGGCCATAGTCGAGCATCGGTCGGGGGGCGGTCATTTCGCCGTCCCGGACACCACGTGCGCCGCGAGAACAAGAAACTCGCTGGTCCGGCGGACCAGGTCGTCAGCATCCCGGGCACTCACCAGCCGACTCACACCTGCCTCCGCGGCTGCCCTCGTCGCCGAACTGGCCGCGAAGAAGGCCGACCACTCGGCGAGTTCGGGTGCGACGGCAGCAAGGCTCGCCCATACCCCACCCGGCCGGGCGCGGCGCGAAGGGGTACGCACTGCCACGATGGCCGCTGCGGCCCGAAGGGCAGACATCTGCGCCTGGACGTAGCGGTCAAGCGGACGCGCGGCATACTCGGCATCGAGCAGCCCCTGCCGCGCCTGGGCTAGCAAGTCAGAGGCAGCAGGTGAACGATGAGCCAGACGGTTACCCCTCCTGAGCGGAACGGAGGGTGCGATAAGCGAAACAGCAGCGGACACGTCGGCCTCCTGGGTCCCGAGTCCCACCTGGGGTATGGCGCTGTCGAGTCCACCGTGGGGAAGCCGGCGGTAGCCCGGTGACAGGGCGCTTCCCCCGCCCTGCCACCGGACTTCGTGTTCGAACATGTGTTCGACACTGCGCCCAGAGTAACCCCTCCTGCCCCCGTCCCGTCAAGCTCAATGTGCCCGGGGTCAGCAGACCGGGGCCGGTGCGTGGTCTGATGGACCTGTGCAGTCCCTCGGCCCTCCCCGCCTCGCGGTCGCGCACACCTGTTCCGGGAGTTCGCGGTGACAGCCGTGGCTTCTTGTGAACCGGTTCGGTTAGCCGGGCTGACGGCCGCGCAGTTGCGACCGAGACTCGAAGAGGCCCTGCAGGTTTATGTCAACGCGATGCGCTACCCGCCCGGCACGGCGCGGCACCGGGCACCGATGTGGCTGGAGCACATGCTGCGCGCTGGCTGGTGCTGTGTGGGCGCCTTCAATGGTGCGGCCTTGGTCGGCATTGCCTACGGTTATCTGGGGGCCAGCGGTCAGTGGTGGCACGACGAGGTGCAGCGCGGGCTGACGTCGATCGATCCAGGCCTGGCTCGGCGCTACCTTGCGGACTATTTCGAGCTCACCGAGTTGCACGTGCACCCAAACGCCCAGGGAAAAGGCATCGGCCGAGCGCTGCTCACCGAGTTGCTGTCCGGGGTGAGCGCACCGCGAGTACTGCTCTCCACCCCGGAAGGGCCTAGCCGGGCCTGGCGACTGTACCGCAGGGCAGGGTTCACCGATCTGCTACGAAACTACCGTTTCACCGGCGACTCGCGCCCGTTCGCCGTGCTGGGCCGCCCATTGCCCCTGTAGCTCTCCGCTCCTGCCTCCGGCTGTCGCCGCGGCCCCCGGAGTAGGCAGTCGTTACTGGCGTTCCAGCCCCCGGATGGCGGTACGTGCAGACCTGCCGACTGGGGCGCGGCGAGTACTCTCCGTACCGTGATCGGCGTACCGCCTGCGGCCGGGACCGACCGGGGGACATTACAGCAGGGTGCTGTCGCGGTTGGGCTCGGGGTGGTGGGCGTGGCCGCGCAGATCTCCTACCCGCTCGTCGAGGGCGCGTGGCGGGACTCAGTCACCGTCGCTGTGGTGCTGTTGCTCGCCGCCGCCTGCGTCGCCCATGCCGCAGCCACCCGCGGTGCCCGGTGGGCGGTGGGCCTGGTGTTGATCACTGCCGGCGGTGGCCTGCTCGCCGAGGTCATCGGCACCGCCACTGGGGTTCCGTTCGGCAGTTACGCCTACACCACCCAAGGTGCGTTCGGCCCCGAGGCCGGGTCGGTCCCGCTACTGATCGGGCCAGCCTGGACGTCGGGCGCGTACCCGGCATGGTGCGCTGCCCAGGCGCTGGTGGGCCCGGGGCGGGGGGCCGTTACGGTGCTCGTCGCTGCCTGGGGCCTGGCGAGCTGGGATCTCTACCTGGACCCGCAGATGGTGGCCGACCGCAGGTGGGTGTGGCACACGCCCGGCCCGACCCTACCGGGGGTACCCGAGGTACCGCTGAGTAACTACGCCGGGTGGCTCCTGGTGGCGCTGATGCTCGGCGCGGCACTGCACGGACTGGACCGGGCACTCCGAACGTCACCTCACGGTCAGGATGGCCTGCCGTTGGCGCTGTTCTGTTGGACCTGGTTGGGCAGCGCGCTCGCCCATGTGATGTTCCTCGACCTGCCCGCCGCAGCCGGCTACGGCCTGCTCGGGATGGGCCTGATCGGGATGCCCTTGGTGCGCAAACTGCTGCTCACCCGCCTCGGCCCCGCGCAGCGGTGCCCTCACCGGGCACGGACCCGGCCCGGCCGGTGAGGGCACCGCGACGGGCGGCGGCCGGCACCGCTGCAGTAGCTCTCGGTACCATGCTGGCCCTGCTCGGGGCGGTTCATGCCGTGCACAACGCACGGCTCCTGCGCGTCCCGCGCGCGGACCCCCCGCCCAGCACCAGCCGGGTGGCGGTGCTGGTACCGGCCCGCAACGAGCAACACAACGTGGCGCTGCTGCTCGCCGATCTGCGCGCCCAGCGTGGCGTGCCGGAACTCACCGTGACGGTGCTGGACGACGACTCCGAAGACGGCACAGCCGACACCGCACGTGCGGCCGCGAGCGGTGACCCGCGGATCCGGGTGGTGCGGATGACCGGCGGCCCACCGCCAGGCTGGCTGGGTAAGCCCGCCGCCTGCCATCGGCTGGCCGAGCTCGCCCCAGCCGATGCCGAGATCCTGGTCTTTGCGGACGCCGACGTCCGGCTCGCCCCGCACGCCGTGGCCGCCGCCACCGACCTGCTCGAGCGCTCCGGACTCGACCTGCTCTGCCCGTGGCCCCGCCAGCTTGCCGGATCAGTTGCCGAACGGCTGTTGCAGCCGTTGCTGCAGTGGTCCTGGATGTCCACGCTGCCGCTGCAGGTGGCGGAGCGCTCCCGGCGACCGGCCCTAGCCGCCGCCAACGGTCAGTTCCTTGTGGTCCGGGCCGGGGCCTACCGTGCCGCGGGCGGACACGCCGCCGTCGCCGGGGAAGTGCTGGAGGACATGGCCTTGCTGCGCGCGGTGAAGCGAGCCGGTGGCACCGGCGGACCGGTGGCCGGCTGCACACTGGCTCGTTGCCGGATGTATGCCGGCGGCACGCAACTCCGCGCGGGATACGGCAAATCGCTGTGGTCGGCATTCGGCTCGGCACGCGGAGCGGCCGGCGTGCTCGGGCTGCTGGGGGTGGCCTACCTGCTGCCGCCGGTGGCGGCCATTGGCTGTCGAGGGCCAGCCAGGGTTCTCGGACTGGTCGGCTATGCCGCCGGGGTGGCCTCCCGAGTTGTCACCGCCCGAGCCACCGGCAGCCGGTGCTGGCCCGACGCGCTGGCCCACCCACTGTCAGTCACCGCCTTCGCCGCACTCACCCTGGAGTCGTTGCATCGACATCGACGAGGTGCGCTGACCTGGAAGGGTCGTCCGGTCCGCCGCCCTGGACCCTGCTCGGCGGCAGCCCGTGCAACCGAGTCAACTCACCGACCGGGGGCCGAGCGGACCGGCACCAGGTCCAGCCGGGCCAGCACCTCTCGCGTGGAGCGGGACCGGTTCAGGGTGTAAAAGTGCAGCCCCGGAGCACCCTCGGCGAGCAATCGCGCACATATCTCGCTGGCGATCTCGACCCCCACCTCGCGCACCGCGGCCGGATCATCGCCCACTGCATCCAACCGGTCCCGCACCGCCGCCGGGATTGCACATCCGGAAAGCTCCGCCATCCGCTGCACACCGCGCACGGTGGTGATCGGCATCACGCCGGCCAGGATCGGCGTCGCCGCCATGTCCGGGCCAGCGGCCGCCACCCGATCCCGCAATCGCAGGTAGTCGTCGGGACGGAAGAACATCTGGGTAATCGCGAACTGCGCGCCGGCCCGCAGCTTGGCCACCAGATGGCGGACATCGGAATCGGCATCGGGTGAGCGGGGATGGCACTCGGGAAAGGCCGCCACACCCACACAGAACTCCCCCAGCGACCGGACCAACCGGACCAGCTCCGCCGCGTACCGCACCCCTTCCGGGTGCGGCACCCACTCCCCGAGCGGGTCCCCGGGTGGATCGCCCCGCAGCACCAACACGTTGTGGATGCCGACCGCGGCGTAACTGCCGATCACGTGCCGCAGCTCAGCGACCGAGTGGTTGACCGCAGTCAGGTGCGCCATCGGGACCAGCGTGGTCTCCTGCGCGATCCGCCCGGTGATCCGCACCGTACGCTCCCGGCTGGAGCCTCCGGCACCATAGGTCACTGAGATGAATGCCGGGTCCAGCGGCTCAAGCTCGCGTACCGCGTGCCATAGCTGACGCTCGCCAGGGTCGTCGCGGGGTGGGAAGAACTCCACGGAGAACACCGGGCGGTCGCCCTTGATCCGGTCGATCACGGTCGTCATACCCCGCAGCCTAGGCCCGCCTGATCGGTCTGACAGGAGAGTCGGGTGAACCGGGACGCCGACATGGCCGAACCTGAACACGAGTCGGTGGGCGGCGCGTCGGTCCCACCCTTATGGTCAGACAGGAACAAGGGGGCTTCATGACTCGGCTGCATGCCACGCCGCAGACCCAGGCCCGGTCCCCGGGCGGGTTGACGGTGGATCAGCAGGTGCATCGGCTGGACGATGACCTCTCCGCCGAGGTGTGTCGCGAGCTCACCGCGTTTCTGGCTGCGAAGCGAGACGAAGCGGGACAGCTTGACCCGTGGTTCGCCACGGTGGTCGACGCTCTGACTGACTTCGTGCTCGGTGGCGGCAAGCGAATCCGCCCCACTTTCGCCTGGTGGGGATGGCGGGGGGCGGGGGGCACACCGGAAGGTCCGCAGGCGCGGGCGGTGCTGCGAGCGGTGAGCTCACTGGAGCTGATCCAGGCCTGCGCGCTGGTCCACGACGACCTGATAGACGGCTCCACCACCCGACGCGGCGCACCGACCGTGCACGTCGACTTCGCCGCCCGGCACCGCAGCGCCGGGTGGCTGGGCGCACCGGAGCGGTTCGGCTCGGCGGCCGCCGTCCTGCTCGGTGACCTCGCTCTGGCCTGGGCCGACGACATGCTGCGCGAGGCGGGTCTGTGGCCCGATCAGCTACGCCGGGCGCATCGCGTGTGGCAGGCGATGCGCACCGAGCTGCTCGCCGGGCAGTACCTCGACGTGCTGACCCAGGCTTGCGGCGACGAGTCCCCGGAGGCTGCGCTGCGGATCGACCGGTACAAGACCGCGGCCTACACGGTGGAACGCCCGCTGCATCTGGGTGCCGCGATCGGCGGTGCCCCCGCTGGCCTGGTTGACGCTTACCGGCGCTTCGGGGCCGACCTCGGGGTGGCTTTCCAGCTTCGGGACGACCTGCTGGGTATGTTCGGCGACCCCCAGGTCACCGGCAAGCCTGCAGGTGACGACCTGCGGGAAGGCAAAAGGACGCTCTTGCTGGCCTGGGGGCTGCGCACCGCCGACGAGCAGCGGCGCACCGCGGCAGCCGGCCTGCTGCGCGGGGCGATCGGCGACCCGCAGGTGGATGAGGACACCGTGACCGCGATCCGCGAGCTGCTGGTGGAACTCGGCGCGGTGGCCGAGATCGAACGCCGGATCACCGAGCTCACCGATTCCGCGCTGGCTCGGCTGCGCGTCGCCGATCTGGCCGAGCCGGCTGCAGGACGATTGACCGAGCTCGCGTTGCGGGCCACCCGCCGGGACTCGTGAGTCCCGTTGGGTGCTGGAACACTGTTATGCACTCACGAGTAGCCTGCGGCAGCGTGCGTACTGTGCCGGGCCCGACAGATCATGTGGTTGTCGTCGGCGCCGGACTGGCCGGGCTGGCTGCGACGTTGCACCTGCTGGGGGCGGGCCGGCGGGTGACCGTGCTCGAAGCCCAGCTCCATCCGGGCGGGCGCGCCGGGCGGATGGGCCTGGACGGTTACCGCGTCGATACCGGCCCGACCGTGCTCACCATGCCGGAACTGGTAGACGAGGCACTGGCCGCGGTGGGCGACTCGGCCGCCGCGCGACTGGACCTGGTGGCTTTGCACCCGGCTTACCGGGCCCGGTTCGCCGACGGGTCGATGATTGACGTGCACACCGATGCCGAGGCGATGGAGGCCGAGATCCGCGCGGTGGTCGGATCGCGGGACGCGCAGGGCTACCGGCGATTGCGGGACTGGCTGACCAAGCTCTACCAGGTGGAAATTCGCCGGTTCATCGGCAGCAACTTCGACTCCCCGTTGGATCTGGTGGCCGGGCGCGAGGCGGTCCGGGACCTGGCCGCGCTGGCCGCGCTGGGCGGCTTCGGCCGGCTTGGCCCGCAGGTGGCCAGGTTCCTGCGCGACGAGCGGCTGCAACGAATCTTCTCCTTCCAGGCCCTCTACGCCGGGGTGCCTCCCCAGCGGGCGCTCGGTGCCTATGCGGTGATCGCCTACATGGACACCATCGCTGGGGTCTGGTTTCCCCGCGGAGGGATGCAGGCACTGCCACAAGCACTGGCCGACGCCGCCGCTGCCGCGGGGGCCCAGTTCCGTTACCACCGCACGGTGACCGCGCTGGAGCGTCGCGGGGACCGAGTCACCGCGGTGCGCACCGCGGACGGCGAGCGGGTCGCGGCGGATGCGGTGGTGCTCACGCCCGACCTGCCGGTGGTGCACCGGTTGCTTGGCCGGACTCCGCGGCGACCGGTGCCCCTGCGCTGGTCGCCGTCAGCGGTGGTGCTGCACGCCGGGGTCCGTCCGGGCAGCAGCCCCGGGTGGTCGGAGCTGGCCCACCACACGATCTTCTTCGGGACGCAGTGGCACCGTACCTTTGACGAGATCATCTACCGCGGACGGCTGATGAGCGACCCCTCGCTGCTGGTCACCCGCCCCACCGCCACCGATCCGGCGCTGGCACCGGCCGGTCGAGAGCTGCTCTACCTGCTCGCGCCGTGCCCCAACCTGCGCACCGCCCCGCTGGACTGGGCCACGTTGGGGCCGGTCTACCGCGACGAGCTGGTCCGCACCCTGGAGCGCCGGGGACTGACCGGCCTGGACGACGCCGTGGAGATCGAGCACCTGGTGACTCCCGCGGACTGGGCGAAACAGGGGCTGGCCGCCGGGACGCCGTTCTCCGCAGCACACACGTTTGCCCAGACCGGCCCGTTCCGGCCGGCCAACCTGGTCCGCGGGCAGGTCAACGTGGTGCTGGCCGGATGCGGCACGACTCCCGGGGTCGGTGTGCCCACCGTGTTGATATCCGGCAAACTGGCCGCCGCCCGGATCACCGGCGCCGGCGTCCGGCGGCGCACCGCCACCGTTGGCTGAATCGGGCCGATTACCGCTCGATCACGACCCGGCTACCGCGGGCGCGCGGTGACATTGGCTATGGCAGCATTCGGGCCGTCATGCCGACGACCTCATCCGCTCCCGCGATCACGCGGGGTTCCGAGCCACCGAGTCCTGTTCCTGCGCTGGCCCGGGAACGCTCGCAAACCCCCCTGCTACTCGACCGGCTGCGACAGTTGGTGTCGCGGACCCTGCTGCTCGGGTTGGCCGGTTCCGTCTTGCTGGCCGTCATGGCGGTCGGCGGCGGCGGCATCCTCATCACCGACCCGCTGATCACCGGGGGTCCGCTGTCCTGGATCCGTTACGGGCACGGGCGCGACCTGGCCACTGTGGCGCTGTACCTGGGCGTCGGACTGCTCGTCTGGGCCTGGGTACGTCTCGGCCGCGACGTGCTGGCCGGTACTGCGACCGGTCGCCACGTACTGGCCGCCGGCGCAGCGTGGACCGCTCCGATGCTGCTCTCGCCGCCGCTGTTCACCCGCGATGTCTACAGCTACCTTGCCCAGGGTGCGCTGGCGCTGCGCGGGCTGGACCCGTATACGGTCGGCCCCGCCGAGCTGCCACCGGGACCTATCGCCGACAACGTGCATTATGTGTGGCAGACCACCCCGGCGCCGTACGGCCCGGCCTTCATCCTCATCGCCAAGATCATGAGTTGGCTCACCACCGAGGACGCCATTCTCGGTGTGATCGGCATGCGGCTGGTGCTGCTGGTCGGGCTGATCCTGCTGGTGCTCGCGGTGCCCCGGCTGGCCGACGAGCTGGGCGGCACCCGCAGCGTCGCGCTATGGCTCACGGTCGCCAACCCGATGACGATCATCCACCTGGTGGGTGGGCCGCACAACGACCTGCTGATGATCGGTTTGCTGGCCGCGGGCACGCTGCTGGTGCTGCAGCACCGGCACGTCACCGGAATCGCGCTGGTCACCGCTGCGGTGGCGGTCAAAGCCTCGGCCGTGATCGCGTTGCCGTTCCTGGTCTGGATCTGGGCAGCCCGGCTCCCCGGGGCCCGGAGAGCGCAGTTGCTCTGGGCTGGCGCGGTCAGCGTGTCGGTCTTCGGCGCGGTGTTCACCGGTCTCACCCTGCTCGCCGGAGTCGGCCTCGGATGGATCCCGGCGCTGAGCGCACCGTCACTGATCGTCAACTGGATGTCGGTGCCCACCGCGGCCGGTCAGTTCGCCCACCTGCTCAGCTCGCCGTTCCTCGACATCGGCAGCCAGCCGTTCATCCACGTCTTCCGGCTGCTCGGGGCCGGCCTGTTCGTGGTCATCTTCGGGTGGCAATGGTGGCTGTCCAGGGCGGGCGGGCCGGAGGCGGTGCGGCGTGCTGCGCTCACCCTGTTGTGCTCCGCGCTGCTGGCACCCGCCACGCTACCCTGGTATTTCACCTGGGGCCTGGTCCTCGGTGCGGCGCTGGCCTGGCGGCCCCGCCCGCTGGCCGCGCTGGTGGCCGGGTGCACCTGGCTCGTGTTGTGTACCTATCCCACCGGGGAGAGCGCGCTGACGTCGTGGCTATACCAGATCGGCACGTTGCTGATCTCGCTGCTGGCTGCGGCCTCGCTACTGCGCCGCGACCCACTGCAGGTGTGTGGCGGGCGGCATGAGCCGTGAGCTCGATGCGGCCGGCATCACCGAGCCCGTGCTGCGGGCCTCCTACCTTCGCTGCCGGGAAATCAACGCCGCGCATGGGCGCACCTACTTCCTGGCCACCCGGCTCCTGCCGGCGGCGAGCCGGCCCGCGATCCACGCGCTGTACGGGTTAGCCCGCTACGCCGATGAGATCGTCGACGACCTGTCCGATACCCGGCCCTGGTCGCAGCGACTCGCCGAGCTGGATGATCTCGCCGAGCAGTTGCGGGTCGGCCTCGCCCGCGGTTGCTGCCAACACCCGGTGCTGGCCGCTGCCGTGCATACCGCGGTCCGTTACCGGATCGCCCCGCAGCACTTCACCGACTTCATGGCTGCGATGCGGATGGACCGGCCGGTGGAGCAGGGTGGGGTGGCCGGTTACCAGACTTTTGACGACCTGGCGCGGTATGTGCATGGATCGGCGGCGGTCATCGGGCTGCAGGTACTGCCGGTGCTGGGCACGGTGGTCTGCCGGGAGCGGGCCGAGCCCCATGCGGCCGCGTTGGGCATCGCCTTCCAGATCACCAACTTTCTCCGCGATGTCGGGGAGGACCTCGACCGGGGGCGGGTCTACCTGCCCGCCGAGGAGCTGGCCGCCTTCGGGGTGGACCGGGACCTGCTGGTCTGGTGCCGCAGCACCGGGCGGTTAGACCCGCGGGTCCGCCGCGCGCTGGCGCACCTGGTGGCCCGGACCCGGGCGATCTATCGCCGGGCGGCGCCCGGAATTCCCATGCTGGCCCCGGTGTCCCGGGCCTGCGTGGCGACCGCGTTCACCCTGTACGGGGGGATTCTGGACGAGATCGAGTCCGCCGGGTACGACGTGCTGGCCCGCCGGGTGGTGGTGCCCAAACGGCGCAAACTCGCGGTCGCGCTGCCCGGCCTGAGCCGGGCGCTGCTGGCCCGGGTAGCGCCCGGCTAGTGCGCTGCCCGGAGGTGCTAGAAGCCCATCGCCTGGGCGCGGCGCTTCACCTCACGTCCGCGGTCGGAGCGCAGCGCACCGATCGGCGTGCCAGGCAGCGAGTCCTCGGCGGTGAACAGCCAGCGCAGGATCTCCTCGGCAGCGTATCCGGCATCGCGGAGCAGCGTGATCGTGCCGGGCAGCCCCTTGACCACCACGTCGTCACTGAGGAAATCGGCGGGCACCACAACCAGGCCGTGCCGGCGCATCCCCAGCAGTTGCCCGTCGCGCAGCATCTGATGCACCCGGGTCACCGGCAGTCCCAGCCGGGCGGCCACGTCAGGCAACGACAGCACCGCTACCTCGGGATCGAGTACGTCCAGGGCAATGGGGATGTCACTCACAGCGGTCACCATGCCATACCTGCCGTTCGGCGCCCTTCCGCCGTTCGGGGACGCACCGAGTACGTAGGATCCCGAGTGTGAATCGGCGGGTGCCCGGAGATGACGGGAATCTGGTCGGCACCCTGCTGGACGGGCGCTACCGGGTGGGCTCCATGCTGGCCCGTGGCGGGATGTCCACCGTGTATCACGGCATCGACACCCGGCTGGAGCGGCCCGTCGCGATCAAAGTGATGGACCCACGGTTTGCCGCCGACCCGGCCTTCCTGCAGCGCTTCGAGCGCGAGGCCCGCGCCGCGGCCCGGCTGGATCATCCCGGCATCGTGGGGGTCTACGACCAAGGAGTGGACTCCACCACCGGGCACGACCATGCGTTCCTGGTCATGGAGCTGGTGGACGGTGGCACCCTGCGGGATCTGCTGCGCGCCCGCGGTAGCCTGCCGGTGCCGCTGGCCGTCTCGGTGGCCGACCGGGTGCTCGCCGCACTGGCCGCAGCGCATCGGGCGGGATTGGTGCACCGCGACGTCAAGCCCGAAAACGTGCTCATCGGGCCCGGCGGAGTGCTGAAGGTGGCCGACTTCGGGCTGGTCCGGGCCGCCGCCGAAGCCAGCAGCAGCACCGGTGACCTGATCCTCGGCACGGTCGCCTACCTGGCGCCCGAGCAGGTGACCACCGGCAGGGCAGACCCACGCAGCGACGTCTACGCCACCGGGGTGCTGCTGTTCGAGATGCTCACCGGAGCGCCGCCCTACACCGGTGAGACCGCGTTGTCGGTCGCCTACCGTCACGTTAACGACGACGTACCGGCCCCGAGCGCAGTAGGTGTGGCGATACCTGCCCCACTGAATGAGCTGGTAGTGCAAGCCACCCGGCGCGATCCCGCCGCCCGCCCAGCGGATGCCGCAGCCTTCCGGTCCGTGCTGCGGCAGGTGCGCGCCGAGCTCGGGATCGGTCTGGTCCCGGTGCCGTTGCCCGCCGCAGCACCCGTGCTGGCCGGCGCCCCAGCCAGGGGCACCGGGGCGGACCGCGGCACGGTGGTGGCCGCGGCGGGCGCTCCGGCGGGCACCCGGGCTGTGGTGGCAGCTCCCCCCGCCAGCCACGGACCCCGCGGTACCCGCGCCCTGACCAGAACAGCGATACCGGCCGTGGAGCCCCCCGACGACGACCCCTACCAGCGGGAGCGTTCCCGCAACCGGCGGGCGTTCCTGATCTGGGTGCTGGTCGTGCTGCTGCTGGCAGGTGCGGTCGGGGTGGCGGCCTGGTGGCTGGGCAGCGGTCGCTGGACGGTGGTGCCTGATCTCACCGGTCTGCAGCGCGCCGCGGTGGCGGCCAAACTCACCGAGGCCGACCTCGACGCCACGCTCACCGCGGACCACAACGACACCGTCCCGGACGGGATCGTGATCACCAGTGACCCGGAACCTGGCCACCGGACAGTACGCGGTACAGAGGTCACGGTGGTGCTCTCGCTGGGCCACCCCTTCGTGCCCAGCCTTCCGGTGGGTATGTCCGTCGCGGAGGCCCAGCAGGCGATCACCGAGGCCGATCTGAGCCCGCGAAGCGACCCGGCCGCTGCGGAGTTCCACGACACCGTCCCGGAAGGCACCCTGATCGGGCTGCAACCGGGCCCTGGTACCAGGCTCACCGTCGGGGCCCCGGTGACGCTGGTGATCAGCAAGGGCCCCGCCCCGACCGTCATTCCCGAGGTGCGGGGACTTCGTGAGTCCGAGGCGGTCGCGGCCCTGAGCCGAGCGGGCCTGACCACTCAGGTGCAACGCGAGTTCGACGACGAGATCCCGGGCGGTCAGGCGATCGGCACTGACCCGGCGGCCGGCCAGGAGACCGGGCATGGCAGCGATGTCATCCTGCTGGTGAGTACCGCGCTGGTGGTGCCCGACGTGCTCGGCCAGCCGCGGGAGCAGGCACTGGCCGCGCTGACCCGTGCCGGGTTCGAGCCGGAGGAGCGTGGCGACGGTGCCGGTCAGCCAGCCGCGGTCGTGCTGTCCGTGCGGCCTGACGCGGGGGCGCTGGTCGCTCCCTCCGACAACCGGGTGACGGTCCATCTGACCACCCAGCTCGTGGTTCCCGACGTCGTCGGGTTGTCGGTGGACCGGGCGCGGCAGGTACTCGCCGCTGCCGGGCTCGACAGTAAGGTCAGCCAGATCTTTGGTGACTCCTCGAGCCGAGTGGTCAAGCAGTTCCCCGGGGCGGGACGGCCGGCCCGCCCCGGCACCACCGTTCGACTGCTGACTTTCTGACCCGCGCTACAGGCCTGGCGTGCCGGATCAAGGTTTGCGCTCCGGAGGGGAAAGCTCGACGATGACAGGTGTCCACCGGACCCAGATCCAATCGGGCTCCGGCTCCCCACCGGGAGGGTTGTTCTCAGTGCTGGTCAGGTCAGGCATAGCACACCTCTGGTGATCATCAAGAGGTCAGGTTCGAGGGCCCAGGACGCGATGCGGGGTGCGGTCGGATTGGCTTTCGCTGAAGCTCTCCACCTAAACACCTCCCCCCTTGGTCTGCTTGGCATAGTCGTGGCAGGCCGGTCAGCGGCGGGGAGATCGGATGCACCGGTGAGGGTGGGGCGCGGCGGAACCAGACCATCCGGGGTGGCTGGTCCCGCCGCGCCGATGGCCCGGTCATCACGCTCGCAGCGCGCGGAAACGGCAGCGTGATGTCCGGGAGTTCGGGAGACGGGGATGACGCCCAGGGGCGGCGGGTGGCAAGTCGGGTCAACAGGCCGGGTCGATGGAGGCGGCGCTGGCAGCGTCCGGGGCCCGGCGTGGTGACACCGCGCAGGCAGTCCGGGCAGTAGGGCAGGGTGAGGCAGGAGCCCAGCGCGGCCCGGGGGGCGGTGTGCGAGCAGACTGCCGACGGCGGGGCGTCGGGTCGTGGGCCACGGCGGGACCGGGGGCGGTCAGGTCGCTCCCCGGCCCCGCCGTGATCCGAAGCCGGCCGTCCCCCCTTGCGGCCTCCGCTGGGAGGACCGGAAGGGGGGACGGCCGGAGCCTTCCGCGACTGATCCGGCGTGTCGAGCTCGCGAGCGACGTGCGAACGCAAGAAGTCGCTGGACTCGCGCAGGTAGAAGTACGCCAGGCGGTGTACCTGGCAGCGGCGGCGCCGAAACCCGAGCACCGCCCCGGGTCGGCGACACGACCGGCAGCGGCCCCGATGGTCAACCGGGTGATCCAGCAGCAGCGAGTACAACGCCGCGCAGAACCGCCACGGAACCCCACTCACGGAATCAACCTGCCCGGCATCAACCTGCCCGGCATCCCGCAGAACCTTGCGCAGCGCCTCACAAGTGACGTTGTAGCTGGCCTGGTACGCGCTCAGGATCATGACCGACCTCCTGGCGCGCGCCCGATCTGCAACCCGGCCCCAGGTCCGGTGCGAAGGACTGGCGTTGTGCTCACGGCACGAAGACTTTCGCTACCCACCGTGACCACGCCATGCCCGCGCCAGGACAGCAGCCGACCGGTGTACGACCTTGGCGGACCCGGTGCTTGCACCGGGTCCCGGCAAGCGGAATGGTCAGACCGGTCACTGTGGAGGGAGGCTTACTGATGGCGGAACTGGAAGCGCCACGGACGCTGCTGGAGGCGCTGGTCCGCCAGCGACAGCTTTCGTGGGATGAGGCAGCCGACCTGGTCGTGAAGACAGCGAGGCAGCACGAGGCCAGCTCCATCTCGCTCAGTGGCCGTCACCTGGGCCGTCTGGCCCGGGGAGAGCGATCCGGGAACCGGCCCAATCCGGCCACGCGCCGAGCGCTGCAGTACACCTTCAACCGGCCGGTGGATGAGCTGCTGGGTCCCTGCACTCCCGGTGACCTCGCTATAGTGGATGAATCAGAACGGGACGGAAGGGCTTCGGAGGTACTGACCGTGGCGGCTGATCGGGCCCGGCGATTCATGACAAGCCTGCAAACTTTATCTGACGAGTCGCTGCAACTGGTCCATGACGAGGTGCAGGACTTGGTGCGCGCTTATCCGGCGCGTCCGCTGCCAGAGATCCTAGGTCATCTGGTCTCCGGTCAAGAGACAGTATTCAGCCTGCTGGAACGGCCGCAGCGGCCGACGCACGCTCGTCAGCTTTACTTCCTGAGCGCAGTGCTCGGCGGGCTGCTGGCCAAGGCGTCCCACGACCTGGCCGATCCGCACGCCGCGCTCGCACAGTCCCGTACTGCCTGGCTGTGTGCTGAACAGGCGGATCACGACGGGCTCCGCGCCTGGATTTCCGGACTTCAGGCACTGATCTGCTACTGGGCGCGCCGGCCGCATGACAGCATCCGCTACGCCCAGCGCGGTACTGCCTACGCCCAACGCGCTGGCAACACAGCAACGGTGTGGCTTCCCGCGAGTGAGGCACGCGCATGGGCTGCGCTCGGCAACACCGAGCAGACCCGTCAGGCTATCGAGCGTGCCGAGCAAGGCCGGGACAGGGTGCGCCCGGACGAGATGGACGCAATGGGCGGCATCGCCACATTCAGCAGGTCCCGGCAGCTTTACTTCGCCGCCGACGCTCTGGTGTGGCTCCCGGACGAGTCCTCGACTGCTGAGGACTACGCCCGCCAGGCCGTCGAGGCGTACTCCGATTCGACCGATCCAGACTGGGCCTTCAGTGACGCTGCCGGTTCTCGCACCTCACTGGCCATTGCACGGATAGGCCGTGGGGAGATCGACGGGGCCGCCGATGCGCTCACCCCGGTGCTCGATTTGCCCACCGAGCAGCGAATTAACGGAATTGTTCATTCGGTGAACCGAGTACATCGGGCTCTCAACCACATGCCCGACAGCGCCACCGCCCGAGAACTCCAGGAACGCATCGAGAGCTACACGCAGGCTTCCGCGCGCATGATCACGAGGTGACGCCAAACTATGTATCCGGTTCAGATCAGCGGTTCTGAGGTCATGCTCAGAGAATTCTGCTCAGATGATCTGGACCGGGTTATGACTGTGGTCGGCGACGACCGGGTGACGAAGTCACTCTCTTTTGATACACGCTCGCGCGAGCAAGCAACCGATATGCTGAGCGGAATTCTCAATCGAGCGAAACAAGATCCTCGCACCGAGTATTATCTAGCGGTAACTACCGTGGATGATGGCCTAATAGGGTTTGCTCGGCTAGAGCTGAGTGGTGTTCAAGCAGCTAAGCTGGGCGGCGCCTGTGCAGCAGACTACTGGGGACGAGGATATGCCATCGACGCCGCCAGCACCATTATGGAGTTCGGCTTCCGAGAACTCAAGCTCCACCGGATATCGGCCGCAATCGGACCGGACAACGCCGCGTCGATCGTGATCGCACGTCGACTCGGCATGACCTACGAAGGCCGCATCCGCGATCACGTGTTCACCAACGGAAAGTGGCGCGACAGCCTCCTGTACTCGGTGCTGGTCGATGAGTGGGTCGCAGCCGAAGCGACCCTCATTCATCGCCAAGCCTGAGACGACAACGGCCAGGATGAACAGGCTGACGACGACTGAGCATCTTGTCTCCGAGTTGGCGACCGCTGGTGTGCTTCCGGCGGTGTGGCGGGAGGCGTTTCTGGCGGTGCCGCGGCAAAGGCCGCACTGGATGCCCTCGGCTACCGCGTCACCACCGTCATCGGTGACGGGACGGCAGGGTGGCCGGACGCTGCCCCCTATGACCGGGTGATCGCGACCGTGGCCGCCCGTCTCGGCGCGCTGCCGTATCAGTGGGTGCGCCAGACCAGGCCGGGCGGGGTGGTCGTGGCCCCGATGCGCACCGACTATGTGGGCAGCGGTCCACCGGTCCGGTTCACCGTCGAGGACTACGGCATCGCCACCGGCCAGCCGGTCACCGGGGTGGGGTTCATGCCGCTGCGCCAGCACCGCACCCGCTACGCCGATCTGTCCGGGGTGGACTTTGATGACCAGGACCCCGCCGTTGAGGTTAGCCAGACCAGGACGGCGCCCTGGCTGGTCGCCTGCAGCGTCGATGTGCGGTGGGCCATCAGCACCCGGATCGCTGCCTGCCGCTGGGGTCATCGACCACCGACCGCCACCCGGCCGTACCACCAGTTGTGGTTCGCCGACCACGCGACCGGATCATGGGCCATCGCCCGCTACGACCGCTCCGGCGGCCCCTACCAGATCCGCCAGCACGGCCCACGCCGGCTGTGGACCGAGATCGAAACCGCCTACCAATGGTGGCACGACCAGGGCGAACCGTCGCTGACTCAGTGACGGCTGACCATCAGCAGCGACCAGCAGACCGCCACCCTGACCTAAGTCTCACCCGCACCGGAGAAAGGTACCCTCGCGAAAACTCAGCGTTTCTGGGCGACCATGTCGAGTTGACCGCTGACCTGCCCGACGGCTTCAACCCACATCGCGCGTGCCGTAGGCCCACCCATCTGCCGAAGGCCAGCCGGGGCTGTACTAGGAGCGGAGCATCTCGGCGACGAGGAAGGCCAGTTCGAGGGCCTGCTGGGTGTTCAGGCGAGGGTCGCAGGCGGTCTCGTAGCGGCCGGACAGGTCGGCGTCGGAGATGTCCTGTGCGCCGCCGAGGCATTCGGTGACGTCCTCGCCGGTGAGCTCCACGTGGATGCCGCCGGGGTAGGTGCCCAGCGCGCGGTGCACCTCGAAGAAGCCCTGCACCTCGTCGACCACCCAGTCGAAGTGGCGGGTCTTGTAGCCAGTGGAGGACTCGATGGTGTTGCCGTGCATCGGGTCGCACTGCCAGATCACCTGGTGCCCGGAGGCGGTGACCTTCGCCACGATCTGCGGGAGCACGTCGCGTACCCGCTGCGCGCCCATCCGGGAGATCAGCGTGAGCCGGCCGGGAACCCCGTGCGGGTCAAGCCGCTCGACGTACTCCACGGCCTGGTCGGGGGTGGTGCTCGGGCCCAGCTTGAGCCCGATGGGGTTGGCCAGCAGCTCGGCGAAAGCGATGTGCGCCCCGTCCAGCGCGCGGGTCCGCTCCCCCACCCAAAGGAAGTGCGCGGACAGGTCGTAGAGCTGGGGGACCTCGCCGCTGGTGTCCAGGCGCAGCATGGCCCGCTCGTAGTCGAGCACCAATGCCTCGTGGCTGGCGTAGATCTCGGTGGCGTGCAGCGAGGAGTCGTCCACCCCGCACGCGGACATGAACCGCAGGCCGCGGTCGATCTCACCGGCCAGCGCCTCGTACCGGGCCCCGGCCGGGGACTGCAGCACGAAGTCCTTGTTCCAGTCGTGCACCTTGTGCAGGTCCGCCATTCCGGCCAAGGTCAGCGCCCGCACCAGGTTCATCGCCGCGGCGGCATTGGCGTAAGCCCTGATCAGCCGCGATGGGTCGTGCACCCGCGCCTCCGCGGTGGCGACCAGCGAATTGATCATGTCTCCGCGGTAGGACGCCAGCCCGAGCGCGTCCACCGTCGCGGACCTCGGCTTGGCGTACTGCCCGGCCACCCGGCCGACCTTCACCACCGGCATGCTCGACCCGTAGGTGAGCACCACCGCCATCTGCAGCAAGGTGCGGATGTTGGCCCGCAGGTGCGGCTCGGTGTTGTCGGCGAAGGTCTCGGCGCAGTCCCCGCCCTGCAGCAGGAACGCCTCGCCGCGGGCAACCGCCGCGAGCTGACTGCGCAGCCGGTCCACCTCGGCGGGCACGGTGATCGGCGGAACGCTCTCCAGCACGGTCCGCACCGCCCGCACCGCCTCGGGGTCGGGCCAGCTCGGTTGCTGCGCGGCGGGCAGGGCCAGTGCGGTGTCCAGCTTGGTGCGCAGGTCGGCGGGCAGCGGCGGCAGCTCCGGCAGCGCGTCGACCGGAACGTCCACGGTCCAGTTCACGATGCTCCCGCGTATGCGTAGGGGCACCCGGTGGGCCCACCGGGATCCGAGGTCACACCCATCCGATGCGGTATCAGCCGAAGAAGACCTCGGCCTCGGCGTAGCGCCCAGCGGGCACCGTCTTGAGGGTGGCGGTGGCCTCGGCCAGCTTCACCCGGATGATGTCGGTGCCGCGCAGCGCGACCATCACCCCGGCGTCCCCCTCATGCACGGCGTCGACGGCGTGCACCCCGAACCGGGTGGCCAGCACCCGGTCGTAGGCGGTGGGCGTGCCGCCGCGCTGGATGTGCCCCAGCACCACAGCACGGGACTCGGTACCCGTGCGCTTGGCGATCTCGTCGGCCAACCAGATGCCGACACCGCCGAGCCGGCGGTGACCGAAGGCGTCGACCTCGCCGGCGGCCAGTACCTCCGCACCATCCTCGGGCACGGCACCCTCGGCCACCACGACGATCGGGGCGGCATCCCGATCGAAGCACCGCTGCACCCAGTGGATGACCCGCTGCACGGAGAAGGGCTGCTCGGGCACCAGGATGACATTGGCTCCGCCGGCCATCCCGGAGTGCAATGCGATCCAGCCCGCGTGCCGGCCCATCACCTCCACCACCGCTGCCCGGCGGTGCGACTCCGCGGTGGTGCGCAGCCGGTCGATCGCCTCGGTCGCGATGTGCACCGCGGTGTCGAACCCGAAGGTGTAGTCGGTGGCGCCCAGATCGTTGTCGATGGTCTTCGGCACGCCGACCACGAAGACGCCGTCCTCGTTCAGCCGGCGCGCCACTCCGAGGGTGTCCTCACCGCCGATCGCGATCAGTGCGTCCACCCGGTGCTCGGCAAGGGTCCGCTTGACCTGCTCGGCGCCGCCGTTGCGGTAGGGGTTGGTGCGCGAGGTGCGCAGGATGGTGCCGCCGAGCGGGAGGATGTCCTCCACGTCGTCCAGCCCGAGCGGCTGGACCAGTCCCTGCAGCGGGCCTCGCCAGCCGTCCCGGAATCCGAGGATCTCGGAGCCATAGACCTCGGTGCCCTTGCGCACCACGGCTCTGATCACCGCGTTGAGTCCCGGGCAGTCACCACCACCGGTGAGCACGCCGATGCGCATGTCGATTTCCCCTCCCGATCTGCCCTGTTATGAGATTAGTCGTTGTGGATGGACCTGAGGGTGGCACGGCTTGATCGGTACAGCAAGCTGCGTGACTCAGCCGTGACCCACCCGCGCCGAGCGGTGCTGCTCGATCACCCGCCATCGGGTGAGGTTGTGCCGCGCATCGGCCAGCGCATCATGCGCGTCGCTCGGCGGCGACGGCAAGGCCGGTTTGCCGGCATCCTCCCAGCGCTGCCGCAATTCCCGGGTAAAGCGGGGCAGTGCCCGCGGCAGAGCGGGCATCGGGCCCCACAACTGAGCCAGGGCGACATGATCGTAGGCGGCCAACCAGGCCCACAGCTCCACCTCCTCACCGGACGCGGTGAGGAACGCCAGGAGCGTCTCGCGGATGGCGGCCCGCGAGCGCCAGGCCGGATCGGCGGGCGGCGGCAGCTTGGGCAGCACGTGCGCCCGTACCCACTCACCGGCCCGCTCCGGGTCAAACTCGGTGGACACCGCGTAGTACTCCCGGCCCTGCTCGTCCACCACCCCGATCGAGATCAGCTCGATGGTGTCACCGTCCTCGATGAACTCGCAGTCGTAGAAAAACCGCACCTAGACCCGCCCCTCGCCCTCGCTGATCTGCCCGAGCGTGCCCGGTCGCCGACCGATCACGACTTGCTGAGTGCCGGGCGCCGGCGGGCGGCCGCACGCTCCTTGACCGAGGAGGCGTAGATGTCGACGTACTCCTGACCAGAGAGCTCCATCAAGGAATACATGATCTCATCGACCATGGACCGCTCGACGAACCGGTCACCGGCCAGCCCCTCGTAACGGGAGAAGTCCAGCGGGGCACCGAAACGGATCTCGACCGGATGCGGACGCCACATCTTGGAGCCGATCGGGTTTACCTTGTCGGTTCCGATCATGGCGACTGGGATCACCGGTACCCCGGCCTGCAGCGTCAGCCGGGCCACGCCCGTCTTGCCCTTGTACAACCGGCCGTCCGGGGAGCGGGTGCCCTCCGGGTAGATCCCGAGCAGGTGCCCCTCGGCCAGCAACCGCACACCGGTGTTGAGCGCGGCCTGCGCGGCCGAGGCGCTGGAGCGGTCGATCGGTACCTGACCGGCCGCGCTGAAGAACTGCCGCTTGAGCCACCCGCGCACGCCGGGGGAGGTGAAGTACTCGCCCTTGGCCAGGAAGGTCACCCGGCGGGGCACCACCAGGGAGAGGAAGAACGAGTCGGCGACCGCGAGGTGGTTACTGGCCAGGATGGCCCCGCCGTGGGCCGGAACGTGCTCAGCCCCCCGGACCTGGGGGCGACACGTCAACCGCAACAACGGGCCGAGGAGCAGGTGCTTGAGCAGCCAGTAGAACACCCACCAATCCTTCCTCACCCACCCCGGCAAGCCTACGGAGCGCAGTCTTGAGGACACAACGTCCCGGTTCGACCCTACCCATCACGCACCCGGCGGCTCCGCGGTCTTGCGCAGCAGCCGCCCGGGCCAGGTACCGTCACCTCTGCAGCGAGCCCGGCCAAGCCTAAGGGGTGGTGTCCTGGTGGTAGCCGTCCCCGATCCCGAAGAGCCCGACCGCGACGCGGCGCGGCGCGACGGCGCCGAGGACACCGACGCGGTCTTCGCCGGCATCATCGCGAACTGGCGGGCCGAGCCGGACGCACCCCGCTGGCCGGCCGACACCGATCCCCTTCCCGAGGAGCCTGCGGTCGCCGCGCTGGCCGGCATACCCCGACCGGCTGACGATGAGGGTCACTACCAGCCACCGGAACCGCCCCCGCTGCCGGTGCCCCATCCCCGGACCCTCGGCGGCATGCTGCTGCTCGCCGTCGGGGTGCTGCTGCTGGTCCAGCCCAGTTTGCTGGAGCTGGGCGAGAGCGTGGCCACCCCGCTGGGCCTGCTGGCCATCACCGTCGGGATCGGCGCCCTGGTGTTCGGGCTGCGTGGCGGCCCCCCGCGGGAGGGCTGGGACGACGGGGCTCAGCTATAGGAGCTGTTAGGACTGGGCTGAAAGCCTCAGGAGCCGGAGGACCGCGACCGGGCGAGCAGCGCGGCTCCCACGATGCCGGCCTCGGTGCCGAGTTGCGCGGTGCGGACGTGGGCCAGTGTCCGGTATCCCGCTCCGGTCACCGAGGCTGCATAGTGCGCCCGTGCCCGCTCCAGGAACAGCGCAGCGGACTGCGCCATTCCACCCCCGATCACCACCAGCTCGGGGTCGTAGACGTCGGCCAGCAACGCGAGACCCTCGCCGAGCCAGCGGGCCAGCTCGACCATGGCCTGCAGGGCCACCGGGTCGCCGTCGCGGGCCGCCCGCACCACCTGCGCACCGGAGAGCCCGCCCGGATTCCCGCTCGCCTCCTGGGCCAACGCAGTCCGGGCGCCAGGCCGCTGGGCGAGCAGCTCCAGTGCGGTGCTCACCAGGCCGGTCCCGCTGCAGTAGCGCTCCCAGCAGCCACGCTTACCGCACGCGCAGGGCCGCCCGTCGGGCACCAGCCGCAGGTGACCCAGCTCGGGTGCCACCCCGTGCGCGCCCCGGAACAGCGCACCATCCACCAGCAGCGCCCCGCCGATTCCGGTGCCCAGCAGCACCAGCACAGCGACCCCGCCGTCGCGCATCCTGCCGTAACGGTGCTCAGCCAGGGCGGCAGCGTTCGCGTCGTGCTCGAGCACCACCGGGAGGCCGAGCCGGCGCTCGATCCGGTCGGCGACCGGGACGCCGCGCCAGGCCAGGTGCGGGCAGAACCCGACCTGACTGCGGTCCGCGGTCACAAAACCGGCCACCGCGAGCCCGATTGCGCGCACCCCGTGGTACGCGGCGCCCAGCTCGCTCACCAGACCCACGATGACGTCCTCGAGCGCCTGCGCCCCGGCCGGGGTGGTCGCGTGCCTGATGTCCTGCACCATCCCGGCGCCGTCCACCACCCCGGCCCGCACGCTGGTTCCGCCGACGTCCACCCCGATGGTCAGCCCCGGCGTGCTCACCTCATCCACACCGCGGGATCGGGCCGGAACCGCACGAGCAGACCGGCGCAGTCCACCTCCGCTGCGCTGAGCGTGCAGCGCCGCAGCACCGAAGGCAGCCGCAGCATCCGGCGATGACCCGCCGCGGTGACGGCGAGATCGTCGTCCACCCGGGACAGCTCCACGTCTGCGATGGTCAGCAACGGCAACGAGATCCGCAACTGGTACTCGCTGTCCAGGCCGGAACCGCCGGCGTGGGTCACGGCAAGCAGGGGGACCGGGGGTCCGGTGGCGGTGCAGTCGAGCACCGGGTCATCGGGGGCGCCGAGGTCGGCGGACAGCGCACGAAGCGCCGCGAGCCCCACCGGTTCGACGGCTCGGTGCTGTACGGCACGCACTGGCAGGCCGGGCAGCTCGGCACGGAGCGCGGCCAGCACCTCGTCCTGTTCCCGGCGCCGGGCGCGCATCCAGTGGGCTGCTGGTCCTCGCGCCGTGGCGGGCAGCGCAGGTACCAGCCGGTTGCCGAGCAGCCCGTCCACCCGGATCTCCTGTAACGCCAGCGCGGTGACCGACCTTCGGGTCTCCGCGGCCACCACCTGCTCCGGGGTCAGCACCAGCCGCACGGAGGTGGTCGTGGGATCGTTCACCAACGACCGTAACGACTCCAAGTGCTCGGCCAGCCGGTTCAGCGCGTTGACGGTGGCGTCCCAGTGCCGCCCTGACGGGCTCGGCCCGGCCAGGCCGGCGAGCATCCCGCGCACCATCCGGCGGTGGGTGGGGTACCACCGCTCCAGATAACGGGCCCCGATCTCGGGCAGGGCCAGTAGCCGCGATGCCCCAGCGGTGGGACCGCAGTCCACGATCACCACCTCCCAGGGCCCGGTTCGCGCCATCCGCTGCACCTCGGAAAGCGCCAGTAACTCCTCGAACCCGGGGAGCACGGTCAGCTCCTCGGCGATCACCTCGTCCACTCCGGCCCCGGCCAACAGGGTGCTGAGGTGGGGGCGCAGGGTGGGCCAGGCACCACCGAGCAGCGCCCGGGTGTCCACTTCGGCGGCGAAGAGCCCCTCCTCCACCTCGGCCGGTTCCGGGCTCAGCCGCACGTCCAGCGCATCGGCGAGCGAGTGGGCCGCACCAGTGGCCACCACCAGGGTCTTTCGCCCGGCGGCACTCAATGCGGCACCAGTGGCCGCAGCGAGGGTGGTCTTGCCGACTCCACCCTTACCGGCAAAGAGCACGACACGCACCCTGCGGCCTCCCGAACAGCTTCTTTAGTTCTCCACGCGGCGCTTAAGCTCCTTGAGAGCGGTGTCCATGATCACCCGCTCGGCCTTGCGCTTGAACATCCCGATCATCGGGATGGCCAGATCTACCGTGAGGCTGTAGGTCACCTTGGTCGACCCGTCGCTCGGCTCCAGGACGTAGGAGCCGCGTTGCGCCTTCTGCATCTGGCCCTTCACCAGCTCCCAGCTCACCGCCAGCCGGTCAGCCGACCAGGTGTAGGCGAGCACGTACTCGTCCTTGACCACGCCAGCGTCCAGCAAAAAGCGCACCCGTTCGGCGCGCCCTTCGCCGCCGGGGGTGATGACTTCCGCCTTCTTCACGCCTAAGGCCCACTCCGGGTAGGCGGAGAAGTCAGCGATCACGTCCATGATCTTCTCGGGCTCGGCGTTGATGACGATGGACTGGGTGGACTGATCGGCCATGTCGGCAGGCTACCGGGATGCTCACCGCGGGGCGTGGTCACCACCCGCGACATCGAGGCGCAGCCAGTAGCGCCAGAACGGTGAGGGGCGACCGGCCGGACGGGTGGTATTCCGGCAATTCGGGCACGCCCCAGCCTGTGGGGTGAAACGCGAGCCGCGATACGTTCGATAATGAGCACTGGCTGCCAGCGACAGGTGTCTCACCAGGCGTACCTGGAAAACCAGACCGGGAGGTCTTCGTGCAGGAGTTCACGGTCCGCGCCACCACCACGGTGGCCGACGAGGAGAATCTCACCGATGTGGTGTGGGCGAACGCCGAGCGGTTCGCCAGCGCCGTCAGCTTCCGGCGCCGGGTGGACGGCGGCTGGGCCGACATCACCGCAAGAGACTTCGCTGACCAGGTGAGCGCCGTCGCCAAGGGACTCATCGCAGCGGGTATCGGGCGCGGGGACCGGGTTGCGCTGCTGTCCAAGACCCGCTACGAGTGGACCCTGCTGGACTACGCGATCTGGGCGGCCGGCGGATCCACGGTGCCAATCTACGAGACATCCTCCCCTGAGCAGGTGGAGTGGATCCTGTCCGACTCCGGGGCCAAGGCGATCGTGGTCGAGACCGCCGGGCACCGGGAGATGGTGCAGGGGCTGGTGGACCGGCTCGGAGAGCTGGCAAGTGTGTGGCAGATCGACCCGGCCCCCGGCGGCGATGGCTCGGCGGCGGCGAGTGACGAGCTCACCGCGCTCGGGGCCGGGGTGAGCGATGACGCCGTGCGGGAACGCGCGGCCACCGTCGGGGCCGAGGATCAGGCGACGCTGATCTACACCTCAGGAACCACCGGGCGCCCCAAGGGCTGCGAGCTCACCCATCGCAACCTGCTCGCCCAGACCCGGGCCGCCCTGGGAGCCTTCCCCCGGCTGATGCAGCCGGGCAACTCGATGCTGCTGTTCCTGCCCCTGGCCCACGTGTTCGCCCGCATCATCCAGTGCTGCGCGGTCTACGGGCGGATCACCCTTGGGCATACCCCGGACGTGCAGAACCTGGTCGCCGAGCTGGCCGAGTTTCGACCCACCTTCGTGCTCTCGGTACCGCGGGTGTTCGAGAAGGTTTACAACTCGGCGCGGCAGAAGGCGCACGCCACCGGCAAGGGCCGGATCTTCGACGCCGCCGAGGCGGTCGCCGTCGCGTGGAGCCGCGCTCAGGACACCGGGGGCGCCGGGGTGCTGCTGCGGGCCAAGCACGCCCTGTTCGACCAGTTGGTCTACGCCAAGCTGCGCGCGGTGCTCGGCGGCCGGTGCGTCGCGGCGGTCTCCGGGGGCGCTCCGCTGGGGGAACGGCTCGGGCATTTCTTCCGCGGAATCGGGCTGCCGGTGCTGGAAGGCTATGGACTGACCGAGACGAGTGCCGCGTCCACGGTGAACACCCAGGACCGCATGAAGATTGGTACCGTGGGCCAGCCGGTGGCCGGGGTGACGATCAGGATCGCCGACGACGGTGAGGTGCTGATCAAAAGCCCCGGTGTGCTGCGCCGCTACTGGCACAACGAGCAGGCCACTGCGGAAGCCGTGGTCGACGGCTGGTTCCACTCCGGTGATCTCGGCGCGCTGGATGAGGACGGCTTCCTGCGGATCACCGGTCGCAAGAAGGAGCTCATCGTCACTGCAGCGGGCAAGAACGTGGCCCCCACCGTACTGGAGGACCGGATCCGGGCGCACCGGTTGATCAGCCAATGCATGGTGGTCGGCGACCGGCAGCCGTTCATCGCGGCCCTGGTGACCCTTGATGCCGAAACCTTGCCCGCCTGGTGCGCTGAGCGTGGCAAGCCCGCAGGCAGCACAGCCGGTGACCTGGTGGACGACGCGGACCTGCTCGCCGAGGTGCAGCAGGCGGTAGACGAGGCGAACAAGGCCGTCTCGAAGGCTGAGACGATCCGCAAGTTCCGGGTACTGCCCGTCGACTTCACCGAGCACGAGGGCCAGCTCACTCCGACCCTCAAACTCAAGCGTGCTGTGGTGGCCAAGGACTTCGCCGCCGAGATCGACGCCCTCTACTCGTGAGTGCGTAACGGTTACGCACTCACGAGTTGCGCGAGCAGCCGCCCGCGGCGCGGCCAGCTCCAGTCCTGCTGCATCCAGCGGCGCCCGCGATCGCCCATCGCCGCCGCCCGGTCCGGGTCGGTCAGCAAAGCCAGCACCGTCCGTGCCACCGCTGCCACGTCCCGGCCGTCCACCAGCTCACCGGTGTCGCCGGGGCGGACGGTCTCCCGCGCGCCCCCGGAGTCTCCGGCCACCACCGGCAAGCCGGTAGCGGCAGCCTCGAGGAACACCAGGCCGAACCCCTCGACGTCCAGCCCCTTGCCTCGGGTTCGGCAGGGCATCGCGAAGACGTCCCCGGCGGCATAGTGCGCCGGGAGCTGGGACCATGGCACGGCCCCGGTGCACAGCACTGCATCGGCGACCCCGCAGGACCGTGCCAGCCGGCGAAGCCCGGTAAGCCGAGGCCCACCTCCCACGAGCAGCAGCACTGCCCCCGGGATTTGCCGGCGGATCGCGGGCAGTGCCCTGACCAGCACGTCCTGCCCCTTGCGGGGCACCAGGCGAGACACACACAGCACCACCGGGGCTTCCCCCAACCGGTAACGTCGCCGGATCTCCGCCCGCGCAGCCGGATCCGGGCGGAAGGTGGTGGCGTCCACCCCTGGAGACAGCAGCTCGAGGGCAGCCTCCGGACCGAACGCTGAGGCGACCCGGCGACGGGTGTAACGGCTCACCACCGTGACCACATCAGCATCCGCGCCAATCCGGCGCAGCACCATCCGACCGGGGGGCAGCATCGACCAGCCCACCTCATGGCCATGGCTGCTTGCCACCACCCGTCGCGCGCCTGCCTGCCGCAATGCCGGACCCAGCAGCGCCAGCGGAGCGGCAGCACCGAACCAGACGGTCTCGCAGCGCAGCTCCCGCAGCAGCTCGGCAGCACGTCGTGTCACCACAGGGGTGGGCAGCATGAGCGTCCCCGGGTGCCGGACGACGGGGAACGGCAACCCCGCGTCGAAGGCAGCCGCGCCCGGCCAGTCCGGCGCGTAGACGGCAAGCTCATCCTCGGGCAGCGCCCGGGCCAGTGCGTGCAGGTAAGCCTGGATGCCACCGGCACGGGGCGGGAAGTCATTGCTCACCAGCAGGGTCCGTGGCACGGCGGCAGAGTAGCCGGCCGCGTCCGGGGGTGTTCAGCCGATTCGGCGCATTGCGGTGACCTCGCCCCACGGCACCGGCGCGACCTTCACCACATCACCGGACTGCGGCGCGTTCACGTAACGGCCATTTCCGGCATAGATACCAATATGACTTACCGGTGAGTACAGGGCGATGAGGTCACCCGGTTGCAGCTTTCCCCGGCTGACGCTGCGGCCCAGTTGCGCCTGCTGGCGGCTGGAGTGGGGCAGCCCCGACATGCCGGCCTGGGCGAAGGACCACTTCACCAGGCCCGAGCAGTCGAAGGCGTGCGGGCCCTCGGCGCCGTAGACGTACGGCAGGCCCTGCCGGGTCAACGCAGCGCGCAGCGCTTCAGCCGCAACCCCACTACCGACCACGTCAATGGGGACATCGATGTCACCCACCGAGGTGTACGAGGCCCGCTCTGCGCCGTTGAGCTGGTCGAGGCGCCGTTGCACCAGCTCGATCTGACGGTCCATCTCGTCGCGGGCGCGGGTCAGATCGCCCTCCAGCCGCGCCGCGTCCTGCTCGGCCTGACTGGCGCGGGCTGTCGCGTCGCTCGCCGCGCGCTCGGCCTGCTCGGCCTGGGTGACGGCGCCGGTCAGGCGGTCCAGGGCCTCCTTGTTGTCGGTCGCGAGCACATCCAGCGCCGACATCTGGTCCAGGAACTCCTGCGGGGAGTCACTGACCAGCAAGGCAGAGAGCCGGTTGAGGCGCGCACCCTGAAACGAGGCATTGGTCAGCCGGTCGACCTGGCCGCGGTACTCGTGCTGAATCGCCCTGGCCTGCTCCCCCGCAGCGTTGGCGGCGGACGCATCAGCCCGGGCGCGCTCCAACTCAGCTCGGCGGGCATCCAGTTGGTCCCGGGCGAAGTGCCACTTCTCGGTGAGCACCTCAGCCTTCCGGTTCAGCTCGGCGAGCTGCCGTACCGCCGTCGGGGCATCCCCGGGCAACGAGGGATCGGCGGTGGCCGGGGCAGGAATCAAGGTGACAAGGGCAGCGACGGCAGCCGCAGCCATTGCGCCACGGACCCTGCGATTCAGGCGGTGCGACGACACGTCGCGTCGGTCTCCTCTTCCCTCCAGACCGCCTGCCGGGTTAGCTGACGGGTTCGGGCCGGAAGTGAGCAAGCAAGCCCTACCGGGTGGACGTGCCCACCCGGATTCACCCCGAAAGAAATGGGTCCCCGGTTCGACTTCCCGACTCAGCCGATTCGGCGGCGACCTGCGTTGCCGCCCGGTCTGGGTGGCACCTACCGCAATGTCTCGGGAAGATTACGAAAGGTCACCAGTAGCTGTCCACCGCTGGCACGGCGGCGAATGGACGAAGTGTCGACGCTGCGCGATCAACGCGCCCGACGCTCCCCTGATCTTCGGCTCAACCGATCACCCAACCTGCCGATCCGGCCGCTGGGCCTCCGGTACTGACCGTTCAGCGCAGTGGGGATCAGCGACCCGGGCACTGATCTGGCGTGCCTCGCCAGCGTCCTCGCATTCCACCAGTTGCAGCCGGGGCACCATGCCGGCCGTTGCCAGGGTGTCCAGTGCGCTCCAGTCGGCACGGTCCAGATGCAGGCCGCCCGGGGGCGCCCCGAGCAGCACGGTGATGACACAATCCCCGCAGGCATTGCCACGGACCGCGCAGCGGTCACAGTCCACGATCATGTCGGCTCCCGTCTCGCTAGTGATCTCGTCTCAGCGGACGGTAGGACATGGCACTGACAGTCCGGAGTCTTTGTTGCGTTCTGGGCCCGACCGGCTGGGTCAGCTCCGGCTCAGACGGGCGAGCAGCACCGCAGCGGACACCGGATATGCCCCGCAACGGCGCACCGCCTCGGCGACAGCTCGGTCGGATGTGCCGACCACCACCGGCCGGCCCCGGGGTTCCGCCGCCACCAAGGCCCGGATGACGTCATCGGCCAGCACCCCCGGGTCGGAGAACAACACGCGGACCCCGCGGGAGGTGGTGATGGGCACGGCGACCACCGCAGCCCCGTCAAACACCACGGTGATCTCTGCGCCGGTCCGGGCCGCCAGTGCGGCGAGCTGGCCGGTGAGCCGATCCCGCTGGTCGGACAGCGTGAGGTCGGGATAGCCAGTCTTGGTGACGTTGTAACCGTCCACCACCAGATGCACCATGGGCAGCGCGAGCAACCGGTCCAACGTCGCGGGGTCGGCTACCTGATCGGACACCTTGCTCAGTGGACTCCCCCCACTGACCAGATCAGCCGGCCGGAGTCCGCCCGAAGGTGCGTGCTCACCCAGCGCCAGCTCATGACGCAGCCCGCTGACAGCGCCGGCGACGGTGTCCACCAGCAGCCTCAGCCGCACCTCATCGGCCGCCCGTGCCTCCCGCACGGCTTGGCGGGCCGTCTCCGCCTCGGCCACCGCCCGCTCCGCCCGCCTGCTCGCCAGCTCGGCGCGGTCCCGCTCACGGTCCCGTTGCGCCTCCACCTCCGCCAAGGTCCGCCGGACCTCGCTGAGCTCGGCGTCACGGGCAGCCGCAAGCTGGTCGGCCTGGTCCAGCGCCTGACGCAGCCGTATGCCCTGCTCGCGGAGCCGGGTGCGCAGCCGGTCGGCGTCGGCGTCGCCGGCGGCACCGGCGCGCCGCGCCGCTGACGTGGCGGCGTCCAGTTCCCGGCGTAGCCGTTGGTTCTCCTCGACCAACCGGTCCACCTTGGCCAGCGCCGCGTCCCGCTCGGTCCGAAGCTGCGCGCCGGAGCTACGGCGGGCCACCGCGGCAATCCGCTCCCCGGCATCCGGTGCTCCCAGGAGTACTGCTGCCGCCGCAGCGGACGCCATGTCTGGCGCAGTAAGGTCAAGCACCTCGGGCCGGTGGGTGCGTGCCCATTCGATGACCGCCGTACGGAACGTCGTTGAATCCCGCAAGCCAGCGAGCAGCAGGGGACCTCCCCGGCGGGCCCGCTTTGCCGGGGCGAACCGGGCGACCGGGCGCACCGCGGCGGGCATATCCGAACTCGGAATGCCGGCTACCGCCACCGCTGCGATATCGGCCAGCCGCCACCGCACAGCTTCCGGTAGAGCGTCCCAATCCACCGCAGGTAACGGCGCTCCTGCGGGGGCGGTGGGCAGGTCAGACCGCGCAGCGGCATCAGTGGTCTCGCCGCCGGGGAGTTCCGCGGGATCCGCTTCGTCCGGCCCGGCCGGCGAATGCGTCGCGGGCACGCCGGTCAGGCTAGCCGCCCGGAACCGTTCGGTGACCCTGGTCTGGCGAGCCGAGGGATACCACCGCTGTCGCCGAGCAACTCGCCGCCGGCAGATCCGCATGACCCTCGTGGCGATCGTGCTGGGTTGGTAGCTCTTGAAGAGCCCCTAACCCCTCAGCTCCGGGCAGGGGACAGCTCGGTGGTGAGCTTCGCCCACCGCTCCAGCAACGCGGCCGCCGCGCCCGAGTCCACGGCCTCGGCGCCACGCTCTCGCTCGCCAGCAAGGTCGGTAACCAGATCATCGGTGGGCCCCCGGTGCGCGACCAGGGCGGCTGCCGCGTTGAGCAGCACAGCATCACGCACCGGGCCGGGCTCGCCGGCGACCAGTCGGCGCACCACCTCGGCATTGCTCGCGGCGTTCGCCCCGCGGAGCGCTTCGGGCCGGGCGGGCGGCACATCGAGATCGGCTGGGTCCAGCCGCTCCCACCGCACCGCCCCACTGCCGATGACCCACACCGAGGTGGTGGTCGTCGTGGTGATCTCGTCCAGCCCGTCATCGCCGCGGACCAGCAACGCGGTGACCCCGCGGTCGGCTAGTACCTGGGCCATCACCGGCGCCATCCGCGCATCCGCGCAGCCCACGAGGCCAGCATCCGGCTGAGCCGGGTTGGTCAGCGGGCCAAGGAAGTTGAACGCGGTGGGGACGCCGATCTCGCGGCGTAGCCCGGCCGCGTGCCGCATCGCGGGGTGGAACACCGGCGCGAAGCAGAACCCGATGCCCACTTCGGTGACACACCGCGTCACCTCCTCGGGCCCCAGGTCGATCGCCACCCCTAGCACCTCAAGCACGTCGGCGGTGCCGCACTGGGAGGAGGCCGCGCGGTTGCCGTGCTTGACCACCGGCGCACCGGCCGCAGCAGCGACCAGGGCAGCCATCGTGGAGATGTTCACGGTGTGAGATCGGTCACCTCCGGTGCCAACGACGTCAATGGCCCGGCCGGGCACCTGCACCCGGCGGGCGTGCAACAGCATGCCGTTAGCCAATCCGGCGAGCTCGGCCGGCGTCTCGCCCTTGACCCGCAGCGCCACGAGGAACGCAGCCACCTGGGCCGGCGTCGCCGCACCGGACATCACCTGATTCATCGCCCACGCCGTGTCACCGGCCTCCAGATCCGTCCCGGCGATCAGACGGGTGAGCAGCGCGGGCCAGTTGGTCATGTCGCGCGTCCGCAACCGTTCGCCACCGGCAGCCGGTGTGCGCGCAGCACCTCGGCCACGGTCTCGGCAGCAGTCAGCGGGTCCAGCGGGTGCACGATCACCGCGTCGGCCTGCGACCAGACCGCCAGCCAGCGGTCGTCCTTGCGCTGCACCGCGACGATGATCGGCGGGCACTGCTGGATCTCGTTCTTGAGCTGGCGGGACAGCCCCATCCCGCCGGTGGGCTGGGCCTCGCCGTCCAGGATCGCGAGATCCACGCCGCCAGCGTCGACCGCCGCCAGTACCTCGGCGATCGTCCCGGCCTCGAGGTAGTCCAGTCGGTCGAGATCGGGCGCAGGACGCCGTCCGACCGCTGTGATAATGGCCTCACGCACCCCCGGCCGGTGGCTGAAGACCAGGACTGTGGTGGTGCCGCTGGCAGCGTTCATCGGGTGGTCGCAGGTCCTCCGTGTCGGCGTCCGGCGGGACGCGGGCAGCCAGGTCGGATCCGCCGGGCAGGTTTGGTCCCACAGGCAGTAGCAAGGATGGTAGCTCCGGGCGCCCAGGGTGCCGACAACGGCAAACGATCGCCGTCAGGCAATCACTCCACCGGCCGGTGGTCCCCGCGAGGCACTCGCCCCTGCGCGCATCCAGCTCGCCGCTGCGCGCATCCAGGAGGTCACCGCTGGTCCGGGCCACCGCCAGCGGCGCGCCTTCAGCCGCCCCCGGCCGGGCCGGGCCAGACGCCTTTGGTCATAATGCTCGATGTGACCTCCTCGTCCAGCCTGGCAGCGCCCTCGATCAGCCAACGGGTGCACTCGCTGAACCGGCCCAACATGGTCAGCGTCGGCACCATCGTGTGGCTGTCCAGCGAGCTGATGTTCTTCGCCGGTCTGTTCGCCATGTTCTTCACGGTGAAGGCACACAGCGACGGCCCCTGGCCCCCGATCCTCGAGTCCACCGGAGAGCCGATCCACCTTGACGTGCCCTATGCACTGGTGGTCACCATCATCCTGGTGTCGTCCTCGTTCACCTGCCAGTGGGGGGTATTCAAGGCCGAGCAGGGCGACGTCTTCGGGCTGCGGCTCTGGTACTTGATCACACTGGTCATGGGCACGCTCTTCGTGCTGGGTCAGGCGAACGAATACCGCAGCCTCATCCACGAGGGCGTCACGATTCCATCCGGAGCCTACGGCACCGTGTTCTACCTCACCACCGGGTTTCACGGCCTGCACGTGACCGGCGGTCTGATCGCATTCATCATCCTCATCATCCGGACCAAGCTGAGCAAGTTCACCCCGGCGCAGGCCACCGCCGCAATCGTCGTCTCGTACTACTGGCACTTCGTCGATGTGGTGTGGATCGGTCTTTTCGCCACCATCTACTTCCTGCCCTAGCCCGTTCCGATCCGACCACCCAGCACCGAAACAGACCTCGACAGCAGGGGTAGCCCACACCGATGACCGACATCAAGCCCGAAGGCCGATCGAGCCCCACCGAGGCGAAGCCAAGGGGATCGAGCCCCACCCGATCGACCAAGGGGGCTCGCAGCCGGCTGCGCCGCCGGGTGTCCGGGCTGCTCGCGCTCTCCATCGCACTGCTCGCCGCGGGCGGGCTGTACACCGCGTTCGCCCCGCAACCACAGGTGGCCCAGGCACAGGACGACCCGGCGCTGGTCCGCCAGGGCGAGCAGCTCTACAACAACGCCTGCATCAGCTGTCACGGGCCTAACCTGCAGGGAGTCCCCGGCCGGGGGCCCAGCCTGATCGGCGTCGGCGAGGCTGCGGTCTACTTCCAGGTCTCCACCGGTCGGATGCCGGCAGCACGCCAGGAGGCCCAGATCACCGAGAAGCCAGTCAAGTTCGACCCCGAGGAGATCGACGCCCTGGGTGCCTTCGTGCAGGCCAACGGGGGGGGGCCGAGAGTGCCGCAGGGCAATCTCGGCGGCGGTGACCCGGCCCGCGGAGGCGACTTGTTCCGGCTCAACTGCGCATCTTGTCATCAATTCACCGGGCGTGGCATCGCGCTGTCATCCGGCAAGTTCGCGCCTGCGATCAAGGACGTGAATGAGCAGCAGATGTATACCGCGATGCTCACTGGGCCGCAGAATATGCCGAAGTTCTCCGATCGGCAGCTGACCCTGGAGGAGAAACGAGACATTATCGCCTATCTTGAGTCGATCAGGGGTGAGCGCAACAATCCAGGCGGCTACTCCCTTGGTGGCTACGGGCCGATTTCCGAGGGCGTGGTGGCCTGGATCATTGGTATCTCGGCGCTGATCGCCGTCACACTGTGGGTCGGAGCAAAGGCATGAGTGGCCACGACGGGCCTCCCGGTAGGCTCCCGAGCGATGCGGACCTGGCCAAGTTGAGCCAGGACGAACTAGTCCGACTGGGTCTGGCGCTCGACGGGGTGACCCTCGTGCACCGCGAGGACCCTTTCCCAATTCCCGGTACCCGGGCGGAGAAGCGCACCGAGCGCCGGGTCGCGCTCTGGTTCGTCGTGGCCGCACTCACCGCACTCGGCGCGGTGGTGGCGTACCTGTTCTGGCCCTGGGAGTACGCCCCGCCCGCCAGCCCCGACCACCAGCACCTGCTCTACCTGCTCTACACGCCGATCGTCGGCGTGCTGTTCGGGGTAGCGGTGTTCGCTGTCGGTGCCGGGACCGTCACGTACGCCAAGCAGCTTTTGCCGCACGAGACCGCGGTGCAACAGCGGCACGTCGGTCCTTCCTCCGCGGTCGACCGGGCGACCACCGCCGCGATCCTGACCGACAGCGCGGTCCGCAGCGGTCTGGGGCGCCGGTCCGCGATCAAGCGGGCAGCCGGCTTGGGCGCCGGTGCGTTCGGAGTGGGCGCGGGGGTCCTCGTCCTGGGTGGGTTGGTGCGCAACCCGTGGCGGGGCGGAGATCGCGCCGCGCTGTGGACTACGGGCTGGCATTCCGACCATGGCGAGCCGGTGTACCTGCGCTACGAGCACCACGAGGTCACCCTGGCCCGCCCTGAGGACCTCGCAGCGGGCAGCATCGCGACCGTGTTCCCCTACAAGAAGTCCTGGACCGCAGAGCAGGCCCACGAGGCACTGAAGGCGTCGGACAACCCGGTCATGCTCATCCGGCTGCGGCCCGAGCAGGCCGTCCAGGTGGTCAAGCGCAAGGGCCAGGTCGACTTCAACTACGGCGACTTCTACGCCTACTCGAAGATCTGCACCCACCTGGGCTGCCCCGCGTCGCTGTACGAGTCGCAGACCGCCCGCCTGCTCTGCCCGTGTCACCAGTCGCAGTTCGACATGTTGCAGTACGCCAAGCCGATCTTCGGTCCGGCCACCCGGGCGCTGCCCCAACTGCACATCGACGTCGATGATGAGGGATACTTCTACGCCAAGGGTGACTTCATCGAACCAGTGGGGCCGGCTTTCTGGGAGCGGAAGTCATGAGCGCGAGCACGACGCCGACCGGGGCGGCGGCCCAGGTGGCCACCGCCGCCAACGAGCTTGACCAGCGGTTCCACCTGGCAGCCGGGCTGCGGCGGCAGATTAACAAGGTCTTCCCGACGCACTGGTCGTTCATGCTCGGGGAAATCGCGCTGAACAGCTTCATCGTGCTGCTGCTCTCCGGCACCTACCTGGCGCTGTTCTTCGATCCCTCGATGCAGGATGTCGAGTACCAGGGCCCCTTCCAGAACCTGCGCGGCATCGAGATGTCCCGGGCGTACGAGTCCACCCTGGAGATCTCCTTCGAGGTCCGCGGGGGGTTGTTCATCCGGCAGGTGCACCACTGGGCCGCGCTGCTGTTCGTCGCGGCCCTCGTGGTGCACATGTTCCGGACTTTCTTCACCGGCGCCTTCCGCAAGCCGCGGGAGATGAACTGGACGATCGGCGTCCTCATCGCGTTCTTCGCCGGGCTGGAGGGCCTCACCGGCTACTCGCTGCCCGACGACCTGCTCTCCGGCACCGGGCTGCGGATCATCTCAGCGATCACGATGTCGCCACCGGTCATCGGTACCTGGGCGCACTGGGCGATCTTCGGTGGCGAGTTCCCCGGCGACGTGATCATCCCCCGGTTCTACATCGTCCACGTTTTCATCCTTCCGGCCATCCTGTTCGCGCTCATCGCGGTGCACCTCGGGCTGGTCTGGTACCAGAAGCACACCCAGTTCCCCGGGCCGGGACGTACTGAGCGCAATGTGGTCGGCGTGCGGATCCTGCCCATCTTCGCGACCAAGGCGACCGGCTTCGCCATGGTGAACATCGGTGTGATCTGCATCATGGCCGGCCTGTTCCAGATCAACCCGGTGTGGAACTTCGGTCCCTACAACCCCGCACAGGTATCAGCGGCTTCCCAGCCTGACTGGTACGTGGGGTGGCTCGACGGCTCCACCCGGTTGTGGCCCGCCTGGGAGCTTTACCTGGGCAACTATCTGATTCCAGCATCGTTCTGGCCGACCATGGTGCTGCCCATCCTCATGTTCGGTCTCGCCCTGATGTATCCCGCCATCGAGCGCAAGCTCACCAAGGACGACGCCCCGCACAACCTGCTGCAGCGCCCGCGGGATGTGCCTGTTCGGAGTGGCCTGGGCATGATGGCGATCAGCTTCATGGCCATCCTGTTGCTCTCGGGGGGCAACGACGTCATCGCCTACGTCTTCGACATCTCACTGAACGCGACGACCTGGGCAGGCCGTATCGGTCTGCTGCTGGTGCCACCGCTGGCGTACTACGTGACCTACCGGATCTGCCTCGGCCTGCAGCGCGCCGACCGGGAGGTCCTCGAGCACGGCGTCGAGACCGGCATCATCAAGCGACTTCCCCACGGCGAGTTCATCGAGGTGCACCAGCCCCTCGGCGGTGTCGACGCGCATGGTCACGCGATTCCGCTGGCATACCAGGGCGCTCCGGTGCCCAAGCGGATGAACCAACTGGGTTCGGCTGGTGCCCCGGTCCCGGGGTCAACGCTGCGGCCGGACCCGCCGGAGCAGACCCGAGCCCTGGAACAGGCCCGCCAGCATAACGCCGCCAGCCAGCAGCTCACCGAGCACGGCGCCGAGGTCGAGGACTCGGAAGGTCGCCGGCTGGCCGGGCGCCCCCAGCAGCCCACCGACTAGTGTCTCATAAAACGTAGATCTTTACATCCCTATGCCGGATGTGGATAATGTGTTCCATGAAACTCTCTGAACAGGATCGCGCCGAGCTTCTCGCTGTACTCAAGTCAGATGGGTATGACGGGTCGGTCTCGTC
>DASTLT010000224.1:0-8566 GCA_035714625.1 Pseudonocardiaceae bacterium | reverse complement strand
TGCCGACGCGGTGCGCCGGGCGTTCATGCTCAGCGGCGGGCTGCCCGCTACCGCCGTCGCGGCGATGGCCGGGGGCGAGGCGGCGCTCGGCGCGTTCCGGCTGAAGCTGGGCCGCCCGGTGCGCCCGATGCTGGCCTCCCCTGCCGAGTCGCTGGCTGCCGCGCTGGCCGAGCTCGGTGCGGTGTCGGTGGAGTACAAGCTGGATGGCGCGCGGATCCAGGTGCACCGCGACGGCGACCAGGTACGGGTGTGGACCCGGACGTTGCGCGAGATCACCCCGAGTGTCCCGGAGCTGGTCGACCTGGTGCGCGGGCTGCCGTGCTCGTCGGTGGTGCTCGACGGCGAGACGCTGGCGCTGACCGATGACGGGCGGCCGCGCTCGTTCCAGGAGACGATGAGCCGGTTCGGCGCCGAGTCACCCCGGGATCTGCTGCTGGCGCCGTTCTTCTTCGACTGCCTGCATGCCGACGGGCGGGATCTGCTCGACGCCCCGCTCGCCGAGCGGCTGGCTGCGCTGGACGCGGTGGCCGACGGCTACCGCATTCCCTCAGTGCAGGACGCCGCAGCGGCTCCTGGGTTGCTCGACGCGGCGCTGGGTGCCGGACACGAGGGGGTGATGGTGAAGTCGCTGTCCGCCCCTTATGCGGCCGGGCGGCGCGGCCGGTCCTGGCAGAAGGTCAAGCCGACGCACACCCTGGACCTGATCGTGCTGGCCGCTGAGTGGGGGCACGGGCGGCGCCGCGGCTGGTTGTCCAACCTGCATCTCGGCGCGCGAGACGCGGATGGCGGGCCACCGGTGATGGTCGGCAAGACCTTCAAGGGCCTGACCGACGAGCTGCTCACCTGGCAGACCCGGACCCTGCAGGAGATCGCGCTGGAGGACAGGGCAGGGCGTCCCGAGGTGCCCGTGGTGCACGTGCGTCCCGAGCTGGTGGTGGAGATCGAGCTGGACGGGGTACAGGTCTCACCCCGCTACCCGGGGGGAGTGGCGTTGCGGTTCGCCCGGGTGCTGCGCTACCGGCCGGACAAGGACGCCCGGGACGCCGACACCATCGATGCCGTGCGTGCCCTGCTGCCCGTGGGGGGTTAGTGCGCGTAGTCCTCCAGCATCTCGGTGACCAGGGCGGCGATCGGGGAGCGCTCCGAGCGGGTGAGGGTGACGTGGGCGAACAGCGGGTGCCCCTTGAGCTTCTCGATCACTGCGGCGACCCCGTCGTGCCGGCCGACCCGCAAGTTGTCCCGCTGCGCGACGTCGTGGGTGAGCACCACCCGAGAGCCGCTGCCCAGCCTGGAGAGCACGGTGAGCAGCACGTTGCGCTCCAGCGACTGCGCCTCGTCGACGATCACGAAGCTGTCGTGCAGCGACCGGCCGCGGATGTGGGTCAGCGGCAACACCTCCAGCATGCCCCGGTCGATCACCTCGTCGATGACATCCTGAGAGGCGATTGCGCCGAGGGTGTCGAACACCGCCTGTGCCCAGGGCTGCATCTTCTCGTTCTCGCTACCCGGCAGGTAGCCGAGTTCCTGCCCCCCGACGGCGTAGAGCGGGCGGAACACCACGACACGCCGGTGCGCGCCGCGTTCCAGCACCGCCTCCAGCCCGGCGCACAGCGCGAGCGCGGACTTGCCGGTGCCGGCCCGCCCACCGAGCGAGACGATGCCCACTGCGGGGTCGAGCAGCAGGTCCAGCGCCACCCGCTGCTCGGCGGAGCGGCCGTGCAGCCCGAACGCCTCCCGGTCCCCGCGCACCAAGCGGGCCCGCTTGTCCGCGGTGATCCGGCCCAGCGCCGTCGCAGTCCCGGCGAGCAGGCGTAGCCCGGTGTTGCACGGCAGGGCAGCGATCTCCGGATGCTCGGTGAGCTCGGCGACCCCGTCCTTGTAGAGCGCTTCGAGCACCGCGGAGCCGACCTCCACGTCGGTCATCCCGGTCCAGCCCGATGGCACCACGTTCTGCGCGCGGTACTCCTCGGCGGGCAGCCCGACCGCACCGGCCCTCACCCGCAGCGGCATGTCCTTGGTGACCAGGGTGACATCGCAGCCCTCGGCGGCCAGGTTCAGCGCGCAGGCCAGGATCCGCGAGTCGTTGCTCTCGGTGCGGAACCCGGCGGGAAGCACCTGCGGATCGGAGTGGTTCAGCTCCACGTGCAGGGTGCCGCCCAGCTCGCCAATCGACACCGGGGTGTCCAGCCGGCCATGGGCGAGCCGCAGGTCATCCAACAGTCGCAGCGCCTCCCGGGCGAACCAGCCGAGCTCCGGGTGGTGCCGCTTGCCCTCCAACTCCCCGATCACGACCAGCGGAAGCACCACATGGTGCTCGTCGAACCGGAACAACGCCCACGGGTCGGACAGCAGGACTGAGGTGTCCAGCACGTAGCTCCGGATACCGGGGACGGTGCAGCGGGATGAGCGAGAGGCATTCAAGGCAGCTCCCTGGCGAGCGCAGCACCCACGCTCGCCCCTCGGTGGGCCGGCCGACCCTGTTGATCGCTCCGCGGCGCCTGGTCGGGCTCAGCGGTACCGACCACGAGGGCCGGGTGCCGACCCTCCCGTGCTCGCCGTGGGCGATAAGCCCGCCCAATCGACAACAGCCACGTTCAGGGCCTCCCGTGGCGTGACGCGTCCGGCACGTCCCGCCGCCATCGAAGCTACCTGTGCATACCGCCAAGAGCAGGCATCCACCCAGGTGAATCAACCGTATCGTTTCCGTGACCGAGCATGCTCAAAAAGTGCCTAACACCGCCACGAAAGCGTGATTCTCACCTGACCAGTTCGGCCCGGACTGCCGACGGAACGAGCGGCTCGTCAAGCAGTCGCAGGTAGCGGCGAGCCAGCGGTTCGGCCTGCGGACGGGCGTCCAGCCAGGTGCGCAGCAGCCGGTAGCCCTCCACATAGGTAGTGGTGTAGGCGCGCCACAGCGGGTCGGAGAGGAAGCGCAGGATCTGCCTGGCCCGCGCCTCCGGAACCAGCAGCCACCGCCGCAGGTAGGCCAGCACGTCTTCCGGGTCGGCCCCGCGGTCGTGCAGCATCAGCGCGGCGTCCTGGCGCACCCCGGGCAGACCGGCCGAGGCCGCCTCCAGCTTCTCGGACAGCTCGCCGTCCATCCGCAGGCCCAGATCGGCGAGGATCTCCTCGGCCCACCGCCCCCATCCGGGTCCCACCGCCGCGTGCAGCCCCAGGTCGGCCAGTCCCTCGGCCATCAGGCACTGCGGGGTGTTCACCAGGAAGATGGTCTGCTCGGCGTGGCGCTGGGTCCGCACCAGGCCAGCCTCCTTGCGGCAGTGCTCGGTGTGATGCCCGGGATAGGACTCGTGCGCGACCAGATGCGGCAGGTTCGCCATCCGGTGCCCCAGGTCGGCATTGATCGCCACCCGGGACCGGTAGTCACCGAGGTAGTAATTGAACCCGCTCCAGGGCTTGTCGGTGACCACCTCGTACTGCACGGTCTCCTCAGGCGGCAGCCCGACGCTGCTGCGCACCCGGTCGCGCAGCGCGCTGGACAGGGCGTGCACCGCTGATTCCAGCCGGTCGGGGGCGATCTCGTCACGGGTCCGGTGCGCGAGCATCCGCTCGTCCAGCGGCCCCACTCCCGGCAGCAGCTCATCAATCGCCGCATGCGCGGCGCGGTAGACGTCGGGGTCGCCCGGCTCGATGACCACGTCGAAATAGGCCGCTACCTCGGCCACGAAGCCCACCGGCTGCCCGGCCAGCGCACGGCCGCTGCACTCCAACGCAGTGAGGTGCGCGTCCAGGAAACGAGCCCGCGGCTCGGGCAGGCCCGCGCTCGGGAGCTCGGCGCGCAGCTCCCGGGCCCTGCGGGCCAGCACCGCCGGATCGGGCCGGGGCTCGTCGGTGACCTGACGACGCAGCGCCGGGTCACCGGTGTAGGCGTCGACAAAGCCCTCGATGAGCCGGTCGAACCGCAGTCCGAGCAGCAGGTACTCGCGGACCAGATCGGTCATCCCCGTCATAGCCGTTGACCTTACGGGGCAGGCCTGGGTGTCTTCCTCCGCAACGCAGGACTGCTCCGCTACGCAGAATTGCGCAGTACCGCCGTCTCCCCCCGCCAGCTCAATACGGGTGGCTGGCAACTCGCCGGTCCTCACTACGAGAGGGAGATACAGATGTTCTCGAGGTTCAACCCGTTTCGCGGACTCGGCGCGGCCACCACGCGCCGATCGCGAGCACGGCTGGGCGCAGTGGCTGCCGTCAGCGCGGTAGCGCTCGCGACCCCACTGTCCGCAGCCGCCAGCACCCCCGCCTCGGTGCCGGCGCCCACGGCGGCAAGTGCAGCAGCGGTGGGCGACCCAGTGCCGGGTGGCATCTTCCGGATCGGCAACCGCAATGGCCTGCACAGCTTGATTGCGGCGCCGGAGTCGGGCGCCCTCGCGTTCGGCAGCTTGTTCGACGCCAACGACAACGCCCGGGAACGGTGGAAGGTGCTCGCTGGGCCGACGAGTGGCACGTTCCTGCTGCAGAACGAGGCGACCAAGCTCTGCATGGGAGTGGCCGGGTCGTCCAAGCAGCATACGACCGCGATCTTCCAGGGCACCTGCAACACCAATGTCGCAGGTCAGGTCTGGCAGGCGCGCTCGGTCGATCCGGTCCGTCCGGCGCTGCGCAAGGTGATCAACCCGAACAGCGGCCTGGCCTGGGATCCGTTCTTCGGAATGCTGCACCCTGGCGCGCCGATCGTCACCTATTTCGACACGGGTGACTCCCGGCAGCACTTCATCTTCTCCAAGGTGGGCTGAGCAGCGCAGCACCAGGTGGTGCCCCGGGGGCTGCGCGCGCCTGCCGCCGGGGCACCACCGCGCGCCATGCACAGCACCGGCTCAGCGCATTCACCCGGCCCAGGACAGCTCATCCGACCTCAGTCCAGCTCAGGACCCGAAGCGGCGGTGCCGGGCGCCGTAGTCGCGCAGTGCCCGCAGGAAGTCCACCTTCCGGAACGCCGGCCAGTAGGCGTCGCAGAACCAGAACTCCGAGTGCGCCGACTGCCAGAGCAGGAAACCGGACAGCCGCTGCTCCCCCGAGGTGCGAATCACCAAGTCCGGGTCGGGCTGGCCGGAGGTGTAGAGGTGCTCGGCGATCTGCTCGACGCTGAGCACCTCGGCGAGCTCCTCCATCGTGGTCCCCGCCTCAGCGTGCCTGAGGAGCAGCTTGCGCAGCGCGTCGGCGATCTCCTGGCGACCGCCATAGCCCACCGCGACGTTGACCGTCAACCCGGACCGGTCCCGGGTCCGGGCCGCCGCGGTGGTGATTCGCTGCGCCATCTCCGGCGGCAGCAGGTCCAGCGCACCGACCACCTTCACCCGCCAGGGGGTGTCCGGTGCGCACAGCTTGTCGACCACGTCAACAATGATCTCCAACAGCGGTGCCACCTGGTCGGGTGGGCGGTTGCGCAGGTTGTCCGGGGACAGCAGCCAGAAGGTGGCGATCTCGACACCGGTCTCCCGGCACCAGCCGAGCAGCTCGACCAGCTTGGCGGCCCCCACCCGGTGGCCGTCACTGACGTCAGCAAACCCGGCTTCCTTCGCCCACCGCCGGTTCCCATCCATGATCACTGCGACATGGCGAGGCCGGTTGCCAGCGGCCAACTGCCGCCGCAGCCTGCGCTCGTAGACGGCGTAGACAAGGTCCCGCAACCTCACAAGCCGGTAAGGCTACGCCCCGCCGCCGCGCCTACTGTGGAACGCAAGCCGGACCGGGTGCGGTCTGATCCTCGCCGCGAATGACCAGCCCGGTGGTGGTAGCTGGTCCAGCACGGAGTCGCTGCGGGTCTGGGCCGGACCGCGCAGCGGGATCGTGCCCTGGAGCGAGAAGTAGGTGGGCATTACCTCGGTCAGCGGCACCGCTGCGCCGTCTCGTTGGGTGTGGTCGGCGGCCGGCAGGCTCCCGCTGCGCAGGGCATTCAGTGCTGCCAGCAGGTCATCGCGGTCGCGGCCGCGCCAACCGAGGATGGCGAAGGGGTCGGTGTCGAAGGACTCGGCCAGCAGGTGGAACACGGCCGCCAGATGTTTGCAGGGAACTTCCGTCGCTGATCACCAGATCGGCCAGGACTTCCTTCTGCTCGATCATCTCGTCGATCTTCTCCTCCAGCGTGCCGGTGCAGATGAACTTGCGGACCAGGTCAGTGCCGGCTAGTCGCTCAGTGCCGCACTGCGCAGCAGCTCGCGCCCATGGTGGGCGTAGGCCCGCAGATCAGGGGTGAACTTTGCGGCTTCCCGCTGCCAGTTGCCGACCAGCGACATCGGGCACAGCAACAGGGTGGGACCGGTGTCGGGCTCCTGTTCGCGCAGGTATGCTCCAGGGCCAGCAGTTGGACTGTCTTGCCCAGCCCCATGTCGTCAGCCAGGCACCCGCCGAGCCGCAGCGCGGACAGGAACGCCCGCCAGGACAGCCCGCGCTGCTGGTAGGGACGCAGCTCGGCGCGTAGCCCGGCCGGCGGGTGGGGTGCTACAGGTGTGTCGTGCCTTCTCACCACCGGGCCGGAGGCTCAGAACGGTGCCGGGACGTCGTGGGCGTCGGGCTTGGGTGGGGGTCTCGGCGGCGTGATGTCGGCTTCGGGTGATGCGCCGTCCCAGATGCTCGAGTCGTTCCAGTCGTCGTCGGGCCAGGTGGGCAGCGGTGGTGGGTTGTAGCCGGGTATCGGGTCGGGCAGGGGTTCGATGATCGGGGGTGGACGCACCTCGTAGGTATGGCCGAGGCGGACATTGCCGCGCTGATCGCTCGTGCTCGGCAGACCGACAGAGATTGTCAGCAATCTGACTGACCTGTGTTCGGCGCCACCGGATGACCCGGGACGCGGGCCGCCAGTAGCCTGGTGGGCGCACACCTTCACCGGTTAGCCACCCTTGGCTGGAAGCGATGGGTGCGCCCGGTAGACTTGCGCTCACAAGTCACCTTGCGCAGGCAGGGTTTCCCATCCCCCAACAGGCATACGGCTGGCTAGAGTCGCCGACTATCCATGATGACAGCGATGAGGAAGAGGCAGGTGTGAGCGACTCACTGGATGTCTCGGCGTGCCCGCGGTGCGGGCGTTCTGATTGGAGCCAAACGGTCCAGGCCATTGTCGACGGTCAGACCACACGGACCTCGGGTTATGGCACGTCTTTCGGGATGGGGTTCGCCAACGGGCGCGCCGTGCCCGTTGTCGCTTCCCATCGGTCCTCGTCGACCGCACAGTCCCCGCTGGCGGAAATGCTTGATCTGCCCTATCCTCGCAAGCCACTGAACAAGGGAGTCTTCGGCATCCTCGTGCTTGTGCCGACTCTACTGTTCGCCTTCGCAGTGGTGATGATTGCTTTGAATTCAATACAAGAAGAGGGCGGCGGCCCCGCCGCCGGGCTGGGCATTTTTGGGCAAGTGGTGGTGCTCACAATCATGACTCTGATAATATTTTCTCCTACCTTAATTGTCGGCATTGTATTGCTCGTACTGCATCGACGTGACCGCAGAATGTGGGACCAGCAGGTCCAGCGGTGGCAGCAGGCAAGGCGGCTGTGGAGCACGCTGCGGTACTGCCACCGTGATCACGTTGTGTACCGGATGCCTGATATGACCATCGAGCCTGCAATGGTCCGGCAGGTCATCTATGGACAGATCGACCAGCAGCCCGGTGTGCCTCGTTAACCGTGGTATCGGCAGCGCCGCGCTGGGCAGGGCTTCCCCTTCCGGCCCGGTCCGCGGGCTGCATAGCGTCGTATGCAACAGCAATTGACATCAGCGTAGCGGCGGGAGGAGCTGGCCGGGTTGCTGGACCGGGAGGCCGGCCGGCTCGACCAAGTGCTCACCGAACTGCGCAGCCAGGTGGCGGCCACGCATAGCTGCTGGGAGGGCCGCGTGGCCGACTCCTTCCGTCGGCACACCCAGGGCGCAGCGCCGGCAGCGTCATCTCGGGGTCGCCAGAGACCGGCTGCGGGAGGCGGCCCGGCTGGCGGCAGCCAACCGAGGCCCTGGCGGAATCTCCGCCAGATCCTCGGGAATCACCTGGCAACTGGACACGAACAGCACGTTACAACCCGACACCGACAAAAACAGGCACCCCGAAGCAACCCACCGTCAGCCAGGAAGTCGCCAGTACCCGGTGCTGTGCGGCGGTTCGCCAGAATCTATATCGGTACGCAGCGGAGCCCGATCCCCCCATGATGCCGACGTGCTTGAAGGCGACGAGAACCGACGGGGTGAAGAACACCACTGGGGAGGGCCTGCAGCAGCTCACGAACACTCAGCCAAGCACCCACCTCGTTGGTGAGTCAGGCATACGGCCGGGCATCCATGTACCCAGGAGGTGAGAATCCGTCCGCCCGGCCGGGGTCTGGGCCGTCGTCCGGGCAGGAAAATCCAACCGTTGCGCATCTGGTGACGGCCTCTCTTGCGGAATCGGAGAACGCGAAGACGGCGCAAGCGGACCGGCTGGCGCGGGGTAAGTAGTCGGGAATCTTGTGGCTGACTGCTCGCGACACGCTGGGCCGTGGTGCGTGATTCGGCGGTTGTGATGGTGTTCGGTGTGCTTCTGTGACGGTCCCGGCTGGTGTTGTCGCGGAGGCGGATGCTGATGCTTGGC
>DASTLT010000223.1:0-31436 GCA_035714625.1 Pseudonocardiaceae bacterium | reverse complement strand
CGGTGGACTTCTACGACCACTCCGAGCAACTGGCCCGGCACTACCAGCGGGTCCTCGACGAGCTGCAGCGCCGTGATGGCGAGCTCGAAGGGCGGGTGAGCGCCGAGTACCGCGACCGGATGACGACCGGCTTGCGGCACTGGGTGCACGGCGCCCGAGCAGGCAACCTGGCCTGGGGGATCTTCCACGCCCGCAACTGAGCGAGGGGCCGGGAGGGGTAACAGCGTGCTGGCACCGAACGCCACTCACGTGGGCACCTCAGGGTGGGTGTACCCGCCGTGGCGGGGAACCTTCTACCCCCCCGGGCTGCCCCAGCGCTGCGAGCTGGAGTACCTGTCCCAACGGTTGAACAGCGTGGAGATCAACGGCTCGTTCTACTCGCTGCAACGCCCGGCCAGTTACCAGACCTGGGCGGCCCGCACTCCGCAGGATTTCGTCTTCGCGGTCAAGGGCAGCCGGTTCATCACCCATCTGAAGAAGCTGCGGGACGTGCAGACGCCGCTGGCGAACTTCTTCGCCTCCGGCGTCCTCGCGCTGGGCGCCAAGCTCGGGCCGCTGCTGTGGCAGCTCCCGCCCAACCTGCCGTTCGACCCGGACAAGCTGGCCGCGTTCCTCGCCCTGCTACCGCACCGCACCACCGAGGCGGCCACGCTCGCGCAGCGCCACGACGAGCGGCTCGAAGGCCGCGCCTGGACCGCCACCGACGCCGACCGTCCGCTGCGCCACGCCCTCGAGGTCCGGCATCCCAGTTTCCGCGACCCGGCGCTGATCGAGCTGCTCCGCGAGCACGGCGTCGCCCTGGTCGTGGCCGACACCGCCGGCACCTGGCCCTACCTGGAGGACGTCACCGCGGACTTCGTCTACGTCCGGCTGCACGGCGACGCGGAGCTGTACGTCAGCGGCTACACTGACCAGGCGCTGGCCACCTGGGCCGCCCGGGTCCGAGCGTGGCGCGCCGGGCAGAGTCCGCGCACCGCGGCGACCATCGCCCCGCCCGCCCCGGTACGGCCACGGGACGTGTTCGTCTATTTCGACAATGACGTCAAGGTGCGCGCCCCGGTGGACGCCATCGCACTGGCCGGGCTGCTCGATAACGGGTCCCGCCCCCCGGCTGGTGACCCTTGACCCGGCACGCGAGGTTTAGGACGCCTCCGTTCGGGGTATCCCGGGCCTGCCTTGAGGCCTGAAGTCAAGACCTTGTCGACGACCCCGACGCCTGCGGCCACCAGGTCGCGCCTTTGTGGGGCAGAAGGATGCTGGAAGGACACTGACATGCCTTCGACCGAACTGCTGGGAATCTATCTGAACGACCATCTCGCCGGTGCTTCCGCTGGTAGCGAGCTTGCCCAGAAGATAAGCGCGGAGAACACCGGGACCACCTACGGGACCTTCCTGGCCGAGCTGGCCCGGGATATCGAGCAGGACCACACCACGCTGGCAGACCTGATGGACCGGCTCCATATCGACAAGGATCCGATGAAGGAAGCCGCCGGCTGGGTGCTGGAGAAATTCAGTCGGCTGAAGCTCAGCGACCGGTTCACCGGCAGCGCCGACCTGAAGCGCATGCTGGAGTTCGAGACATTGTCCCTCGGCATTGAGGGCAAGCGGGCGATGTGGCGCGCCCTCAAGGAAGTGAGCGAGGACAACGCGGAGCTGGCAGCGACGGACCTGGACGGCTTGACGAAGCGGGCCGAGGATCAGCGCGCCGTGCTCGAAGAGCACCGGATCAGCATCGCCAAGGCGGCGCTGGGGGGCTGACTCCAGGCAGGCCGCGGCCACGCACCACGCGCCGACGTTCGCCGGACCAGGGCGGGGGGTCCGGCGACGGCGCGGCTCACTGGACGTCGGCGTCGGGTGGGGGAAGCTGAAAGCCGCGTTCACGCTGCACCACGGCGACTCCGGGCACGGCTTGCAGCTTGCCGAACGCGCTGGCGTCCACGGACCCGGTGACCGTGCCCAGCACCTCCTGCACCGAGTCCACCACCAGACCCGCCTGCCGCAGGTCAGCGAGCACCGCAGGCAGCTCGTCCAGGTGGTCGTCGGCGACCGCCACCACGACCTTCTCCACCCGACGCTCCGTTCCGCGGCTTACGGGGCCTGGGCCAGGCCGGCTCCGACATCCGTCGACGGCAGGCTCAGCCGGCGGGCGGTCTGCACTAACCGGGCCCACAGCTCGTACGGACCGGCCTGCGGATACAGCCCCCCGATCAGCGCGGCCAGGCCCGCCACATGCGGGGTGGCCATGCTGGTTCCATTCAGCCGACGGTACCGCGTCGGCATCGGCCAGCTCGAGTACACGTCGACTCCCGGCGCTACCAGGTCAACCTGGCCCACCGTGTCCACCGTGCCGGAAGAGAAGGAGGCGACCTGGCCCTGGGCCTCCACCGCTCCGACAGCCATGATCGACGGGCAGTTCGCCGGGTGCCCCACCGGGGCGACCTTCCCGGCGGTGCGCTCACTCTCGTTACCGGCTGCCGCGATGATGAGGGTGCCGCGCTGCATCGCCCGCTGCGCGGCCTGCTCGAACACCTGGGAGTACGGCTGACCCGGCTCGGTCGGCGCGCCCAGCGACATGGACACCACCCGGCAGCCGTTCGTCACCGCCCAGGCGATGCCGGACAGGATGCCGCCGTCGGCGCCCGAACCCCGGTTGCTGAGCACCTTGCCGGCGTAGATGTCGGCCTTGTAGGCGACACCGTAGCCCGGCCCGCTGGCGGGAGTGCGCAGCCCGCAGGAGGTGCCGACGCAGTGCGTGCCGTGACCGTGACCGTCCTGCACCGGCTCACCGGAGATGAAGGAGTTGGTGACGACAGTCCGGCCACTCAGGTCCGGGTGCTTGACGTCCAGCCCGGTGTCCAGCACCGCGACCCGCACCCCCGCTCCGGTGGCCGTGCTGCGGTCAGCGCCGGTCGCCTGCAATCCCCAGGTCAGCTTGGTCTCGTCGATGGCAGCCGGTTCCGCCATCGGCACCGCCGACCCGATCGCTCGGACCACCCGCTCCGGCTCGACAATCCGGATCGGCCCCGGGTCCGCTGCCGCCCGGGTGAGCCCGGCGGCCTGATCGGCCGCGGCGGTGACCACCGCGACGCCCAGTTCATGCAGCACCAGGCCGTCTGCCTGGCCCAACTGCTCGGCCACCGCGGCACCCGCCGCGAAGTCCGCGGTACTGGCCAGTTGCAGCCCGGCGACCTGACTGATCACCCGCGCCCCCTCCGCGGCCGCGTCGGGCTCCAGTAAGACCAGGTATCGACCGGTCGTCTCGCTGCCTGTCGGGTTCGTCATCGGGACCCCCTTGCCGGATCGGACACCAGTTCCCCCGGGCGCAACCGCCCCCACCTGGTGTGTCTGCGTCGCTACGGTAGCCCCTCCGACCCCGGCCGGCGGTGCCCTTTCGGGAACTTCCCAGCCAGAAATCTCCTGATGGCGACTGAACGCGCCACGCCACCGGCTCAGCCGACCAGTCATGGGCCGGTGTCTGGGAGGGCAGAGCACGCGAACTGAGTCGAGCGCTCAACGACCTGCGCAAGAGCCTGGACTTCGCCATCACGGACCGCGTCATCGTCGATCTGGAGGTGCCGCGCCGGTCCTGATGCAACCATCGGCCACCAGCGGCGTGGACAGGTCCGTGAAAGCCTTCAACAGGGGGCACCCTTCCTGGTGCGATCCCGTCACCATCGCCGCATCCAGCCCCGGCTGCGGTGCCCTTTCGGGAACTTCAGTCAATGGGCCAGCGTTCGCGAACTCACTGCTTGGCCGATTACGCCCCAGAACGCCGAGCGGGCGGCCTGCCGGGTGAAGTCGTCATCTTTCAGCGACCGGGTCAGTGCTTGCTCGACCGCACAGAGGAGTTCGATGTCTAGCGGACGAGGGATGCGTGGTCGCCTGGCATGCAGATCGGCTATTTCGGTAGCGGTAGCCGCACTGAGCCACCTCCGCGCGAAGCCGGCGGCGACCTCCCGGGCCGAGGCATCCGCTGTTGACTCTCCGTCGGACCGTTCCTCTGCCTGGCCTGGGTGGGGGTGGGGGGAGGAGCGGAGGGTGAACATCGACTCAAGCTGCGACTTAACCAGGACGATGTGATGATCGGCGTCCAAGACAAGTTCCTCGGACTGGTTGTCCCAGCCGACGGCGTGATCGATGCCGACCAGCACCACGCGCACACCATACTCCTGAGCCGTGCGAACTCCTTCACGCAGATCCTCGTCGCCACTGAGCAGCACTGCATCGCTGATGGCCCGGTGCTGGGCAAGCGTGATGAGGTCGCGGTAAATCAGGGCATCGACGCCCTTCTGTCGGTTACTGCTGTTGAGACGGCCGAGACGGAGCTTGACGTTGCGCAGTGCGGCGACCTCGCGCTGCTCCTGGGTGCGGATCCCGTTGCGGGCAGCGTCATACCAGTAGGTTCGCAACACAGGTAGCTGCGTGGTTGCTAAAGCCACTTCTTGGAGCAACTCCACGGCCAGGGAGGGCTGCAGCACGGACAGCGAACGGGAGGGCGTGCCGCAGCATAACTTCCCGCCCTCAGCATAAAGATAGCCAGCGTCCACTAAGACTGCACACCGATCCACCTGATCTCCCCATGAAAAGTATAAAAAACGGGGCCGCTCAACGGAGCGGCCCCGGCCGCTCAACGGAGCGGCCACGCAGACTGCGCGAACTCGCGCACGCCAAGTATGGCGAGGAGCCCGGCGATCGTCAAGTTGCTCAGCGCGCTTGACTGAGTGAGCACTCACTCACTAGTCTGGGTCGGGTGACTGAGGTGCGGCGTCGGCGTGCTCCGGCGATGACCCCGGACGAGCGGCGGGCGGCCATCGTCACCGCGACGCTGCCGCTGCTGGCCGAGTACGGCGCCGCGGTGACCACCGGGCAGATCGCCGCCGCCGCCGGGGTGGCCGAGGGCACCGTCTTCCGCGCCTTCGCCGACAAGCAGGAGCTGCTGGAGGCATGCCTGCAGGCCGCGTGCGATCACACCGGGGTGACGGGCGCGATCCGGGAGATCCCGCTGACGCTGCCGATCCGGGAGCGGCTGCTGCGCGCCACGGCGACCGTCGCCGAGCACTGGGACCGGGCGGTCTCGGTCGGCCAGGCGGTCCGCACCTCCTGCCACGACCCGTCCAGACCCGGGCCGCCCGGCGCGCCCGGGGCGGCGATGCGCCAGGTCACCAGCGCGGTCGCGGACCTGCTGGCCCCGGACGCCGCGGCGCTGCGGCTGAGCCCCGAGCGCACCGCACGGATCTACCTGCTGACCGTGACCAGCGACCGGATGCTGCAGTCCCGGATGGCGGCGCTCGAGGGGTCCGGCCCGGGTGACACCGAGGAGTTGATCGAGGTCTTCCTGCACGGCGCATTGCGAGGGGAGCACGAGTGAGCGAGCTGATGATCGACGCCATTGCGCTGCGCAAGGCGTTCCGCGAGGTGACCGCCCTGGACGGGGTGAGTGTCGCGGTCCCGGCGGGCACCGTGCACGGGCTGCTCGGGCACAACGGGGCCGGCAAGACCACCCTGGTGAACGTCCTCACCACGCTGTTCCCCCCGACTGGAGGGCGGGCGTCGGTGGCCGGGTTCGACGTGGTGCGCGAGGCCGCCGAGGTGCGCCGCCGGATCGGCGTCACCGGCCAGTTCGCCTCGGTGGACGAGGACCTCACCGGCACCCAGAACCTGGTGCTGCTGGGCCGGCTGCTGGGCGCGGCGCGGCGCGAGGCGACCCAGCGCGCTGCCGAGCTGCTCGAGCTGTTCGGGCTGACAGAGGCCGCCAACCGGCCGGTCCAGGGCTACTCGGGGGGCATGCGCCGGCGCCTCGACCTGGCTAGCAGCCTGGTCGGCCGGCCCGACGTGGTGTTCCTCGACGAGCCCACCACGGGCCTGGACCCAGAGAGCCGGCTGGGCATGTGGGAGGTGGTGCGCACCCTGGTCGATCGCGGCACCACGGTGCTGCTCACCACCCAGTACCTGGAGGAGGCCGACAAGCTGGCCGACACGATCACGGTGCTGTCCCAGGGGCGGGTGGTCGCGGCGGGCAGCGCGGCCGAGCTGAAGAGCCGGGTGGGCCGGCGGACGGTCAGCGCGACGCTGGCCCACGCCGCGGACCTCGGTCCGGCGCTGGACACGCTGCGCCGCGCCGGGCTGGACCCGTTGCGGTCCGGCCGGACCCTCACCGCCCCGGTCGAATCCTCCCGGGCGCTCGCCGTCGTGGTGCGCGCGCTCGATGACGCGGGCATCGAGGCCGACGAGCTCGGCCTGCACGAGCCGACCCTCGACGACGTCTACCTCACCCTGGCCGGAGCCCGCTCATGACCGCGCTCACCACCCCCTCCCCGTCCAGTACCGCCTCGGCGCCGACCCGCCCGGCCGGCAGTGGAGTGCTCACCCAGGTCCGGGTGCTCACCGGGCGGGCCTTGCGCCGGCTGCGGGACCCGCGGCTGCTGGTGATGAGCCTGCTCCAGCCGATGATCATGCTGACGCTGTTCAGCCAGGTGTTCCGCGGGATCGCCGCGTTGCCCGGCTTCCCGCCCGGGGTGGCCTACATCGACTACCTGATGCCCGCGATCCTGGTGACCACGGCGAGCCAGGCGGCGATGTGGTCCGGCGCCGGGCTGGCCACCGATCTGAAGAACGGGGCGCTCGCGCGGTTTCGCACCCTGCCGATCTCGATGACGTCGGTGCTGGTCGCCCGCAGCCTGTTCGACCTGGCGCGCAACGCCATCCAGCTCATCGTGCTCGCGGTCGCGGCCACCGCGCTCTACGGCTACGGGCCCGCGGGCGGGCCGGCCGGGACCGGGTTGGCAGTGCTGATCGGGCTGGCCGTCGGCACCGGGTTGTCCTGGGTGTTCCTCGCGCTGGCGAGCTGGGTGCGCAACGTCGAGCTGATGCAGATGCTCGGCTTCATGGTGATCTTCCCGCTGATGTTCGCCTCCAGCGCCTTCGTGCCCGTCGCCGGGCTGCCCTCCTGGCTGCAGGTGATCGCCACCATCAACCCGCTGACCTACGCCATCGACGCCGCCCGCGGCTGGGCCCTGGCGGACCCGGTGCTCGGGGCCACTGCTGGTGCCCTGCTCACCGCCGGAGCCCTCACCTTCATCGCCGCCACGCTTGCCTCCCGTGGCATCCGCAAACCCTGAGCCCCATCCCCGCCTGCCGAACTCTCACGCCGATATGCGGACGTTTGAAGGGAATCAACCATATCGACATCGTTGAGATCACCGAATAGCGTGTTAGTCGCCTGTCAGTGACGCAGGTGACCGTTGTCTCGGTGACGTCGTAGGCTCCGCTCTTGCCGCCGATGTGATCGCTTTTCTGTACCGGCGGGTGTTAACCCACCGAGCGACCGACGAGCGGTCACGCAAGGCCTCGACCTCGCCGCCATGGCCGCTGAAGCTGGCCTGCCCATGATGGAGTACCGGACTCTGGACCACGTGCACGCCGAGTCATATACCGCATCAAGCGAGCGCCCAGCGGCTGGAATCCCCTCTGATCTTGGTTTCCTCGGTAATCGTGAGAATGCCGGTCTGCCGTTCTGGCGCGGTGGTGGTCAGGTCGAGGAAGGTGCTGACCGAGGCGCCCTGGAAGTCTACTTCGTCGCAGAAAACCGTGTCCTGAAAGGAGATGCCACCGTCGAACTGGGCGTCGTGCAGGTCCAGGCGTCCGAGGAAGGTGGCACCGGTGAAGAGAACGGGCTTGCTCGCATGCACTTCACTCAAGCGGGTGATGCCGTAGAACCGCGCGAGACGCCCTATCAGGCGGCCGATTCGTCTGCCCTCCAGCCGGAAATGCTCCAGGCTGGCCCCGGTCAGATCGAGGTGGTACGCTCTTTGGTCCGGGTCCTGTCCCCACGGGAGCAGGTCGGTGACCAGCCGTTGGGCGGTGAGCCGCACTTGGCGCTCCCGGTCGGCTTCCCACGACTCGGACGGATCGTCAACAATCACCCGGTCCAGATGCTTGGTGCTCTTGGTATAGCTGGGATGCATGAACGGTCGGCGCAGGTAGGCGCAGAGCACGTCGAGCACGGTCTGCTTGTAGCGCGGAGTGGAGTTGGCGAGCCAGGCCAAGGCATGCAGCGCGCCGACCCGCACCTGATCAGCCTCGTGGCCCAGCAGTCCCACCGCGCGGGCGAAGCGCTCGTCCGCCGCCTTGTCGCCCTCCAGCTCGTGTCGAGCCTCGTCGACGCATCGCCGCCGGTCATTGAGCCACAACGCGTACAGCGCGACGACCGCGCCACCGGCCAGACCACCGGTCTTGACCGCCTCGGCCTTGGATAACTCCGGCTCGACCAAAAGCAGCGCCGCGGTGGTCAGGACCGCTACCATGATCGCGGCGAGTACGCTGCCGATCAGCAGGACCCGACCTCGCACCTCAGCTCCTCACCAGGCCGGTCACCCATCGCGCTGTCGATGGATCCCATCATGCTCGCGCTGAGGCAGTGGATGTGACCTTATTGTCGCTGTACGTGCGCGGTGCCGACGCAGCGGTGCCCTGATCGCCATGCAGAGCTATCCGATGATCAGAGCGGCAGTGCTGGACCAGTGGCTGCGGCTGAGCGCCGTCCAGGTGGGCCGGCCGGAACAGTCCGATGGTGCCAGACCCCTGATGACCTGGACCGGCGACGTGGAAGCCATCGAGTCGCGCCCCTTGGCTACCGCATGTCGCAGCCGATCATGGAGAAGAGACGCGGGTAATCAACCAGCCACCAGCAGCACCCCATCCACCCGCTGGTTCAGCTCGCGAACTGCGGGCATGGTGATGGCCGGCCGGCGGTTTCTTGCCGGAAGTCGATCCCACTCCGGTGGGCAAGCGGTAACGGCGTCAGCGGCCGGCCAGTTCGGCGAGCACCGCGTCGCTGAACGCGGGCCAGGTGTCCTTCGCCCACGGGCCGAACTCGCGGTCGGTCAACGCGATGCAGGCCGCCCGGGCCTGCGGGTCCACCCACAGGAACGTCCCGGACCGTCCGAAGTGGCCGAAGGTCTCCGGCGAGTTGCGGCTGCCCGTCCAGTGCGGGCGCTTGTGGGCTCGCAGCTCAAAACCGAGGCCCCAGTCACAGGGGCGCTGCATGCCGTAGCCGGGCACCACCCCGGCCAGGCCCGGGTAGGCCACCTGGACCGCCTCGGCCAGGGTCTGCGGCGCGAGCAGGGTGGGCGCCTGCAGCTCGGCGGCGAACCGCACCAGATCGGCGCAGGTGGAGACCGCACCGGTCCCGGCGGGGCCGGCCAGTTGGGTCGCGGTCATGCCCAGCGGCGCCAGCACCCCCTCGGCCAGGTAGTCCGCGAACGGGATGCCGGTGGCCGCCGTCACGGTATCGGCCAGCACCGCGAAGCCGGTGTTGGAGTAGATCCGCTTGCTCCCCGGCGCGGCCAGCACCTGCCCGGTGTCGTAGGCCAGCCCGGAGGCGTGCGCGATGAGGTGGCGCACCGTGGAGCCCGCCGGCCCGGCCGGCTGGTCCCAGTCCAGCGCGCCCTCGGCCACGGCGAGCAGCACCGCGTAGGCGGACAGCGGCTTGGTCACCGAGGCGAGCGGAAAGGGCCGGTGCTGCGGGCCGTGCTCGCCCACTACGGCGCCGGTGTCGTCCAGCACGGCGGCGGCCACCGCCCCGACCGGCCAGTGCTGCACGTCGCGCACGCTCTGCATGGCAGATGACGGTACGAGACCGGCCTGCTCGCGTTGGTGTCTGTCCCCCAGTCGCGTTGCTTGACCGGATCGGGGGACGGGGAAGGATCTTGGGTGCGGCGGCTGATCGGAAAGCTGGACGGCCCAGCCGTCGCCGGGGGGATGACATGGCGCACACCGTCGGCCCGTGGGGCAGGCAGGGGGTGGCGACCTGCTGCTATCTGCTTGCGATCGGTACCGGGGCCCTGCTGGTGGCGATGCGGGAGATCAACGGGGCGCTGGGCCAGATGCGGCCACCCGGATCGGCTGGCGGTGGCGTGCTGCAGTTCCCGCTGCAGTGGGACGGGCAGCCGGCGGTCACCGAGCTCCGCCGCTCCTGGGCGTCCTACGTGGCCCAGGTGCAGCCGGCCCGGGTCGTCGACGAACCCCGAGTCCTCATCGAGCGGCTCTTCTGGCTCGATCTGGCCTTCATCGCCGGCTACTCGCTGCTGCTCACCGTGGTGCTGGTGCTGGCCGTACGCCTCCGGCCCCGTCCCGCCCGCGGTCCGGCCGCGCAGCTCAGCGCGGTGCGGCAGCGGATGCTGCGGGCCGCGCTGCTGGGCCTGGTGCCGCTGGCGGTGGTCGACGTGCTGGAGGACGTGGCGCTGCGGGCCGCCTACCTGAATGGGTCCCGGTTGGCGGTGGCGCTCGGTCCGGTACCGACCGGGCCGGCGCTGAGCGCGGTGAAGCTGCTGCTGGCCGCGCTGGTCCTGGTGCCGCTGCTGCTCGCCGGGCTGGTGGGGGTGCTCGGCTCGGCGCCGTGGCGGCGGGTGATCACCGCAGCCCGCGCCGTGCTGATCGTGCTGGCCGTCGCGGTGCTCCTGCTGGTCACCGGGATCGGCGCGGACCAGATCGATGACGTGATCCGCGCCTGGGACCGGTCGCATGCCTGGTTCGCGACGCTGGCCGCGGTGCTGGCCGCGCTGGTCGTGGTGGGCGCAATCACCGAGCTCACCGGGGCCTCCGCCGACCACCCGGACCCCGACCGGGGCGCGGACCCGCAACCGGTGGTGCTCGGGGTGGCGGTGGCGCTCGGCGCCGTCGGCGGGGTGTGCTGGGCGGTGGGGGTGGGCTGGGGGTTGCTGGTGCCCGCCGGCCTGGCGCTGCTGGTGGCGCTGCTGAGCGCCCCGATCGCACGCTTCATGCCCGTGACGCCACCTGACTCCGGGACGACGCCATCCGACCGCGGCAGCACGCCACCTGAGGGGGTGCCGGATCCGGTGACCCGCAGCGGCGGGTGGCTGGCCCGGGTCGCGGGTGTCGGGCTGCTGGCCGTGCTGGTCTGGGTGCTGGTGCGGGCGGCGGCGTTCGACCTGGCGGTGCGCGCCGCGCCGCCGCGCTGGGACTGGGTGCTGACCCTGGCCGGAGCCGTGGCACTGCTCACGGTGACCGGCGCCGCGATGCTGCTCCGGCCGGCCGCTCCCGGCCGGAGCCGCTGGCTCTGGGCGCCGCTGGCCGCGCTGGCCGCGGTCATCTCGCTGGCCACCCTGGTGCCGGGCTGGGCGGTGACCCTGCCGACCGGGCTCGGCACGCTGGCCGTGCTGCTGCTGGGCGTCGCCGGCACCGTAGGGATGCTCACCGCGCTGGTGGCGGGGGTGCGGCACGGCTCGGTGCACCGGGTGCGGCTGGTGCCGGCGGTGCGGGTGCTCGGGCTGCGCCGGTTCCCCGCGGTGACGTTGGTCGTGGTCTGGATGCTGCTGGTGACCGTGATCGACCGGGGCGGCTTCCATGACATCCGAACCCTGCCCGCCGCCCGGCCCGGGCCACCGCCGACCCTGGAGCAGGCGTACCGGTCGTGGCTGGCCGCGCAGGCACCGCCCGGCGGCGCGGCCCGGGCGCTGGTCCTGGTCGCCGCGCAGGGCGGCGGGATCCGCGCGGCGGTGTGGACCGCGCTGGTGCTGGAGTGCGTGTTCGGACCGGGACCGGTAGCCGGGTCGACCGGATGCGCCACCCCCACCGGGAACGCGACGCTCGCCGCGCAGGGCCGGGCGGTGCGGCAGCAGCCGCTGCCCGTGCTGCTGGCCAGCGGTGCCTCCGGAGGCAGCCTGGGGCTGGCGGTGTGGAGCGCGCGCCGGGTCGATCTGGCCGCGGGCGGTGCGCTGCCGGCCCGGACCCCGCAGCGCGTCGAGGCTGTCCTCGGCGCCGACTTCCTCGCCCCCGACCTGGCTCGGCTGCTCTTCGGTGACCTGGCCCACCTGCTGCTGGTGCACCACCTGCCGGACCGGGCCGAGATGCTGGAGTCGGCCTGGGAGCGGCCGTGGCCGGACCGGCGGGCGGGCCTGTCCCGCGGCCTGCGGGAGACCTACCAGCAGGCCAACGGCACACCGGGGCGGTGGCGGATACCGGTCCTGGCGTTGAACGGGACGCAGGTGGAGGACGGCTGCCGGTTGCTGACCAGCCCGGTGGACTTCCAGGTCTCCGTCCCGGGTCGGCGTCCCGGTCCGGCGCCGGAGGGTGACCTGGACCTGCCCCGCGACACCGGGTGCCACTCGATGCCCGGCGGTCCACTGCTGGACGTGCTGCCGCAGACCACGGAGCTGGTCGACTACCTGTGCCCGGACACCGACGTGCCGCTGGCCACCGCGGCGCACCTGTCGGCGCGTTTCCCGTTCGTCTCACCCACCGGGCGGCTGAGCCGGACGGGGTGCGCCGACGCCGCCGGGCTGCTCCCGCCGGAGTCGACCAGTTACGCCACCGACGGGGGACTGTTCGACAACTCGGGTGCGGCCACCGCGCTGGACGCCTGGCGGGCACTGGCCCCGCTGGCGGCGGCCGAAGAGGCTGCCGGGCGGGGCTGCGTGGTGCCGCTGTTCCTGCAGATCGACAACGGCTCGCCGGACGATCCGGGGACCGGGCCGGATCCCCGGCCGCTGGAGCTGCTCGCCCCGGCCGCCGCGCTGTTCGGCGAGATCCACAGCCGGGAGGCGGTGGCCCGGATGGCCGCCGCAGCCGGGTTCAGCGCGCCCCGCTCGCCGGCCGGCTCACCGGTACGGGCGGGCGGTCACCCCGTCGCGTCGCTGTGGTTCCGGGTCGGGCTGGCGGGCCAGCCGGGACCCGAGCCGCCGCTGGGCTGGACGCTGGCCGCCAGCACCGTGGACGACATGCGCGCGCAACTGTCCACCGCGCAGAACCGGGCCGCGATCGCCGAGTTGCGGGGCCTGCTCACGGCGCCGCTGCATTGTGGATGACTGCGCTGTGGATGACTACGGACTACGTTTTGTGGATGGGCTGGCATGGCAGGATTCGTTTCCGCCCGTGCCGTCGCCGCGATCTGGGAGGCTTTCCGTCGTGCACTCCGACCGGCTGCTCCTCGGGCCAGGACCGTCCAACCCCTATCCCGAAGCCGTCGAGGCGCTGGCCCGCCCCGTGCTCGGGCATCTGGACCCCGAGTACCTGACCCTGGTGGCCGGCACCGCGGAGAAGCTGCGGTCCGTCTTCGGCACCCGCAACCGGGTCACCCTCCCGGTCAGCGGCACCGGATCGGCGGGTATGGAAGCCTGCCTGGCCAGCCTGCTGGAGCCGGGCGAGCTGGCCATCGTCGGGGTGAACGGCTACTTCGGGGAGCGGTTGTGCGAGGTGGCCCGCCGGGTGGGCGCGCAGGTACAGGCCGTGCACGCCGGGTGGGGCCGGGCGCTGGACCCGGAGCAGTTGCTCGACGCCCAGCGCCGCGCCCCGCAGGCCCGGCTCGTCGCGGTGGTGCACGCCGAGACGTCGACGGGGGTGCGCAACCAGATCGCCCCGCTGGGCGAGCTGCAGCGCACCGACACGATGCTGGTGGTGGACACGGTCACCTCGCTGGGCGGGATCCCGGTCGAGGTGGACGCCTGGGGGGTGGACGCCTGCTATTCGGCGTCCCAGAAATGCCTGGGCGCCCCGTCCGGGATCGCCCCGGTAACCCTGTCCGACCGGGCGGTGCAGCGGATCCGGGACCGGGACCAGCCGGTCAGCTCGTTCTACCTGGACCTGTGCCTGCTGGCCGACTACTACCAGGGCGAGCCGCCCCGCTACCACCACACCGCCAGTTCCACCCTGGTCTCCGCCGTGCACGCCGGGCTGGGCCGGCTGCTGGAGGAGGGGCTGCCCGCGGTGTGGGAGCGCCACGCCCGGGTGGGTGAGCAGCTCCAGGCCGGCCTGCCCGAGCTGGGCTTCGAGCTGCTCGCCGAGCCGGGGCACCGGCTGCCCCAGCTCACCGCCGCCCGGCTGCCCGAAGGGCTGGCCGACGCCGCCGGCCGGCGGGCGTTGCGGGAGGACTTCGGTATCGAGGTGGGCGCCGGTCTGGGGCCGCTGGCCGGCACCGGCTGGCGGATCGGCCTGATGGGCAACTCCGCTCGGGAACGCTCGGTGAGCACCCTGCTGCATGCGCTGACGCGCTTGTGAGGGCGTATCGGTGCCAGAACGCCGTGACGCACTCACGACCCAAACGTGGCGGGGTCGGGGCCGATCCGCTGGCCGGTCTCCAGGTCCGCGAGCACGGCTAGGTCCCCGGGGGAGAGCTCGAAGCCGAAGACGTCGAAGTTCTCCCGGATCCGCGCCGGCGTCACCGACTTGGGGATCACGATGTTGCCGAGCTGCAGGTGCCAGCGCAGCACCGCCTGCGCCGGGGTCACCCCGTGCTTCTCGGCGATCCGGGCGATATGCAGATCGGTGAGCACCCGGCCCTGGGCCAGCGGGCTCCACGCCTCGGTGGCGATGCCGAACTCGGCGTGCACCGCCCGCAGCTCGGCCTGCGGGAAGTACGGATGCAGCTCGACCTGGTTGACCGCGGGCACGGTGCCGGTCTCGGCGAACAGCCGCTGCAGGTTCTCGTGCCCGAAGTTGGACACCCCGATCGCGCGCACCCGCCCCTCGGCGAGCAGCGTCTCCAGCGCCTTCCAGGTCTCCACGTAGCGGTCCGCGGCGGGCACCGGCCAGTGGATCAGGTAGAGGTCCACGACGTCCAGGCCGAGCCGCCGCGCGCTGCGGTCGAAGGCGCGCAGCGCCTCGTCATAGCCGTGGTCTGAGTTCCACAGCTTGGTGGTGACGAACACCTCGTCGCGCGGCAACCCGGAGGCCGCGATGGCCCGCCCGACGCCCTCCTCGTTGCGGTAGGCGGCAGCGGTGTCGATGCTGCGGTACCCGATCTCCAGCGCGGTGGCCACCACCCGCTCGGTGTCCGGCGGCGGCACCAGGAAGGTGCCCAAGCCGAGCTGGGGAATCTGCACTCCATTGCTCAAGATCATGGCTACCACCTCGTGAGTGCGAATCGGTGCCCGAACACTGTTACGCACTCACGAGCCAGGGGGCCACTCGGGGGGAACCCGGAGCCGCTCCCGTTCCAGCAAACCTGCCCGATCCCCGGTGTCGATCTTGAGGTTGTGGTTCCCTGGGATCGATTCAGCTAACCACAGCATCAAGATCGATCCGCCCGGCAAACGGGGGGTCAGGTTGAGGGTTGGAGCAGGCCGGCGACGGGGCGGAGGCGGGAGGAGCCTTCGTCGGCGTGGTAGTCGGCCGCCTCGGTGGCGTCGGTGCCGTTGAAGACACCGAGCCGGCGCAGCGCGACGGTGACCAGCGCGGCGATCACGAGGTTGCCGAGCAGCGCGACGAACCCGACGTAGATCTGCAGTTGCGAGCCGGCGAACGGCTGCCAGCCGAGGATCGACAGCTTGTCCAGCGCCAGGGCGGAGCCGCCGAAGTGCTGCCTGCCGCTGGTCGGGTTGGGAATGCCGTAGAGCAGCACCAGGCCCCACCCCATACCGGCCAGCCAGCCCGCGACCAGCCCCCAGATGTGGAACCAGCGGGTGTAGAGCGCAATGGCCACCATGGGCAACGTCTGCAGGATGATCACACCGCCGATCAGTTGCAGGTCAATGGAATACTGCGGGTCGATCAGCACAATCAGCGCCACCGCACCGAACTTCACCACCAGCGAGGCGAGCTTGGCCTGTTTCGCCTCCTGCGCGTGGCTGGCGTCGCGGCGCAGGTAGGCCTTGTAGATATTGCGGGTCCACAGGTTCGCCGCAGCGATCGACATGATGGCGGCCGGTACCAGCGCGCCGATTCCGATGGCGGCGAAGGCGACCCCGGCGAACCAGGACGGGAACTGCCCGTCGAAGAGGACCGGCACCACCGTGTTGGAGTCCGGCCGGCCGGTGGCGGCGTTGACGATCGGCTTGGTGCCCGCCGCGATGGCGGCATAGCCGAGCAGCGCGAGCAGCCCCAGCACCAGCGAGTACGCCGGCAGCGCGACCATGTTGCGCTTGAGGACATTGCGGCCACGCGCGGCGAGCGCTCCGGTCAGCGCATGGGGGTAGAGGAACAGCGCGAGCGCCGAGCCGAGCGCCAGCGTGACGTACTGCAGTTGGTTGTTGGCGCCCAGCAGGATGCCGTCCCGCGGTGCCGGGGTGGCGTCGAACTTCGCGTCCGCGGCATTGAAGATCTCACCCCAGCCCCCGAGCTTCGCCGGCAGGATCACCACGGCGGCCAGGATCACGAGGTAGATCAGCAGGTCCTTGACGAACGCGATCAGCGCCGGGGCGCGCAGGCCGGACTGGTAGGTGTAGGCGGCGAGGATCACGAACGCGATGAACAGCGGGGCGTGCCCGGCCAGCCCGGCCCCGTTGAGGCCCATGGTGCGCAGCACCGCCTCCAGCCCGGCTAGTTGCAGCGCGATGTAGGGCATGGTCGCGACGATCCCGGTGATCGCGACCAGCAGGGCGAGGGTGGCCGACCCGTACCGCCCCTGCACGAAATCAGCCGGAGTGACGTAGCCGTGCACCCGGGAGACCGACCACATCCGCACCAGCGGCAGGAACACCAGCGGGTAGACCAGCACGGTGTAGGGCAGCGCGAAGAATCCCATCGCGCCGGCTCCGAACATTAGCGCGGGCACCGCGACGAAGGTGTAGGCGGTGTAGAGGTCACCGCCGATGAGAAACCAGGTGATCCACGAACCGAACTTGCGCCCGCCCAGCCCCCATTCGTCGAGATGATCGAGGGTGGGCCCCGCTTTCCACCGGGCGGCATAGAAGCCGAGCCCGGTGACCAACGCGAACAGCACCGTGAAGACGACCAGCTCGGTCCACTGCAACGTCATCTCAGCGCACCCCCCACGGCGTCACCGTCCACCGCGTCCCGGTCTACTGGGCCGCCGACATTTCTGGTCTTGTGGTAGACCACCGCCACGCAGAGCACCCCGAGCGGGATGAACAGGAACTGCAGCCAGTAGAAAAGCGGGAAACCGAGCAGCCGCGGCTCCTCTTTATTGTACAGCGGGGTGACCAGCGCAACCAAAGGCACGATCAGCAGCAGGTTCCAGTTACTCCAGCGCAGCGCCGGATGCGCAGGCGACGGAGAGCCCTTGCGGGGGGCAGTGGATGACGACATCAGCGGTCCTCTCCCGATGATCCCGACCAGCGATCCCGACCAACGCGACAACCGCCCAGCCGGTGACGCTCTGGCATCCCACAGCCGTCTCCTCACACGGTCGAGCGTTGCGGCCGCAATCTTGCCATTCGGACCCCCGGAGGGTAAGTGCCCCGCTACGGTCTGCGCTAGGCATTGCCGCCAACGGGGTACCGCAGACTGATTACCAAGGAGCTGACACATGCGCAGGGCACTGCTCGCCACCGTCGCCGCGCTGGGCATACTGACGCTCGTCGCCGGCACCGCGCCCCAACTGATCGCCGCGCTCACCAGGCTGGCGACGCAGCGCTGACGCCGGGCGAAGACACCAGTAGGGTCCCGGGTGTGGCGAACCCGCAGCGCCCTACCCGCGCCCGGCCGGCCCGCGGTGCCGCTGCCCCGCTGGCGGTGGTCGCCCTGGTGGTTGTGCTCGCTGCGGTGACGGCCTGCGCCCGGATGGTCGACGGGAACGCCAACCCGGAGTCAGTCCCCACCGCACCGCGCACTGCGACGACCGGCTCGCCGGAGTTCCCGGCAAGCGAGCAGATCGGCACCGGGGACTGCATCTCCCATCCCGGCTTCACCGTGGTCGACTGTGCCCTGCCGCATGAGCTCGAAGTGTTCCGCTTCGACCAGTTGCCCGCGAGCTTCCCCAGCACCTATCCCACCCCGGCCACCCTGCTGCCGCGGTTCGAGCCGCAATGCCGGGCCGGTCTGGCCGGGTACGTGGGCAGCCCGGAGGTCGACGCCAGCCGGTTGCGCGAGTTCGTCTACTGGCCCTCGCAGCAGGGCTGGCGGGCCGGAGAGCGCTGGGTGCTCTGCGCGGCGGTGGAGATCGGGCCGGACGACCGGCCGCTGCGGCGTACCGGGGCGCTGGGTGGCGTCCTGCGCGGTGGCCTGGGTGAGCTGCAGGCCTGCTCGGCGGGTCCGCCGTCGCAGGGCACGTTGCGCGTGGTGCCCTGCAGCACGCCGCATCGCGGTGAGGCGATCCCCGGCGTCCTGGTGCTCGGCGCGCCGACCGACCCCCCGGTCAGCGCGGAGCAGGCCAACATGGTTGCTGAACCGCACTGCCGGCGCGCCACCGACGCCTTCCTGGACGCCCGCGGCGGCCGGCCGGAGGTGCGGTACTCCTGGCGCTACCCGCTGCCCGAGTCCTGGCCCAACGGCTACACCTCGGTGGTCTGCTACGCCGAGACCGCCACCCCGGTCACCGGGTCGCTGCGCAACCGCTGAGCTTGCGCTAAACCCCGGGTAGCCGGCCGGGTACCAGGATCGCCCTATCGCCGGGTCGCGAACAGGTCAACGATGAGGTGGGCGTAATCGAGAGGAGTGGTCCCCCTGCAGATCGAGTCCTATGAGCCGGGCACCCCGGCCTGGGTGGATCTGGGCAGCCCGGATCCGGCCGCAGCCGCGGGCTTCTACTCGGGCCTGTTCGGCTGGGAGGTCACCGACCAGGGCTCCGAAGCGGGCGGATACCGGATGGCCTTCCTGGGGGGCCGGCCGGTCGCCGGGCTGGGCCCGCAGCAGCAGACTGACATCCCCCCTTACTGGACCACCTACTTCTCGGTGCCCGACGCCGACGCGGTCACCAAGGTGGTCCGCGACGCCGGTGGGCAGGTGTTCCTGGAACCGATGGACGTGCTCGACGCCGGCCGGATGGCGGTTTTCGCGGACCCCACCGGGGCACCGTTCTCGGTGTGGCAGCCCCGAGCGCACATCGGCGCTGGACGGGTGAACGAGCCGGGCGCGATGTGCTGGAACGAGCTGGTCACCCGGGATCCCGCCACCGCGAAGGCGTTCTACCCGGCGGTGCTGGGCTGGTCAGCCGCCGACCGGGAGATCGAGGGGGTGAACTACACCGAGTGGAAGCTCGGCGAGCTGACCGTCGCCGGAATGCTGCCGATGGACGACCACTGGCCCGCCGAGACCTCCGCGCACTGGATGGTGTACTTCGCCGTCGAGGACACCGACCGCACCGCGGCCCGGACCGGGGAACTCGGCGGGACGGTGCTGGTGCCGCCCACCGACATCCCGCCCGGACGGTTCGCCGTGCTCCGCGACCCGCACGGCGCCGTCTTCAGCATCATCGCCCTCACCTGAGCACGAAGCGCTGGCCACTCCCACCGCTCCGGGTGGAATCCTGCGGTGGACGAGGTGGGTCGTCCTGATCTGCCGCCCGATGTGCAGCTCCGCGCCCCCGCCCGTCCGGGTGCACGCCGTCAATGGGACTCACCCCGCGGGTTACGGAACCTGCAGTCCGTGGGCGTGGAGCTGGGCGTCCAGTTCCGTGACCGGCTGGGTGTGCTGCCAGGGTTGCAGCAGTGCCCGGGCGGTGCGTAGCTCTGCGGTCAGTCGGGGGTAGAGGTGAGCGTGGCTGGCGGCGTTGCCGAGCACCCGGGCAGCCTCCGGGATCTCTTCGGAGAGCACCAGGGCGTGGCCGAGTCGTACCTCGCACATGGCGTATCGGGTGACATAGGTCCGGTCGAAGTGGGCCAAGGCGTTACTGGCCGCGTCCACGGCCTGCCGGGGCCGATCCAGCAGCACGAAGTGGCTGCTGAGCTGACTGTCAATGTTGGGATGGACGATCCAGTAGGCGGGTGAGTCGGGGGCTGGTGCGCCCGTCGTGGTGAGGAAGTCGTGAGCGCGGTCCACCGCGGCCAGACAGGCGTCGTACTGACCCTCCAAGGCGTAGGCACCAGCAGCGTACGATTCTGCCAGGGCTTTCACTCGGGGGTCGCTGGTGCGGGCGGCGAGGCTGCGGGCCGCCGCCGCCGCATCGAGAGCTACCGGGGTGTCCCCGGTCAGCCGCGCCGCATAACTGAGGTGGGCGGCCGCATAGGCGGCATATCCGGGGTGTCCGCCGTCGTGGCCAGCCTTGCGGGCATGGGTGAACCAACCCCGGGCCGCGCCAGGATCGCCCATATCGATCAAGTAGCTGCCGGTGGCCGAGGCCATGATGCTGTCGAGCAGGCGCAGTGGTTTGTGCCACTGCTCTGCGCTTCCTTGCAGCAGGTGGTGCACCAGCTCATGCTGGGCCAGCACGGTCTGGAGGACCGCGCACGCGCCGAGCTTGTCGTCCAGGCGCCGGTAGTGGGCCAGGGTAGCGCCCAAAGTGCGCACCACCTGGGCGTCCATCTGGGCAGGAGCGGCCACCGCGTGGGCCAGTCGGGTGGGCTCGTCAGCATCCAGACCAGACACCCCCGCGGTGGCCAGCATCCAGCTCGCGAGCTGCAGGGCCCGCCGCCGCCCCACAGACCGAACCAACCTCTCCATCACCGCCATCAGCTCCAGAGCCAGCTCACCCTCGACGCCGGCCAGCACCGTCGCCCGCCACGCCGCACCCCCAGTGTCGCCCAGCAGGGCAGGCACGGCACCCGCCACCGGCGCGGCGCCCCGCGCCCGGGCCAGGGCCGCCGCCCGCTGGGCCACCCGGTGCTGAGCCCGCCAGCGACCACGATAGTCCTGCTCGGCCCGGGCAAGGATGCGAGACTCAGCGATCAACGCACCCTCGGCGTGGCACAGCTCATCAGCGATCTGCCACAACGGCTCGGGCAGGCTGCGGGTGCCGTGCTCCACCTTCGAGATCAGGGTGCGGGTCCGGCCCAGCGCCTGCGCCAGCTCCCCTTGCGACACCCCCGCACCATGGCGACGCGCGACCAGGTGCGCACCCAGGCACCGGCGCAGGCCCACCAGCCGGGCCCGCGCGACGAGCAGATCCTCAACATCCCCCATCATGAGCGCAGAGTGTACGGGGGGTGACAAACCACCCGTGACCATCCCCGCACCGCCAGCCAGTCACCACCCTGCCGACACCATGATCACCACTGCGAGCGTGCACCCGCTGGATACCCCACCGCCCAACAGCACCGGAAAACGGGAACGGTGACATGAAACTCGGGGACAGCGTGTTCTCAGACTGTTACGCACTCACGAGCGGCGTAGCCGCACCTTGAGGGCGTCGAGTTCGTCGCGCAGTGAGCTGGGGAGGGTGTCGCCGATCTTGTCGAACCACTGCTCGATGCGCGGCAGCTCCGCCCGCCACTCGTCGGGGTGCACGGCGAGCGAGGCGGCGACGTCCGCGAGCGGGATGCGCAGGCCGGACAGGTCGAGCTGGTCGGGGGTGGGCACCCGGCCGATCGGGGTGTCGACCGCGGTGGCCTTCCCCTCGATCCGCTCGATGATCCACTTCAGCACCCGGCTGTTCTCCCCGAAGCCTGGCCACAGGAAGTGCCGGTCGGCACCCCGGCGGAACCAGTTCACGTAGAAGATCTTGGGCAGCTTGCTGGCGTCAGCCGACTTGCCCAGGTCGATCCAGTGCTGGAAGTAGTCGCCGGCGTTGTAGCCGATGAACGGCAGCATGGCCATCGGGTCGCGGCGCACCTCGCCGAGCCCGCCGACTGCGGCCGCGGTCTTCTCGCTGGACAGCGTGGCGCCCAGGAACACCCCGTGCTGCCAGTCGAATGCCTCGTTGACCAGCGGGACGGTGTCGGCGCGGCGCCCACCGAACAGGATCGCCGAGATCGGCACGCCACAGGGGTCGTCCCACTCGTCGGCGAGCACCGGGCACTGCGCCATCGGGGTGCAGTACCGGGAGTTGGGGTGGGCGGCCTGCACGCCGGCAGTGCCATCAGCCGGCGTCCAGTCCTGCCTGGTCCACGTGGTGGCGTGGGCGGGCGGGTGCTCCATGCCCTCCCACCAGATGTCGCCGTCGTCGGTGAGCGCGACATTGGTGAAGATCGAGTTGCCGTGTTGCAGGGTGCGCATGGCGTTGGGGTTGGTTTTCCAGTTCGTCCCCGGGGCCACCCCGAAGAACCCGTTCTCCGGGTTCACCGCGTAGAGCCGCCCGTCGGGTCCGAAGCGCATCCAGGCGATGTCGTCGCCCAGCGTCTCGACCTTCCAGCCGGGGATGGTCGGCTCCAGCATGGCCAGGTTGGTCTTGCCACAGGCCGAGGGGAACGCGGCGGCGACGTAGTAGATCGCCTGCTGCGGGCTGACCAGCTTGAGGATCAGCATGTGCTCGGCGAGCCAGCCCTCGTCGCGGGCCATCACCGAGGCGATCCGCAGCGAGTAGCACTTCTTGCCCAGCAGCGCGTTGCCACCGTAGCCGGAGCCGAAGCTCCAGATCAGCCGCTCTTCGGGGAACTGGACGATGTACTTGGTCTGGTTGCAGGGCCACGGCACATCGGCCTGGCCGGGTTCCAGCGGCGCGCCCACCGAGTGCAGGCAGGGCACGAAGTCGGCCTCGCTGCCGTCCGGGCGGATGAACTTGCGCAGCGCCCGGTCACCCATCCGGGTCATGATCTTCATCGAGCACACCACGTACTCGGAGTCGGTGATCTCCACGCCCAGCTTGGGTTCCGGGTCGTCCAGCGGGCCCATGCAGAAGGGCACCACATACATGGTCCGCCCGCGCATGCACCCCCGGAACAGCTCGGTCATGATCGCCTTCATCTCGTCGGGGGGCATCCAGTTGTTGGTGGCCCCGGCGTCGCGCTCGGCACGCGAGCAGATGAAGGTGCGCTCCTCGACCCGGGCGACGTCGGAGGGGTCGGAAGCGGCCCAGAACGAGTTGGGCTTTCCGTCCAGGCGAATGAGCGTGCCGCCCTCGACCAACTGATCGGTCAGCCGGTCCCACTCCTGCTCGGAGCCGTCGCACCACACGATGCGGTCCGGCATGGTCAGCTCCGCGACGTCGTGCACCCAGTTCAGCAGCCGGGAGTGGCTGATCCGGGCACCGTCGAGACCGGGGATCGTCGCTGCGGTCACTGCTCGTTCTCCTTGCCTGGGCCACCGGCCCACCTGCCTGGGCCACCGGCCCAACGTGCCTGTCGGGCGGCGTTCGCGGGAACGCCGGGAGCCGCCCGTGATGCGTCACGGGCGGTCCAAGGGGGTGCGGAATGCTTAAAAGGCTAGCTCCCAGAACACGCAACGCAGCGCTGGGAGTTTGAGAGTTCTCTCACATGACCGGTCCCGGAATCGGTCCAGAAATTTTCTGTAACGGTACGGGTGTTTAACTCGCCTGACTCACCGAGGACATGTTGAAGCCGGGCACCCGGACCGGGGGCATCGCGGTGCGGGCGAACCAATCCTTCCACTCCCGGCACACGGTGCGTTCGGTGGCGCCGACCTCGCTGGCCCGCCGGATCAGGTCGATCGGGCTCTCGTTGAACCGGAAGTTGTTCACCTGGCCGACCACCTCGCCACCCTCCACGCGGTACACCCCGTCCCGGGTCAGCCCGGTGAGCAGCAGCGAGGTGGGATCCACCTCCCGGATGTACCACAGGCAGGTCAGCAGCAGCCCGCGCTCGGTGTGCGCCACCAGATCGTCCACCGAGGCTGCAGACCCCCCCGTGAGCAGCAGGTTCTCCGGTGGCGGGGTGAACTGCCCACCCAACTCCTCGGCGGCCGCCCTCGGGTAGGCCAGCGCGTTGACCGTACCCGACCGCAGCCAGTCCACCCGGCCGATCGCGGTGCCGTTGTCGAACACGCTCACCGCGTCACTCGACGCCGCGGTAGCCAGGAACGGCGCCGTGCGCAGGCCCGCGGCGAACGGGTCACTGGACAGCGTGAGCGGCAGGCCGGTCAGCCGTTCCCCCAGCCGGGTGCCGCCACCGGGCGCGGCGAAGGGCGAGCGACCCTCGTGCGCCGCCCGGCCCTCCATCTCCCAGCTCATGTAGATCATCAGATCGGCCACCGCCGAGGGCGGCAGGATCGTCTCGTACCGACCCGCTGGCAGCTCCACCCGCCGCCGCGACCAGCTCAGCCGCCGCCGCACCTCGCTGCTCAGCGCGGTGAGATCGATGTCGGTGAAGTCGGTGGTATAGGACCCTGCCCAGGCGCTGCGGGTAAGGTCGTCAGCGATCTTGGCGTTGAGCTCGACGGTGCCGGTCGGCTGCACCCAGCGGCGGCGCAGCCCGGTTGAGGACGCCAGCCAGGTGGTCTCGATCCGGTGCTCGGCGAAGCCGTAGAGCAGCTCACGCGAGCCTGGGCCGCCGGACCCGGAGCGGCCGAACTCGGTAGCGAGTTCCTCGGCCAGCTTGGCGAACACCGCGATCTCGGTGCCTACCGCCGGGGTGTCGAAGTCGTCATCGGCTGTGTCGGCGATGAGCGGTGCGACGTCGCGCGCCGGCCCGGCCTGCCGGGCCGCCTCCTCGCTGGCCGCCACCACCGCGGTCACCTCGTCGAGGTCGGCGCCGTTGCCGCTGACCGTGCCCACCCCCGGCCCGTCGGCTCCCGCCAGCACCGAGATCACCGCGAACGAGCGGGTGGTGGTGTGCCCATTGGTGGTCATGGTGCTGTTCGCCCAGCGCAGGTTGGCCTCGCTGGTCTCGGTGAGCAGCACGATGCACCCGTCGGCCTTCGACGCCGCGAGGGCGGCCTCGGTGAGCTCGTGAGCAGGGATCACTGCTCGCCCTCCTCGCAGGTGTTGAGCACGGTGATACCCCCGAACAGGGCCGGGGGGCAGCCGTGGCTGACCGCGGCGACTTGACCGGGCTGGGCCTTGCCGCAGTTCATCGCCCCAGCGAGCAGCCAGGACGACCGGCCACCGACGGCCTCCAGCGCCGCCCAGAAATCGGTGGTCGTCGCCTGGTAGGCAACGTCGCGCAACTGCCCGGCCAGCTTGCCGCCCGCGATGCGGAAGAAGCGCTGCCCGGTGAACTGGAAGTTGTAGCGCTGCATGTCGATCGACCAGGAACGGTCCCCGACGATGTAGATGCCCCGCTCCACCCCGGAGATCAGGTCCGCGGTGCTGACGTCGGTCTCCGGGTCGGGCTGCAACGACACGTTCGCCATCCGCTGAATCGGGACGTGGTGCGGGGAGTCGGCGAACGCGCACCCCCCCGAGCGCTCCAGTCCCAGCCGGCGGGCGAACACCCGGTCGGTCTGGTAACCCACCAGCGTCCCCTCCCGAATCAGGTCGAACCGGGAAGTGGCCACCCCGTCGTCGTCGTAGCCGACGGTGGCCAGCCCGTACGGCTGCACCCGGTCACCGGTGACCGTCATCACCGGCGAGCCGTAGCGCAGCGTGTCGAGCTGGTCGGGGGTAGCGAAGGACGAGCCGGCGTAGGCGGCCTCGTAGCCAATCGCCCGGTCGTACTCGGTGGCGTGGCCCACCGACTCGTGGATCGTTAGCCACAGGTTGGTCGGATCGAGCACCAGGTCGTACCGGCCAGTTGGCACGCTCGGCGCCTTCACCTTCTCCGCCAGCCACTCCGGGAGCTGCGCCAGCTCCGCGTCCCAGTCCCAGACGGTGTTGCTGGTCAGGTACTCCCAGCCGCGGCCCACCGGGGGCGCGCAGGTGCGCATGCTCTCGAACGAGCCCGCCGCCCGGTCCACCGCGATCGCGGTGACCGCGGGATGCAGCCGCACCCGCTGCTGGGTGGTCACCGTCCCGGCGGTGTCGGCGTAGAACTTGTTCTCCTTCTCCGCCTGAAAGATCACGTCAGTGTGCTCCACCCCGTCCGCAGCCAGCAACCGGCCCGACCACTCCGCCAGCAGTTCCACCTTCTCGTGGATAGCCACCGCGAACGGGTCCACCTGGTAGTCCCCGGCCCACACCGCCTCGGGGTGCACCGGCTCGGGAGCCAGTTCCACCCGCTCGACACCCAGCGGACGCAGCGTGCGGGCCACCTGCACGGCCCGCTCCGCGGTTGTCACCCCGGACTGCGGCGACAGCTCAAGGTGCGAGGCGAACCCCCAGGTGCCGTCGACGATCACCCGCACGGCCAGCCCGACGGTGGTCGAGTCCTGCGCGGTGACCACTCCCCCGTCGCGCAACCGCAGAAGTTGCCCGGCGATCCGCTCGATCCGCACATCGGCGTGCTCAGCGCCCAAGTCCCGGGCGCGCTGCAGCGCGGTGTCGGCCACCGCCCGCAATGGAAGGGCGAGGAAATCCGGATCGATCCTGCCTGTGCTCACAATGACCGACCCTAGCTGGGCGTCGCCGCCCGCTGCAGCAGGCGCCCAGCCAATGCCGCTGCAGCCGTCCCCAGCATCCCGGACTCGCACAACGTCGCCAGCGGTACGACCGGAACGTCGATCGGGGCCCGGCTGGCGGAGAACTGCCGTTCGACGAGAACCAGCCGCGCCACCGGGAGTTCCTCGACCAGCACGACCCGGATCAGCCTCCCCATGGCGAGCACCACAAGCTCGTCACCGATCGCTATGTCCGCCAGTTCGAGCGGATAAAGCGAGGCGCCGAGCACGCCCAACGTGGCCCTGGCGCTCTGCACTACTCGATGCAGCGCGACAAGATCGACAAGTCGTAGATAGAGCACCACCTCCGGCTCCTCGATCGGGACGCCCTGCAGGCTCGCCGCGAACTCACCTCCGATTACTGTCGGTACCCTGGCCTCCAGCGCGGGCCACACCACACGGTCCGCCAGCAGCCAGGTGTCCAGGCCGATCGCGTCCATTCCCGGCCTCAGCCGCTCGTCCAGGGCTGCGGTACTCGGCTCCACCCCAAAGGTGACAGCCAGCCCGACCGCGGCCAGCACCCGCCGCAGCAACGCCACTGTCGGCTCCCGGATGCCCTTCTCGTAGCGGCACAGCTGAATGCGGCTCAGCCCGCAGCGTCCGGCGAGTTCCTTCTGGGTCAGCAGGTGCTGCTCCCGGACGGCACTGATCAGTTCACCGATGCTGCGATAGGTGCGGTCCTCGATGCGGTGGGCCATACGGTTGAGGCTGCCATCCGGGGCCGACGCCGAGCCGGTGGTGCCCCACCAGGGAGTGCAGTTGTGCACAGATGGACCGGTTATCCCCAGCCGGCCGGAGGCGGGGTTGACAACAAGTCGTCGTCACCGACTGTCACCTCGGGACAAAAGGCATCGCAGCGTGCCGAGGTGCCATATATGGCACTTTTTCCCGCTTAAGTGCCATACCTGGCACCTCCTCAACGAAGACACACCCTGCCCCCTGGGACAGGTGGGGTTGCTGGGACTCGTGAGACGAGGGCATAGAAGCTGACGAGGGCCGATGGCTGACGAGGGCCGATGGGGCGTCGCCGGTGACCGGCCATGCGGGGTTTGCCACCAGCCGTGATCGGGTATCTCAGGGGTTGGAGCAGGCTAGGGATGAGCGGAAGGGATGTGGCCCGCGATGGCAGATCCGGTCGGCACCTACCTCACGGTGCTGTTCATCGGCATCGGGTTGACGGTCGTCGTGGGGTTGATCCTGATGCGCAGCGTCCGTCCATTCCTGGAGGATATTTTCGAGCGACCCGAGACGGCCGCCTCGGTGACCCGGCTGATCGTGGTGCTGTTCCACCTCATCGTGCTGGGCCTGGTGGCCCTGGTCGCCTCGATCGGTCTCACCCTCGGTGATCCCCTGCAGACCGTCGTGGTCCGGATCGGTCTGGTGCTGCTGGTGCTCGGCGCGGCGCACGGGGCAACGCTGCTGGTGCTGGCCCGGTTGCGGGCGCGCCGACGGGTGCAGGGATTGCTGACTGCGCAGGAGGCGCAGGCGGAGCAGGCGCGGGTGGCCGGCCAGCCTTATCCGGTGGTTGAACCGGGGCACGGACGCTGACCACCAGCCCGACCGATCCGAACAGCCCGACCGACCCTGGGGGAGCCGGCAGTAAACTCGGGTAGGGGAAACCATTATGCGCCCGATCAGGTGACACGAACACGGTAGGGTTATCGGAGTATGTCACGGTCGCCTGAGTCCCTCTCAGTCATCGGAGCCTGGGTCGACAGCAGATCTGGGTCGACCGGCTGAGGCCGAGGCGTGCACCGGGAGGCGCACGAGCCTGGAGATGAGTTCCGGGACGAGGGAGGGCGTGTGATGATCGAGGCGACCGGCCTCACCAAGAGATACGGCAGCACGCTGGCCGTCGATGATCTGTCGTTCACCGTCCAGCCGGGCCGGGTGACCGGCTTCCTGGGGCCCAACGGGGCCGGGAAGTCGACCACCATGCGCCTGATGCTCGGGCTGGACCGGCTGGACGCCGGGGAAGTGCGCATCAACGGCAAGCGCTACACCGAGCTGAGCCGGCCGCTGCACACCGTCGGGGCGCTACTGGACGCCAAGTGGACCCACCCGCACCGCTCCGCCCGAGCGCACCTGCGCTGGCTGGCCCGGTCCAACAAGATTCCCACCGCACGGGTCGACGAGGTGCTGGGGCTGGTCGGGCTGGCCGACGTGGCGGGCCAGCAGGTCGGGGGGTACTCGCTGGGCATGACACAGCGGCTGGGCATCGCGGCGGCGCTGCTCGGGGATCCGCAGGTGCTGCTGTTCGACGAGCCGGTGAATGGCCTGGACCCGGAAGGGATCTCCTGGATCCGGGCCGTCCTGCAGTCCCTGGCCGGCCAGGGCCGGACCGTGTTCGTGTCCAGCCACCTGCTCTCCGAGATGGCGATCACGGCCACCGAGCTGGTGGTGATCGGCCGCGGCCGGCTGATCACGCAATGCTCCACCGCCCAGTTCGTGGCCAGCGCCACCGAGACCACCGTGCGGGTGCGCAGCCCCCAGGCCGACCAGTTGCGGGCCGCGCTGATCGCGCAGGGCCGCACCGTGACCCAGGTGGACGGGGGGCTGGTCGTGGCCGGCGCCACCAGCGAGGAGATCGGCGAGCTGGCCGCCGCGTGCCGCGTCGTGCTGCATGAGCTGGCTCCGCAACGCGGCTCGCTGGAACAGGCGTTCATCCAGATGACCGGGCCGGACGTGGAGTTCCACGCCACCGCCCAGGCGGGGGCGGTGTGATGAGCCTGCTCGCCATGGAACGCATCAAGCTCTTCTCCACCCGCTCGCCCTGGTGGTGCATGGGGTTGATCCTGGCCGTCGGAGTCGGGTTGGCCGCGCTGCTCGCCGCGCTGGGCGGCGAGGACTTTCCGGTCTCGGTCGCGCTGACCCAGGCCGGTCTGGGGCTGGGCAGCTTCATCGCCCTGGTGCTGGCCGCGATCGCGATCACCAGCGAGTACCGCTTCGGCACGATCCGGGCCACCTTCACCGCAGTACCCAACCGCACCGCGGTGCTGCTCGCCAAGACTGTCGTGGTGGCGGTCCTGCTGGGGCTGGTCGGGCTGGTGACGGCGTTCGCGGCCTGGGGGGTGGCCTACCTGATCGACGGCACCCCGGCCATGGTGATCGACAGTACCGCCGAGTGGCGGGCGGTCGCCGGGGAGGGCCTGCTCTACGCCGGGTACGCGATCATCGCGCTCGGGGTGGGGCTGCTGGTCCGGCAGACGGCGGGCGCGATCTCACTGCTGCTGGTGTGGGCCCTGGTGGTGGAGACCATCATCGTGCCGATCCTGGACGGCGCCCTTAAACTGGATATCTCACGTTGGCTGCCGTTCGCCAACGCGGGCAACTTCATCACCGCTGGCGACGCTGCCGCGGGCGGTCAGGCGCAGGGAGCCCCGGTCATCGACTATCCGTTCGGCGGGCCGTGGGGGAGCCTCGGTTACTTCCTGACCGTCGCGGTAGCCCTGCTGGTGATCGGGATCGTCGTCGCTGATCGTCGGGACGCCTAGGCCTGATCGTCGGGACGCCTAGACGTAGCGCCGGAACGCCTAGGGGTACCCGGCCCCTGCCGCGCGCCATTCGGGGGCGTGCGACGGGGTAACTGGGGGAACGGGGCCCGGGCCGCCATTCGGGGGTGGCCCGGGCCCTCCCATGTCAGCCGATCAGGCGATCCCGTCCACCGACGAGGGGAGCTGCCCGGCGCTGCCCGGCGGCAGCACCGGGGTAGCGGCCACCGGATCCCCCGGTGCCGCGAGGTGCACCCGGTTGCGTCCGGCGTTCTTGGCCGCGTAGCAGGCGGTGTCGGCGGCCAGCACCAGCCGCTCGATCGAGCGGCCGTGCGCGGGGTGCGCCGCCACACCGACCGAGATGGTCAGCCCCCGGACGACCGGCTGCCCGGCCCGGTCGGTCGCGGGTGGCACGGGCACCTCCAGCTCGGCCACCCGTTCCCGGATCCGCTCCGCGATCCGGAGCAGCTCACCTTCGCTGTCCACTGCGGGCAGCAGCACGGCGAACTCGTCCCCGCCGAAGCGGCCCACCAGGTCGTAGCTTCGCACCTCCCGCTTGAGCACCCGGGACACGGCGACGATCACGGCATCCCCCACCAGATGCCCGCGCGCGTCGTTGACCCGCTTGAAGTGGTCGAGGTCGATGATCAGCACGCCGAGGGTGTTGCCCAACCGCCGGGCCCGGGCCAGCTCCTTGTGCGCGATGTCGAACCAGTGCACCGAGTTTGCCAGGCCGGTCTTGGCGTCCGCCCGGGCCGCGGCCTGCAGTTGGTGCACCAGCAATCCGCGGTGCAGCGCGAGCACGGTGGCGGTCAGCACGATCACCAGCCAGGGCAGGAAGGCCAGCAGCGCGGCCATCGCCACGCCAAGCCCGATGGTGGCCGCCATGATGAGTTGATCGCCGGGGTCGCCCATCGCGGCGCGGGCCGGGGCGTCCGGGGTGGAGAGCAGGATGGCGCCGACCACCAGCGAGTAGTTAACCAGCCAGTACGCCAGCGCGGCGGCCACGATGGCCAGCAACCCGGTCGGCCCCTGCATGGGCAGGCCGGGGTAGCCGATCGAGGCGGCGAGGATCGTGGCCGCGATCCCGCAGGCCAGCACCACGGTAGCCGCGGAGAACACCCAGCGGTGCACCACGATCCGCCGGGAGACCCGGAACCACATGTGGGTGTAGGTCACCGCGACCAGGATCGCCAGCAGCGGCGGCGGCAACAGCAGCAGCCCAGCGAAGATCCACACCGCCTGCAGGTTGACGTACGGGGCACCCTCCGCCGCGATCTCCCGAACCCGCTCGATGCTGCGGCCGCACTCGACGTTGACCACCGAGACCAGCACCAGGATCACCAGCCGGCCGAGATCGACCTGGTACACCGGAGCCATCCAGGGGCTGGCGGTGATGAGCCCGACTGCCACCAGATCCACCGCGAGAACATAGGAGACGACGGCGCGGGGCTGCTTCCACAGTGACCAGGCAGCCGGCGAGAACCGCGCAAGCCCGTTGCTCAACCCCGAGATGATCGGGTGAGCATGCACCATAAGCGCCGACCCCCTGAAGCATGGATGTGCCGTACCCCTTACGCACTCTAAAGAGACAGGATGACCCTGTCACCACGCGTACCGGTGGTGTCACCACAACAGCCGAGCAGGTCAAAACGACCGAACTGGGGCTGCACCATGACCGCGGACAACACCTGGCACCGCAGAACAGTCTCCCCCTGGGAGACCAGCAGCCTCCCCTTTGGACAACCCCTGAGAGGCGCTGCGGCGAGCTCCAGCGCAGCACCACTCACGGGTTGAGCAGCGGCCAGCGGTGCGGGCTGCCCGGGTGGGCGTACCAGACGTACTGCTCAGTGGGGGTGGCGGTGATCCCGAACTGGTCGTAGTGCGGGCGCCCGGTGTCCTCCCAGAACCGGTATGCCTCTTCCACCCGGTTCCACAGCCGGCGGGGAC
>DASTLT010000222.1:0-5159 GCA_035714625.1 Pseudonocardiaceae bacterium | reverse complement strand
GTGGAACCAAAACAGCTCAGCCTTCAGCAACTCCGTACCTCGCAGGGCCGACGCGGGCTCGTGGGCGGGCTCGTGGGCGGGCTCGGGCTCGGGCTCGGGCTCGTGGTCGGGCTCGTGGTCGGGCTCGTGGGCGGGCTTGATTCCCGTAGCATCGTAGCGATTGACCCTCGAAGTCCTCTCCGAAACGACCTCGTGGTCGGGCTCGTGTTCGGGCTCGTGTTCGGGCTCGTGTTCGGGCTCGTGTTCGGGCTCGTGGGCGCGGTGGCTTGGTGTCGGTATGTGATCGCGGTGAGTCTTGCGGCGCGAGACAAACTGATACCACTTCGATTCGGCAGGTTTCTGCACTGGGCTTATCAAGCGGGACTGCTGCGGGTTTCGGGCAATGCATACCAGTTCCGCCATATCGAGCTACGCGACTGGCTGCAACATCAACCCGGAGAGATTGCCGAGATCACCGGTGCTGATGCGTCCCAGCAGATCACCGATCCTCTGCGCGGCGCTGCGCGTTGAGGACCTGGCTCAGCGGTGGGACCTCGGCCCGACGCTGTACCGGGTAGTGCGTACCCCGACGGTCTTGTCCACCGTCCTGGTCCTGCCGGCTGCAGTGCCGGTCGCATGCTCCCCGCTGTCGGTCAGACGGCGTCGCTACTTCGTAATGTGTGGCGGGGTACCACGCACTGGCCGTCCAGCCTCGTATCCGTAACAGGGATGACGACCGAGAGCATGGGAGTGCGCGATGAGCCAGTTGACTGACCAGCCCCGCCGCGGGCTGCTGCGCCGTCCGGTGATCTGGATCCTGCTGAGCGTGCTGGTGGTGCTGGTCGGCGTCGGGCTGTGGGCCTTCCAGCCGTGGCGGGTGTTCACCCACAGCACGGTGAACGAGGCGCTGCCTGCGGCTGCCCCGGCTGCCCCCGCTGTTCCGGGCGGGCCTGCGGCCCCGGTGGCGGAGCCGAGAGTGCTCGCCGAGGGGCGGTTCGTCACCCAGGAGCACGAGACCACCGGGGTGGCGCGGGTGATCAAGCTGCCGGACAGCTCCCGCTACGTCCGGTTCGAGGGGTTGTCCACCAGCGACGGGCCCGACCTGCATGTCTGGGTCACCGACCAGACCGCCGGCGGGGAGTGGGGTAAGTACGACGACGGGCGTTACCTGACCCTCGGCAAGCTCAAGGCCACCGACGGCAACCAGAACTACGTCATCCCGCCCGACGCCGACCTGGCCGGGCTGACCAGCGTGGTGATCTGGTGCGACCGGTTCAACGTCGCCTTCGGTTCCGCCCCGCTGGCCCTGTAACGCGTCCCCGGCGCAGGTTCAGGGCTGGTCCGGATCGCGGTCAGCGGCTATCGAGCGCCCGCACCAGAAGGTCCTTGACCTCCGCGACGTTCTCCTCGATAGATCGGACCCGGGCGTGCGTGTCGTCCAGCTTCGACTCCACCCGGCCCAGTTGACCGTCAACCCGGCCAAGGCGGCTCTCCACCTGTCCGAGCCGTTCGGCGTGCTCGCGTTGGTTCTGCCCAAGCGCGTTCACGGCCGCCAGCACAGCCTGGTAATCGGCTTGCTTGGCTTCCAGCGCGGCGACCCGAGCCTCCAACTCGGCCAACGTGGCGGGCATGGCAGCCATGCTATCCGGCTCGCCAGCCCTGCCGCGCCGGCCCGGTCGGGGGCGCAGAGGGATCGGGTGGTCGTCCCACCGGAGATCGTGCGCGAACTCTCCCTGGTCCCAGGCCAGCGGGTGCATGTCGTGGTCACTGCAGCGTTGCTGTCCGATCTACCTTGAGCAGGTGCAGTGCGCGGCCAGCGGCTGCTCACTGCCAGCTTCGATGGCACCGCGCGTATCTGGCTGGCCCAACCCAACTTTGACCAACTTCAGGGCACCGCTCGCAACCGCGTCTTCCGTTCGCTCACCGCCGAGGAACGGCGTACCCACATGCTGCCTGCTGCCACCTGACGGTCAGCGGACAGTATCGACCTCACGGATGTCGGTCTGTACCAAGTAATCCTTGGGGTCAAGGCCCATTTGCTTGCGCTTCGGTGAGGCCCAGTAACGGTCATTCCGTGCCGCGAACGTCTCCGGGCCGTCGTAGGAGATCACCCATACGAACTGATTGCGCTCCCGGTCCAACCAGGCGCCATGAATCTTGAACCCAAACTCCAACCGCAACGGAACGATCAATTCTCGCACTTTTCGGCCCACTCGTCCAGCAACTCTGCGCGCACGATGTAGATCCGCAACTGCGTCGTCCCCGGCATTTCCGCTCCTCCTCTGTTGCACGCAGCTTCTAGGCAAGGCCCGGTCTGAGTCAACCCATGTAATGTTATCGTGGTGATCCCCGTGAAGATCGGCGGACGCAGCGGGCGATTCGGTGCTGCGCGTGGAGGCGAGATCCGCTACCTTGATCAGCTCGTGGACCTCATCAGCACGATCGAAGCCTGAGAAGTGGCCCCAGACATAACGCGAACCCCGGGATCCCTGTCGTCCAGCGGGGACCCAGCACCAGCGGGGCTATGCCACGACCGTGGGGAACGCTGCGGAAGAGCTGCTGATCGCGAGGTGACAGGTGACGCATCAGGAGGGGAGTACCCGGTGTGGGCTCATAGCCGGTCGCAGGTCAGCGGTAGGCGGCACGGTTTGGCTGACCACTTGAGGTCTACCGCGTCCCTGGCGAGGCTGTTCGCCGAGCCGTTCGGGGGCGGTGACCTCGCGGCGGCGGCCGGTCTGCTGCACGACGCAGGCAAGGCGTCGTGCAGTTGGCAGGAGCGGTTGCTCACCGTCGAGAGTACCGATAAGCCGGTGGGCGGTGACCACAAATCACTGGGCGCCAAGTTGCTGCTCGGCTCCGATCCGGCAGCGGCGATGACGATTCTGGGCCACCACGGCGGGCTGACCGACCTCGGCCAGCTCCGCAACGTCCGGAATCGGTCGGAGCCCGATGATGCGGAGACGCTGGCGCGGCTCTACCAGGAGGTACCGGAGGCGCGAGACATCGTCGAAGGACCCATGCTGTTACCCGAGAGCTGGCGGCATGACCGGTTGCTGCGTGAGATGGGTGTGCGGATGGTTTTCTCCGCGCTGGTGGACGCGGACCATCTGGACACCGCGGCGCACTTCCAGGGGATGAAGAAACCTCAGCTCGCGCCACCCGCAGACATGGTGGAACTGGTGCACAGGTTTGAGGAACGCCGCGGTGCGCTGTTCGCCGAGCCTGACCGCAAGCGGTCACCGATCGATGACGTGCGGACCGAGTTGTACGACACGGTGGTGCGCCGCGCGGCGGGCCCGGGCGGAATCTACCGGTTACCAGCACCGACCGGCTCGGGTAAGACGATCACCTCGGCGGGGTTCGCGCTGCACCACGCCGCACGCCACCGCAAGGCACGGGTGATCGTCGCGGTGCCGTTCCTCACCATCACCGAACAGAACGCGCAGGTCTACCGCCAGTTGCTGGGCGGACAAAACGTGCTGGAGCACCACTCCCAGGCCGAGTTCGACGGCAAGGGCGACGACGAGGGCAGGCTGCGGTTGGCTGCGGAGAACTGGGATGCCCCGTTCATCGTGACAACCACAGTGCAGTTGTTCGACTCGCTGTTTGGACGAAAACCCGCCCGGTCCCGCAAGCTGCACCGGCTGACCAATGCGGTGCTGGTGCTCGACGAGGTGCAGGCGCTGCCGGTGCCGCTGCTGGTGCCGATCCTAGACGCGCTCAAGCTGCTCAGCGAGCACTTTGGCACGACGGTGTTACTGACCTCGGCCACCCAGCCGAGCTTTGAGGCGCTGTCCGTGTGGTCCGGCTGCCCGCCGACAGAACTCGTGGACGGGCCGGTGGAGCTGTTCCGGCGGTTGCGCCGGGCGCGCTACGAGTGGTGGATCGAGCCCAAGCCGGACCTGGCCGAGGTGGCCGGCAAGGTCGCCGAGGAGCGCCAGGCCCTGGTCGTGGTCAACACGGTGGACCACGCCCGGCGCATGTTCCGCTTGCTGGCGGACCGGGTCGACGCCACGGTGCGGCACCTGTCCACCCGGATGTGCCCGGCGCACCGGCGCGCGGTGCTCGGCGAGGTCCGCGACCTGCTGGCGGATGACCAGCCGGTGTTGCTGGTGTCCACCCAACTGATCGAGGCCGGGGTGGATGTCGACTTCCCCGTGGTGTTCCGGGCGCTGGCCCCAGCCGAGTCGCTGCAGCAGGCCGCCGGCCGGGCCAACCGTGAGGGCCACCGACCCGAGCTCGGGCGGGTCGTCGTGTTCGACGCCTCCGACGCCCCAGTGCCCAAGTTCTACCGCGCGGCGGTCGGCCCTACCCAGGACTACTTCGGACCAGGACCAGATCAGGCTGATCCTGACGACGTGACTGCCCTCGATCGCTACTACCAGGATCTCTATGGCTCCCTCAATGCCGACCGGGGGAAGCGTGGCCGGACGATCCAGGAGCGACGCGAGAAGCTGGACTTTCTCAGCGTCGCTGAGGGTCCGGCGCACGACGCCGGTCTCGGCTTGCAGCGTGACTCGACGCTGGCGTTCCGGATGATCGACGACGACACCCTGCCAGTCGCGGTCACGGGGTACCAGGAGACAGCTCATGTGCAGGCCCTGCTGCGCGAGCTGCGGGCGCCCGAGGGACCGCAGCGGGAGACTTTTCGCGCCTTGCGCAGCTACATCGTCACGATCCCGCAACGGATCGTAACCAACCGGGCATTTGCGGCGATGTGTCAACCAGTGGCCGGTGAGCTGCGGGAGTGGTGCGGCGACTACGACGAACACCTGGGGATCGATGACTCCGCAATCGGTGAGGAGGACGTCTGGTGATATCGGAGATCCTGCCCACATCGCAGGGTGCACCTCCTGTCGTCGTGCACGTGTGGGGGAAGGCTGCGCTGTTCACCCGGCCGGAACTGAAGGTCGAGCGGGTGTCTTATCCGGTGATGACACCGTCGGCTGCGGTGGGAGTGCTGGAGTCGATCTTCTGGAAGCCTGAGTTCGCCTGGCGGGTAGTGGCGATCGAGGTGCTCAAGGAGATCAAGCAGTTTACGCAGCGCCGTAACGAGACCACCGATCTAGCGTCGCTGGCTGACGCGGTGTCCGGGCGGCGCCGAATCGACACGGTGGCACATCGGGTACAGCGCAATGCGGTGTGCCTGCGTGATGTCGCGTACCGCATCCATGCGCATG
>DASTLT010000221.1:0-2005 GCA_035714625.1 Pseudonocardiaceae bacterium | reverse complement strand
CGTGGCCTACGAGCGGATCAGCGTCGCCCCGGGTCGGATGGGCGGACTGCCGTGCATCCGCGACACCCGCGTGACGGTCTCTGCCATCCTCGGCCGCAAACATTCAGCCTGAGTACGCGAATGTTCCGTGTGGTGGCGTTGTGTGACGATCGGGGGCTTGTGGTTTCTGGTCGTGTCCAGGTAGGTGTGGGGTTAGGGGGGTGCGGGGAGTTCTGGTATCCATGGTCGGCCTCTCAGCGCGTCGCCGAGGACGGTGATCGTGTTGAGGCCGTGCTTGGCGGCGGTGGAGAGGACCCCGCGGATCGTGTAGCGGTCTTGGGTGCGCTTGTCGCTGGTGAGCCGCCCGGAGATGTTCTGCTGCACCTTGGCCGGTCGGAGATCGCGTTCGGCCTGGTTGGAGGTGGGGGGCACCTTCAGGTCGTGGGCGAAGCGCAGCACGTCGGGGTCGCGATCGCGCAGGACTTCCAGCAGCAGCCGGGCCTTGCGCTCACCCGGGCGGGTGCCGTGGCTGGTGGTGGCCGACAGCCCGACCCGCACGCCGTCGCGGAACCGGGTGATCAGCTCATTCTTGACCGCGGCCGGGATCTCGGTCAGGCCCTGCTCACGGGCCAGGTTGGCCTGGTGGATCAGTTCGCGCAGCGCCTCGGCGATCTGGATCGGCCAGTGCGCGTCCGGGTAGACCTCGGCAGCACCATCAAGATCACGCAGGAGGTGGGCACAGCACAATTGGTGGACCAGGGTCCCGAGCACCGCGGAGTCATAGTTCTGGTACCGGTCGTGCACGATCACCGACTCGATCAGGTCCTGGAACAGGAACGCCTTGAAGGTGTCCAGGTCCCGGTCGCCCAGCAGGTAGTGGGTGTACAGGTCGGTGGCGGCCACCAGCAGGTAGCGCTCGGCCTTCGTCCGGCCCGGCTTGGGGGTGCGCGGCCCGACTTTGAGGGGGGTCTCGTCGCAGCTCACCGCGTACGCCAGGGTGATCAGGGTGCGGATCCGCTGGTCTGCCTCGTGCAGCAGCGCCGCGGCGCGGGTGAGCATGCCGTGCACGAACCCCACCGAGGGCGCGACCCCGGTCAATGACTCCAGCAGGGCGACAGCGCGGTGCGCGGGAATGAAGTGCACGACCATCAGGTAGACGGCGAAGGCTTGCAGGTTCGGGCCGTAGCCGGCGATGCCCGACCGGGCTCCCTCGGGGCGGGCGGCGGTGTGCACCCGCCCGCATCCGCAGCGCACGCTGTGCTGGTCATACTGGGTGACCGTCACGCTGACCTGCGGGATCTCGTGCTGCTGGTAGCGATCGACCACCCCCAGATCCCGCGCGTCGGCCAGGTCATGACCACACTCGCACCGGCCCTGGGGGAACCGGTCGCTGCGCTCATCGGGGGCCTCGGTCCAGGCCAGGTTCGACCCCGGAGCCCCCGGTTGCTTGCCCTTGGACCGCTTGGGCCCACCGCCCCGGCGCTTGCTCACCTCCGGCGGACTCTTCCCGGGAGCATCGTCCTGGGACGCAGGGCTCGACGAGTTCCTGCTGTTCCGCGACAGCAAATACTCCAGCCGGGCCAACTTGGCTACCAGGACCTCGTTGGCCTCCATCAGCTCCGACAGCTGCCCGACCATCGCCGCGATCTGCGCATCCCGCGCCGCGATCTGCACATCCTGCTCCACGACGAGCATGATCAGCTCATCACGGGACATCTCCTCCGGCGCAGGCACCCGAAGATCCCACAGCACCCCAGACGGTCACACCAGGACCGACACACCCCTATCACCGACCGTTACTCGACCCAAGCACACGCGAACGCTCAGTACACCGGGTGAATGTTTGCTGCGGGGTGTTCGGGGTGCCCAGCGGGGAATATGCCACCAGAGGAGGTCGCGGGTGTGTTCGTGGTTCATCTGGCGGGCAATGAAGGTCAGGGTCTGCTGGGCCTGGGCCAGGGTGCCAGGGTGTAGCGCGGTGGCGGCCTGCCCGGGCGGGGAGTGTAGGCGGCGGGCAGAACACGAG
>DASTLT010000220.1:0-15910 GCA_035714625.1 Pseudonocardiaceae bacterium | reverse complement strand
GTGCACGGGCATGGACGCCGATCCTACGCGCGGCACTGACATCGGATCCCGGCAGCGCCGACACCGGCAGCGGCGGGCTGAACCCGGCACCGAGGCAGACGAAACCTGGCTGCGGCCGCCGCCACCGTCTCATCACCGCGGACCTGCTGCTGGGCGGTCGCGAGTGCGTCGGCAACCGGCAGGCCGGCCGCGACCAGACGGTGGAAAGCGATCATGACCGGGGTCTCCCTGGCCTCCGCCACCAAGCGCACCGACAGCAGGAGCTCGCTGCGGTCCTTCAACAGCTCACCCAGTTGCGCCTGGTGCGCTCGGATGCACTTCTCCGCCCGACTGGAGTAATCCAGGGCCAGCGTGACTTCCCCGCGAAGTCCCAGGACGAACGCCAGGTTCGCCTGAGCGAATCCAACCGACAGCCCCAGCATCAGCTCACCGGCGAGCTGCTCCGCCTGGCGCAGGTCAGTCTCGGCTGCGGCGAACTCGTACCGGTACGCGTAGGCCAGCCCGCGGTTGGCCACCACCCGGTAGATCCACAGCAGATCACCGGCCTCGTGCAGGACCGGGAGTGCGGTGCGGTAGCTGCTCACTGCCTCGCTGCAGCGGCCCAGCTCGAGCAGGATCGTGCCGCGCTGGGTCAGTGCCCGCGCGCGGGCGACGCCGTCGAGCTCGCGCAGTGCCTGGTCAATCTGGTGGAGCGCCTGCCGTGGCCGGCCTGTTCGACCAGTGCGAAGGCGAGGGTGATCCGAGCCTCGCCCTTTCACCAACAGCCGGACGAGACATTGATAGTGGGGGTGGCGATGCGCGATGATCCGGCCACCGTGGATCTGTTGCTCCGTGCCAGATCTGGGGACCAGTCCGGGTGGGACGGACTGGTGGAGCGCTTCGCCCCGTTGGTCTGGTCGATCTGCCAGCGCTACCGGCTCGCCGACGCCGACGACGTCGGCCAGAGTGTGTGGCTGAAGCTGCTCGAACACATCGCGGCGATCAGGGAGCCCGCTGCACTACCCGGCTGGATCGCGACCACGACCAGGCGGGAGTGCCAGCGCCTGCTCCGGGTCAGCCGCGCGGAGGTCGCTGTGGACAGCGAGCTAGCGACACCCGGGGAGCCGTCGGCCGAGGACGTGCTGCTGGTGGAGGAGCGCAATGCAGCGGTCCGCGCTGCGTTCGCCCAGCTCCCTTCGCACTGCCGACGGCTGCTGGCGCTGTTCGCTCACGATCCACCCCTGTCCTACGCCGAGATCGGCGACCAGTTGGGGGTACCGGTGGGAGGTCTGGGCCCGACGCGGGCGCGATGCCTGAACAAGCTGCGCCGGTGTGCACGCCGAACTGGCCGCGCTGACCTACGACTCGTTGGTCCACGCGCTGCCCGAACCGGCCACCCGGGCGCCGCGCGCCGCGAGCCGTGAACTGACTTTCGTCTCCGGAGAGTTGAAGATCCACATACAGGTCACGGCCGCTGCGCTGCACGGGCAGGTGGTGCCTCCGCAGCGGGGCGAGATCGAGGTGCACATGACGGGGTCGTGCACCGCAGATCATTGAGGTCGATGAGCAGGGATGGTTCACCGTCAGGCCGGTTCCCCGGGTCTCCTTCCGCCTGCTCTGCCGCTTGGACGGCGGCACGAACGCGCTCACCGACTGGCTGTCTGTCTGACGCAGGCGCCCCGCCCTTGTGCCGGGGCACCGGAGACGCCTCACCGGCACCCGGGCCGATCCCGGCAGCTGGCCACCAGGTCATCGATATGCACATACGTCACGAGGCTCCCCATCCGCTTCCACTTCGGGTCGTTGCCGACGATCACGGCAGCAGTCAGCACCGCCGTCGCGCAGATCAGGGCATCGGGCGTGCGGAACCCGTGGTCCGCCCGGATCGCCGCCGCACGCTCAGCGACCGCGAGATCCACCGGCACCACTGTGCACAGCAAGCCCACGAAGAGCCGGACCGCAGCCTCCGCCTTCTGATTCCCAGCCCGCAGCGGGCCGGTCAGCAGTTCGGTCACTGTGACGGTGGAAACCACAAGATCGATGGTTCGCGCCTCGGCGGCACGGACTACCGGGAGCAGCACCGCGCACCGGGGATCCGTGGTTGCACACTCGAGGTAGTAGATGCACGCCGTCGTGTCGAAGGCGACCCGGCCTGCGGTCGTCAGGTCCACGTTCCGCGTTCTGCAGCCACATACTCGTGGGCCTCGCCGTAGACGTCGTGAACGGAACCGGCGAGCTGGTCGGCGGCCGAGTCCGGGCGACGCACGAGCAGGACGCCGTCTCGCACCGGTACGACGAGTAACGTCGTGCCCGGCTGCAGGTGCAGTTCCCGCAGCAGTGCCGCAGGGATGGTGACCTGTCCCTTGCTGCTGACCGTCGTCGTCCGCATGGAGTCCAGACTACCCTCGGCACCAAGCATCTGACCTCGACTCCCTTGGTGTTTGCGGCCGCCTCCGAGTGAGCGGACGCAGCTCGGCGCCGTCCCCGTTCCCCTTACATGCCGACGATCTCGACGTGGATGCGGGACGCGGCGGCCAGCGCCACGAGATCATCGGGGGCCGAGGTCAGGATGAGGTCGTCGTCCCCGGCGAGCAGCACGACTGCGGCGTCGATCGCATCGCTGCCGCCCGTCTGGCTCAGCAGCATTCCGGCCCGTTTGCCCAGCTCTGCATCCAGTGGTGTGATCTCCAGATGCGGGAGCAGCCGGGCCAGGCCGGCTTGCCGGCCAGATCCGCCGCGCCAGACCTGCCCCACCACACCACCGTACGTCACCGGCACCCGTCCGGCCAGGCATTCTCGCTTGATCACGGTGAACAGTGCCCGGCTGCCACGCTCCACCGCGACGAGCGCTCCGGCGTCGAGCACGAGCGTCACGCCGGGCGCCGGATCGAATCACCCCGCACGACGACGGCCCGGCCCCGCATCTCCCGGGCCGCCTGGGTGCTCGCGAGCCGGCGATGAGTTTGCCGCCCGGGGGTCGTCCTCCTGGTGATAGTGCCGGCCGGCATGTCGCCGCCGAAGGGTGCCCCAGGATGTCAGGGTCACCCGTCAGGATGGGGTCGACGCTCGGGAAAGGAGCTACTGATGAGTGGAGTACGGGTACTGGTGGGAACGCGCAAGGGCGCGTTCGTGCTGACGTCGGACGGCATGCGGGAGCGATGGGAGGTCAGCGGGCCGCACTTCGGGGGCTGGGAGATCTACCACATCACGGGGTCCCCCGCGGACCCGGACCGGTTGTATGCCTCGCAGTCCAGCGGCTGGTTCGGGCAGCTCATCCAGCGCTCCGACGATGGGGGCGCGACCTGGCAGCCGGTGGGCAACGAGTTCGTCTACGACGGCGTGCCCGGCACTCACCAGTGGTACGACGGCACGCCGCATCCGTGGGAGTTCGCCCGGGTCTGGCACCTGGAGCCCTCGCTGACCGACCCGGACACGGTCTACGCCGGGGTGGAGGATGCTGCCCTGTTCCGCTCCGCCGACGGCGGGCAGACCTGGCAGGAGCTGTCCGGGCTGCGCGGCCACGACACCGGGTCGCACTGGCAGCCGGGTGGCGGTGGGATGTGCCTGCACACGATCGTGCTGGATCCGGGCGACCCCGGCCGGATGTTCGTCGCGATCTCGGCCGCCGGAGTGTTCCGCACCGACGACGCCGGCAAGACCTGGCAGCCGACCAATCGCGGCTTGCGCTCCGAGGGCATCCCCGACCCCGACGCCGAGATCGGTCACTGCGTGCACCGCATCGCGCAGCACCCGTCGCGGCCCGACGTGCTGTTCATGCAGAAGCACTGGGACGTCATGCGCAGCGACGACGCCGGCGAGTCCTGGCATGAGATCAGCGGGAACCTGCCGACCGACTTCGGATTCCCGATCGGCGTGCACGCCCACGAACCGGACACCATCTACGTCGTCCCGATCAAGAGCGACTCGGAGCACTACCCGCCGGAGGGCAAGCTGCGGGTGTACCGCAGCCGGACCGGCGGCAACGAGTGGGAGGCGCTGGGCAACGGCTTGCCGCAACGCGACTGCTACGTCAACGTGCTACGTGACGCGATGGCCGTCGACTCGCTGGACTCGTGCGGGGTGTACTTCGGGACCACCGGTGGGCAGGTGTACGCCTCGGCCGACGCCGGGGACAGTTGGGCGCTCATCGTCCGGGATCTCCCGTCCGTGCTGTCCGTCGAAGTCCAGACCCTGTCATGATCCGCGTCGTGCTCCCGGCCCATTTGCGCACGCTCGCCCACCTCTCCGGCGAGGTGCAGCTTGATGTCCAGGGGCAGGCCACCCCCCGCGCGGTCCTCGACGCGCTCGAGGCCCGCTACCCGGTGCTGCGCGGCACGATCCGCGACCAAGGCAGCGGGCAGCGCCGGGCGTTCGTCCGGTTCTTCGCCTGCGAGCAGGACCTCTCCCACGACCCGCCCGACACCCCACTGCCCGACCCGGTTGCCCGGGGGGCCGAGCCGTTCCTGGTCGTGGGGGCGATGGCCGGCGGCTAGCGGCGGGTGAGCACAGATCCTGGGGGTGACCGCTTACGCTGGACCGTGTGACCGTCGAGGCCTCCGCACGTCCCGATGCCCCGCCCCGCGGGGGGCTCGGTGTCGTGGTCGCGCTCGGGGTGCTGCTGGCCGTCGCGGTGGGCGCCGGGCTGGTGGTCGCGCTCGGCGCGGATGGGCTCAGCGCGCTGGGCCTGCCCGACCCGGGGCTGCTCACCAACGCCGGGCTGCCCGCGGTGCGGGTGCTGTCCGAGTGCGCGGCGGTGGTCACCGTCGGGTCGTTGCTGCTGGCCGCGTTCCTGGTGCCACCGCAAGCCTCGGGCTATCTCGACGTCGGGGGCTACGCGGCGGTGCGCACAGCCCGGGTCGCCGCGCTGGTCTGGGCGCTGACCGCGGCGCTGATGGTGCCGCTGATCGCGGCGGACGCGGTCGGCCGTCCGGTGAGCGAGGTGCTGCATCCCCGGCTGCTGGCCCTCCTGGCCGGGGAGGTGGCCCAGACCGGGGCCTGGGCGCTCACCGCGGGGATCGCGCTGGTGCTGGCCGGGTTCTGCTGGGCGGTGCTGTCCTGGGGCCCGGTGGTGTGGCTGTTCGCGCTGTCCGTCGTCGGGCTGATGCCGGTGGCGCTGACCGGTCACTCCGCAGCCGGCGGAGCACACGACATCGCCACCAGCAGCCTGCTCTACCACCTGGTCGCTGCCGCCCTGTGGGTCGGGGGGCTGGTCGCGCTGCTGGCGCACCTGGCCCCCCGCGGGGAGCACGCCGGGCTGGCCTGCACCCGGTTTTCCAGGCTGGCGCTGGTCTGCTGGATCGTGATGGCCGCCTCCGGGGTGATCAACGCCCTGGTTCGGGTCAGCCCCGACCAGTTGGCGACCACCTACGGACTGCTGGTGCTGGGCAAGATGGCCGCGCTGGTGGTGCTCGGTGTCATCGGCTGGCTGCATCGGCGCGGCGCGGTGGCCGCGGTGGCACTGCGCGGTGACCGCTCAGCGCTGCTGCGGCTGGGCAGCGTCGAGGTCCTGGTGATGTTCGCAACGATCGGACTGGCGGTGGCGCTGTCCCGCACCGCGCCCCCCGGCGGGATCGCCGTCCAGCCCAGCCGCACCGAGGTGCTGCTGGGCTACGACCTGGCCGGGCCGCCCACGCTGGCCCGGCTGATCCTGGACTGGCGGCTGGACCTGGTGTTCGGCGTCGGCTCGGTGGTCCTCGCGGCGCTGTACCTGGCCGGGGTGCGGCGGCTGTGGCACCGCGGGGACGCCTGGCCGGTCGGCCGCACGGTGGCTTGGCTGGGTGGCTGCGCGACGATCCTGGTCGCCACCTCCTCCGGTATCGGGCGCTACGCGATGGCGATGTTCAGCGTGCACATGGGCGTGCACATGCTGCTGTCCATGCTGGCCCCGATCCTGCTCGTGCTCGGCGCGCCGGTGACCCTGGCGTTGCGGGCGCTGCCCCCCGCCGGGGCGGGCAACCCGCCGGGGCCCCGGGAGTGGCTGCAGACGTTCACCCACTCCCGGGTGGTGCGGATGTCCACTCACCCGTTGATGGCGCTGGGCATGTACATCGCGTCCTTCTACGTCCTGTACTTCACCGGCCTGTACGCCGCCGCCGCGTCCTCGCACTGGGCGCACCTGGTGATGAACGCGCATTTCATCCTGATGGGCTACGTGTACTACTGGCTCATCATCGGGATCGACCCGGCTCCTCGCCGGCTGCCCTACCTCGGCAAGCTTGGCCTGCTGCTGGCCGCGATGCCATTCCACGCCTTCTTCGGGATCTCGCTGATGGGCTCGACCACAGTGATCGGGGGTGACTTCTTCCGGTCGCTGGCGCTGCCGTTCGTGCCCGATCTGTTGGCCGACCAGCGCACCGCGGGCGCGCTGGCGTGGGCTGCGGGGGAGATCCCGATGGCGGTCGTGCTGATCGCCCTGCTGGTGCAGTGGTCGCGCAGTGACGCCCGCGAGGCGCGCCGGTTCGACCGCAAGGCCGACGCGGACAACGACGCCGAGCTCGCCGCCTACAACGCCCTGCTGGCCCAACTGGCCGAGGGCCGCCCCGCCCGCGACTAACCCACGTCCCCCAGCGTGTCGGGTGCTCCTGCCCGGGATGTCGGGTGCTCCTGCACAGTGTGTCGCGTCGGGGTCTCGTGCCCGGTGGGGATGGCTGCGGCACGACCGCCGGTAGCACAGTCCCCTGACTAGGCAAGGCGTGCTCGGCTGACGCGCGGGGTGGTTATCCACAGCAGACCCCATTGCCCCCATGTCGATCATGGTTGGCTCCCATTTCGGCGCGAGTTCGCCCAGTCTCAGTGGTACCGGCCGAGTGAGCCGGCTTCCCGCCGCCGATGGCGGGGACAGCGACAGCAGGAGGGCTTGCGATGAATGAGACACCGGTGACTGTGGTCGGCACGCTGGTCAGCGAGATGCGGGCGCGCCGGGTGGGTCCGGAGGGGAGGCTCGTGCTCAACTTCCGGGTCGCCAGTAACGAGCGCCGCTTCGACAAGGTGAGCGGGTCGTGGGTGGACGGGGAGAGTCTGTACCTGCCGGTGAGCTGCTGGCGCAGCCTTGCCGAGAACGCCGCCTCGCTGGTGAAGGGCGACCCCGTGATCGTCAGCGGCAAGCTGCGCACCCGGGAGTGGACCACCGAGGCCGGGGTCCGCCGCTCGGTCATCGAGATGGAGGCCAGCGCGCTTGGTCCGGATCTCGCCCGCTGCAGCGCCACCGTGCACAAGCGGCGCCGGGAGGAGCCAGCGAGCACCGAACGGGAGCCCGCCGAGGAGTGGGATGAGGAGAGCGACCCAGACGGGACGGGCGGGTTGGCGGAGGGCAGCCGGTTGGCGGAGGGCAGCCAGGTGGCGGAGGGCGGCCGGGCGGACGAGGGGCGGCTGTCCGAGCTGGCCGAGGCGGCCCGACCGCTGGTGCCCATGTCGGTCTGACCGTGGCGCCCGGGGACGGGCGGGGGTTGGCCGCGCGGCCCGGCCCCGGGCGCCGCAACTACCATCGCGAACGTGGCTGAGTTCATCTACACCATGAAGAAGGTGCGCAAGGCGCACGGCGACAAGGTCGTCCTCGACGACGTCACGCTCTCGTTCTATCCCGGAGCGAAGATCGGCGTGGTCGGACCCAACGGTGCCGGCAAGTCCAGCGTGCTCAGGATCATGGCGGGGCTTGACCAGCCCAACAATGGGGAGGCGTTCCTCGCCCCTGGTGCCACGGTGGGCATCCTGGCGCAGGAGCCCACGCTCGAGGAGGACAAGACCGTCCTGGGCAATGTCGAGCAGGGTGTGGGTGAGGTCAAGGCCAAGCTCGACCGGTTCAACGAGATCGCCGAGAGGATGGCCACCGACTACTCCGACGAGTTGATGGAGGAGATGGGCCGGCTGCAGGAACAACTCGATCATGCCGACGCCTGGGACCTCGATTCCCAGCTCGAGCAGGCCATGGACGCGCTGCGCTGCCCGCCTCCCGACGAGCCGGTCCGGCACCTGTCTGGGGGAGAGCGGCGCCGGGTCGCGCTGTGTGCACTGCTGCTGTCCAAGCCCGACCTGCTACTGCTCGACGAGCCGACCAACCACCTCGACGCGGAGAGCGTGTTGTGGCTGGAGCAGTTCCTGGCGAGCTACCCGGGCGCGGTGCTGGCCGTCACCCACGATCGGTACTTCCTGGACAACGTCGCCCAGTGGATCCTGGAGCTGGACCGCGGCCGGGCCTACCCCTACGAGGGCAACTACTCCACCTACCTGGAGAAGAAGGCCGAGCGCCTCGCGGTGACCGGGCGCAAGGACCAGAAGCTGCAGAAACGCCTGCGCGACGAACTGGCCTGGGTGCGCTCGGGAGCAAAGGCCCGGCAGGCCAAGTCACGCGCCCGGCTGCAACGCTACGAGGAGATGGCCGCCGAGGCCGAGCGCAGCCGCAAGCTGGACTTCGAGGAGATCCAGATTCCGACCGGGCCGCGGCTGGGCAACATGGTGGTCGAGGTGTCGCACCTGGACAAGGGGTTCGATAGCCGCGTGCTGATCAAGGACCTGTCCTTCACACTGCCCCGCAACGGCATCGTCGGCGTCATCGGACCCAACGGGGTCGGCAAGACCACCCTGTTCAAGACCATCGTCGGTCTGGAGCACCCGGACTCCGGCACCGTCCGAGTGGGCGAGACGGTGAAACTGTCCTATGTCGATCAGGAGCGGGCCGGAATCGACCCGGACAAGACGGTCTTCGAGGTAGTCTCCGATGGCTTGGACCACATCCAGGTCGGCAACACCGAGATGCCTTCCCGTGCCTACGTCAGCGCCTTTGGTTTCAAGGGCCCTGACCAGCAGAAACCAGCGAAGGTGCTGTCCGGAGGTGAGCGCAACCGGTTGAACCTCGCCCTGACCCTGAAGCAAGGTGGCAACCTGATCCTGCTCGATGAGCCCACGAACGATCTCGACGTCGAGACGCTGAGCTCGCTGGAGAACGCACTGGAGCAGTTCCCCGGGTGCGCAGTGGTGATCTCCCACGATCGCTGGTTCCTGGACCGGGTGGTGACCCACATCCTTGCCTGGGAGGGCACGGAAGAGAATCCTGCTGCCTGGTTCTGGTTCGAGGGCAACTTCGAGGCGTACGAGCAGAACAAGATCGAACGACTTGGGACGGAGGCGGCACGACCGCATCGCGTGACTTACCGCAGACTGACCCGCGACTGAACTGGCGACGACGGCAGTCGGTGGCAAGGTGACTCGACGGGGGGGCTGGGAGGTGAACGCCACGGCACGCGACGAGGTATGCGGCGGGCCAGCCAGTGGCGGAGAGGCCGTTTCACTGGTGGAGTCGGCCATGTTGCTGCGCTGGCGAGCGCCGGAGCTGGCCTTGCTGCTCGCCAATCGTGCGGCGACCGCAGCGGGCGCAGACCGGCTGACAGTGCTGCGCGCAGAGCATCTCGCCGTGTTCGCGCTCAACCGGCTCGAGCGGCACGCCGAAGCCGTGCATCGGCTGCTGCCTGCGATCCGGGATCCTGACACGCCCGTGGATCTGTGCCACGAGCTGCACTTGGAGCTGGCGCAGTGTGCCGCGGCCCTCGGTGAGCCGGCGATCGCGCTGGCCGCATTGCGCCCGGTACTGGCCGTCGGCGAGGACCTCGCCCCGGTGCTGCGCGGCAGGGCGCTGCTCGCCGCCGCCGAGTCGTCGGGAGTGCTCGGACGGGCGGATGTCGTGTCCAGTGCCTTGGAGGAGGCCGACGAGCTGTTCCGCGAGGATCCCCACCTCGACCGGGACACCGCGCTGCTGCTGCGAGCCTCCGCCAAAGCGGTGGATGCGGTGTGCTTCCGGCGCGGCGGTGCCACCGTGGAGTCCGAGGTGCAGGCTAGAGCCGGCTACGACCTGCTCGCCGGGCTGGCTGACCCGGAGCACGACAGCGGGCAGGTCGGAGGGCGGCTCATGCTCGAGATCGTGCTCGCCCTGCTGGACCGCGGTGCGGGCGAGGCTGCCGCCCGGGAGGCGCTGTCATTGTTGCGCCGGCCGGTGCGCGCGGCCGCTGCCGGGCCGCTCGGATGGCTGCGGCTGGCCCTAGCCACCCGGGTGCACCTCGTCGAAGGTCGTCACGAGCCTGCGCTGGCGCTGCTCGCCGACGCGGTCGAGGTGACCCAGCGCCATGGCGTGGACGCGGTCCTCGCCGAATGCCTCGAGGGCCTGTCCCATGTGCACGAGGTTCGCGGGGAGTTCGCCGACGCCCTGCACTGCCTGCGTTCCGCCCGTGCCGCCGAGGGTCGCCACCGGCGTGCCGCAGAGGCAGCGCGATCCGCGCTGCTCGAGCACGGCCGGGAAGGACGTCTCGAAGCGGGTGGGGTGGTCGCTGAGATCGCCAAGCTGCTGCCCGCCGCCGGCTCGCTGCGCGCAATTCCCAATCCAGACTCGGCCACCGGCTTGCTGGCGGGGCAGGAGTACGCCTGCCTGGTTGAGGTGACACTGGCCGAACAATCCTCGGCCGGATCTTCCCCGGACGACCGGGCTGTGCTCAGCCAGGTGCTGATCGACCTGGGCGCGATGGCCGACGAGCCACCCAAGGAGGATCTGCTGGTCGAGCTGAGCGAGCTGCTGCGCGATGCGGCGCCGGAGGGGTCCGCGCTCGGTCAGATCCTGGGCCACCGCATCGCCGTGCTGCTGCCCGCGACGAGTCGGGACCAGGCGCAGGCGTGGGCCGACCAGTTCCGTACCAGGTCGGCCGCGGAGCTGGGGGCCGAGATCGCTGTCGGAGTCGCCCAGCACACCTCCGGCACGGGGGCCGAGCAGTTCCTGGCCGACACGGTCGCAGCACTGGAGGCCGACCGGGACGGTGCCGCGGAGGTGTGGTTCCACGTCGACGAGCCCCAAGGCCAGGCTGTCCCAGAACCGGTGGTCCCAGAACCGGTGGTCCCAGAACCGGTGCCTGCCGAGCGGCCTGATGCGGCTGTGGCAGCAGACCCGAGCCCAGCGGCCCCCGGCGAGCAACTCGTCGATGAGACCGGCGCGGTGGTCGTCACGGATCCGGTGGTTGTCCCGGATCCGGTGGTCGAGGGCGAGCCGCTATCGCTGCCCGAGACACGGCGGCGCCGCGGTACCAACGGCACTCCGCTGCTGGTGAGCGACCTGCTACCGGGCGCGATGCTGTCGGCCGGCCGGCCCGGCCGCCGCCGCGCCGAAGACCGGATTGAAGACCGGACCGAAGACCGGGGCGAGGATCCCCCCAAGGACCAGGTCGACGATCACACCGTCAAGCTCAACGGGGTGGGCCGACCAGCGAGCCGCGGCAGCGGGTCCGCACCCTCCGAGTTCGCCGACTCCGGTCCCCCGCCGGCGCCGGTGCCCCGGCCGCTGGACGTCGAGTCCGCCGGGTTGCCAAGTGAGGTGGAGTCCCGGCAGGTAGGCATGGGTCACCTGCTCGCTGAGGCCCTCGCGGCGTTCCAGGAAAGCCGTCACCCCCTCGGTAACGGTGTCGAACCGGCGACGGCTGGCACGGCATCGTCCGGCGACGGTCTGGCTCCCACTGCGCGGCGCGACCCACAGGCACGCGGGACACCAAGCCTGCGGCTCGCCCCCGGCCGGGTGGACCGGGACCCGAGCAACCCCGCGGACGCGCTGACCGACCCGGAGCTGCGATTGCCTGATCTCACCGCCGAGCCACTCTGGCGCCCCCCCAGGACAGGTCGTCAATCTGCCGTCGGGGACTAGGACGGTGACTCGGGCGATCGGCGAGCCCGAGGTGGGCTCAGACGCCGACGAGCTGGTCGCGCTGTACTACCGGCATGCCTCAGCCGAGGAGCTGAGCAGCCCGGACGCTGCTGAGCTGGCCGCCGCGGTCCGGTCCCATCGGGCGCTGGCTGCTGACCGGGTGCCCGGCCGTGCGGTGGTCCGGCTGCTCAATCCGAGCCGGGCAGGGCAGGGCTGGGGGTCGCCGGGCACGGTGGTGCAGATCGTCACCGACGACATGCCCTATCTGGTGGACTCGGTGGTCTCCGAACTGACCCGCCTCGGCATCGCTGTGCGGTGCCTGGTGCACCCCATCGTGGTGGTTCGCCGCGATCTCGCCGGAACCCTGCGGGAGGTCCTACCCGGTGCCGATCCGGACCAGGTGCCTGCCGGTGCGCTGGCCGAGTCCTGGATGTACCTGGAGATTGACCGCATCACCGATCCGGAGCGGGCCCGTGCGGTGCAGCAGCGCCTGCTCGCCGTGCTCACCGACGTGCGGGAAGTCGTCGAGGACACCGAGCGGATGGTCGCCATGGCCTGTGCGGTGGCCGATGACCTGGACGTGCGGCCACCTCCGCTGCCCGCGGGGCAGGCTGCCGAGGGTGCTGCGCTGTTGCGCTGGCTGGCGGCTGGGCATTTCACCTTCCTCGGCTACCGGCATTACGAGGTGGTTCGGGCTGGGACTGAGGGCGGCGCTGCTGCGTTGCGGGCGGTGCTTGCTTCCGGGCTGGGTGTGCTGCGCCGAGACAGCCTCGCCGCCCGCCGCTTCGGCACCGGACCCGACGTGGCCGATGCGCCGTCACCGGAACTGCTGGTGCTCACCCAGGCCAGCATGCCGTCCACCGTCTACCGCCCGATCCACCCGTACTACGTCGGCGTCAGCACCTTTGACGAGCATGGTGAGCCCACCGGTGAGCACCGCTTTCTTGGCGTGCTGAGCACCACCGCGTTGCACCAGGATGTGCTGGATATCCCGGTGATCCGGCAGCGGGTGCTCGAGGTGGTCCGGCGGGCCGGGGTGCCGCTGGAGTCCTACTCCGGGCAGCGGATCCTGGAGGTGCTCCAGACCTATCCGCGGGCCGAGCTGTTCTCCACCGACTCAGCCGCGCTGTACCAGACAGTGACCGGCGTGCTGGCGCTGACCCGGCCGCGCACCTTGCGGCTGTTCTGCCGGCGCGATCCGTACCGCCGGTTCTTCTCCTGCCTGGTCTACCTGCCGCGCGACCGCTACACCACCACCGCCCGGCTGGCCATGCAGGACGTGCTGCTGCGCGAGCTGCACGGCACCAGCCTGGAGTACAGCGCCCGGGTCGGCGAGGCGCTGCACGCCCAAGTCCATTTCACCGTGCACACCGATCCCGGTGATCCCCAGGTTCCCCCGGCACCTGACGTCGCGGCGATCACCAACCTGCTCTCCGACGCGGTCCGCACTTGGGACGACCGGTTGCTCGACGCCGCGCACGCCGCCGACGCCGCGGGCTCGGACGCGGCCGGGCCGGCCAGGACCGTCGAGCTCGCGCAACACTACGTGGCCGCCCTCCCGGAGGCGTACAAGGAGGACTTCGACCCGGCCACCGCGCTGACCGACATCCACCGGCTGGAGGCACTCGACCCGCAGGACGGCCTGGATCTGTCGTTCTGCCTGCCGCAGCCACGCCCGGGCGCGCCGCGTGCCGAGCCGGGGGAGCGGCGGTTCAAGCTCTACCTGGCCGGGCAGCGGGTCACCCTGTCCCAGGTGCTGCCGGTGCTGCAGCAGATGGACGTCGAGGTGGTTGAGGAGCGGCCCTATCAGGTGGTCCGCGGCGACGGGGTGCAGTGCTGGATCTACGACTTCGGGTTGTGCCTGGATGCCACCGTGCTGGAGCAGTTGCGCCGGCAGGACCAGCAGGACCCGCTCGACGTCCAGCAGCGGTTCTCCGAGGCGTTCGCGGCGGCCTGGCGAGGTGCCTGCGAGGTCGACCGGTTCAACGCCCTGGTGTTGCGGGCCGGGTTGGACTGGCGGCAGGCGGCAGTGCTGCGGGCCTATGTGCGCTACCTGCGCCAGGCCCGCAGCCCCTACAGCCAGGACTACGTCGAGGACGTGCTGCTCACCCACAGCGCCATCGCCGCGGCCCTGGTGCGGCTGTTCGAGGCGCGTTTCGACCCTGCGCTGGACCCGGCCACCCGGGCTACCCGCTACGACCAGTTGGCCGTCCAGGTCACCAGGATGATCGACGAGGTACCCGGCCTGGACGCCGACCGCATCCTGCGCGGACTGCTCACGCTGATCCGCGCGACCCTGCGCACCAACCACTACGTGTGCAGTCCCGAGGGAAACCCCCGCCCCCACCTGTCGCTCAAGCTCAACCCCACAGCGGTGCCGGGGCTGCCCGAGCCCCGCCCGGCGTTCGAGATCTTCGTCTGCTCGCCCCGGGTGGAGGGGGTGCATCTGCGGTTCGGTCCGGTCGCTCGCGGTGGGTTGCGCTGGTCGGACCGCCGGGAGGACTACCGGACCGAGGTGCTCGGGCTGGTCAAGGCGCAGGCGGTGAAGAACGCCGTCATCGTCCCCGCCGGGGCCAAGGGCGGCTTCGTGGTCAAACGCCCGCCCGCGCCCACCGGCGAGCCCAGGGCGGACCGGGAAGCGGTGCAGGCCGAGGGCATCGCCTGCTACCGGATGTTCGTCTCCGGGTTGCTCGATCTCACCGACAACCTGGTGGGCGGCCAGGCCCGGCCCCCCCGGCAGGTGGTGCGCCACGACGGTGACGACAGCTACCTGGTGGTCGCCGCCGATAAGGGCACCGCCGCGTTCTCAGACATCGCCAACGAGGTCGCCGCCTCGTACGGCTTCTGGCTCGGCGACGCCTTCGCCTCCGGCGGGTCGACCGGCTACGACCACAAGGCGATGGGAATCACCGCGCGGGGTGTCTGGGAGAGCGTCAAACGACACTTCCGGGAGCTGGGCCTCGACCCGCAGACCGAGGACTTCACCGTGCTCGGGATCGGGGACATGTCCGGGGACGTGTTCGGCAACGGGATGCTGTGCTCGGCGCAGATCCGGCTGGTCGCGGCGTTCGACCACCGGCACATCTTTGTCGACCCCGACCCGGACCCGGCCGGCTCCTACGCCGAGCGGTACCGCCTGCAGAAGCTGCCCCGCTCGTCTTGGGACGACTACGACCGGTCGTTGATCAGCCCTGGTGGTGGGGTGTGGTCGCGGACCGTCAAACGGATCCCGGTCGGCGCGCCGATGCGCCGGGCGCTGAGTATCGCCGAGGACGTCACCGAGCTCTCCCCGCCCGAGCTCATCCGGGCCATCCTGCGCGCCGAGGCGCACCTGCTGTTCAACGGCGGCATCGGCACCTACGTCAAGTCCGGCACCGAGACGCACGCCGACGTCGGGGACAAGGCGAACGACGCGATCCGGGTGGACGGCGCTGAGCTGCGGGTGCGGGTGGTCGCCGAGGGTGGCAACCTGGGCCTGACCCAGCGCGGCCGGATCGAGTTCGCCCGGGCCGGTGGGTTGGTCAACACCGACGCGATCGACAACTCCGCCGGGGTGGACTGCTCCGACCACGAGGTCAACATCAAGATCTTGCTGGGTCACCTGGTCGCTGAGCCCGCGCTGAGCCCCGGGGACCGCGCGGCGCTGCTGGTCGAGATGACCGACGAGGTCGCCGCGCTGGTGCTCGCCGACAACGCCGCCCAGAACACCGTGCTCGGCGTCAGCCGGGCACACGCCGCCCAGATGGTGTCGGTGCACGCCCGGCTGGTCACCCACCTGGAGCGCGACCGGGGGCTGAACCGGAAGCTGGAGTCATTGCCGACCCGGGCCCAGTTCGCCGCGCTGGAGTCCGCAGGCCAGGGACTGACTTCCCCGGAGCTGTGCACGCTGCTGGCACACGTCAAGCTCGCGCTCACCGACGAGGTGCGGGCCAGTGAGCTGCCCGATGCGGAGGCGTTCCGGGCCCGGCTGCCGGAGTACTTCCCGGTCCCGCTGCGCCAGCGGTTCGTCGCCGCTGTCCGGGCGCACCCGCTGCGCCGGGAGATCACCACCACGGTGCTGGTCAACGAGGTGGTCGACGGCGGTGGGATGACCTACGCCTTCCGGTTGGCCGAGGACCTGTCGGTCTCGGTGACCGACGCGGTCCGCGCCTACGCGGTGGCCACCAAGGTGTTCGACCTGCCCGCGACCTGGCGGGCAATCACCGAGCTGGGCGCCGCCGTGCCGGTCGCGGTATCCGACGCCATGATGCTGGAGCTGCGCAG
>DASTLT010000219.1:0-11368 GCA_035714625.1 Pseudonocardiaceae bacterium | reverse complement strand
CGCGGATCCCGATGCGGGGTCCGCGGCCTTTTCGAGCCGACTGGTACGGACTCGAGCTCAAGGCTCCGATGCGGACATGCGCATGCGGTGGTTCACCGGCAGATCAATGCCGATCGAGTTGCTGAGGGTGCGAAACCGGGCGCGATACACCGGACGCCCGCCGAAGGCTGCCTCGCCAAAGGCTGCGGCGTGCAGGGCGACCCTCCCGTCCCCCTGCTCGGACCAGACCGGACCGGGCGCGGCGGCGGACCCCAGGGGCAGGCGGTAGCAGGCGCCGGTGGGCATGCTGATGTCCATCTCGGCACCTCCTTCCCCCGGGTCGGCCCGCGCTCACTGGTCGGGCGATCTGTCCTGGTCAGCCGCGAGTGGTGGCTGCATCCTGGAGGCTAGAGGCCCGCTGTGGCGGCCGGCAACCGCTTTTCCCACATTCCCTCTCAGCCAGGTCAATCAGGAACCGCACCATCTCGCCCCAGCGCGATCAGCTCCGCCCTGGTGATAGCGGGATGCTCGGTGGGGGTCAGGCCGTGCAGGAACCGACTGCGCTGCCGGGAACGCTTGCCGCCGGCGGTACGCGACAGCGCCCAGGACAGCGCCAGCCACCGGCGGGCGCGGGTGACCCCGACGTAGAGCAGCCGGCGCTCTTCCTCCAGTGCGGCCCGGTCACCCTCGGCGTACTGGAATGGCAACGTGCCATCCACCAGCCCGACCAGGAACACGGCGTCCCACTCCAGGCCCTTCGCCGCGTGCAGGGAGGCCAGCGTGACGCCTTGCACGGCGGGGGGGTACGCGGTCTCGGCACGGGCGCGGAGCTCGGCGACGAACCGGCCGAGGTCGGCGTCCGGGGTGCCGGCAGCAAGGTCGTCAGCCAGCTCGGCCAGCGCGCGCAACGATTCCCAACGCGAGCGCGCCGCGCTGCCCCCCGGGGGCTCAGCGGTAAGTCCCTGCCCGGTGAGCACCGCGCGGACCGCCGAGCCCAGCGCCGAACCGGCGGCACCAGCCGAACCGCCGGTGGCCGCTGCCCGCAGCGCCCGGACCGCGGCGCGGACCTCGGGACGATGGAAGAATCGCTCCCCGCCACGTACCTGGAAGGGGATCCCGCAGGCGTCGAGGGCCTGCTCGTACGCCTCGGACTGGGCGTTCACCCGGTACAGCACGGCGATCTCGCTGGCCGGCACCCCATCGCGCAGCAAGCCGTCGATCGCCTTGGCCACTGCTGCTGCCTCGGCGGGCTCGTCGTCGTACTCGTCGAACGACGGCTGCGGGCCGGGTGGCTGCTGGCCCTCCAGCTTCATCCCGGTCCCGGCCGGTCGCCCCCGCGCGGCAGCGGCCACCCGGTTGGCCAGGGCGACGACCTGAGGCGTGGAACGGTAGTCCCGGGTGAGCCGAACGGTCACCGCGTCGGGGAAGCGTCGGGTGAACCCCAGCAGGAAACGCGGCGCCGCCCCGGCAAAGGAGTAGATGGTCTGGTTCGCGTCACCGACCACGGTGAGGTCGTCCCGGCCACCCAGCCAGGCGTCCAGCACCCGCTGCTGCAGCGGCGTGACGTCCTGGTACTCGTCGACGACAAAGCAGCGGTAACGATCCCGGAACTCCTCGGCCACCGCCGAGTTCTCCTCCAATGCGGCCGCGGTGTGCAGCAGCAGATCGTCGAAGTCGAGCAGCCGGTCCCGGTTCTTGAGTTCTTCGTACCCGGCGTAGACCGACGCGACCTGCGCCGCGGGCAGCGGGGTTGCCCGGCGCGCCGCCGCGACCGCTGCGGGATAGTCCGCGGCGGTGATCAGGCTGGCCTTCGCCCATTCGATCTCACCGGCGAGATCACGAAGGTGGTCAGCACCAGTCCGGGTCCCGGCGCGGTGGGCGGCCTGGCCGACCAGCCGCAGCCTGTGCTCCACCAACGGCCACAGCTCCCCGCCCACCACCTGTGGCCAGAAGTAGCGCAACTGACGCAGTGCTGCGGCGTGGAAGGTACGGGCCTGCACCCCCGTGACCGTCAGCTCACCGAGCCGGACGCGCAACTGGCCGGCCGCCCGGGTGGTGAACGTCACGGCCAGGACCTGCCCCGGGGCCACGTGACCGGTACGGACGAGGTGGGCGATCCGCCGGATGATGGTGCGGGTCTTGCCGGTGCCCGCCCCGGCCAGCACGCAGACCGGCCCCCGAGGGGCGTACACCGCCGCGCGCTGCTGCTCATCGAGCCCGTCGCCGGCGTCGGCGACCCGCTCGTGTCCTCGGCTGCGCACGCCCGCCATCCTGGCAGAACGGTCCGACGAACCGGATCGTCGTGACCCGGGCTGGACCGGCGAGAAGTGGATGGGCGGCTGGGAACCGGGGAGACCGAGCGCTAGCTGGAACATCGCAGAGGGTCGCGGTGTTTGTGCCGGATGTGAGTGAGCTGACGATGTACACGACGGTCTGGTGTGGCTACTGCCGTCGGCTCAAGGCGCAACTGGATCGCGCTGGCGTCAGGTTCCACGAGGTGGACATCGAGCACGACGCCAGGGCCGCCGCTTTCGTGGCCGGCGTCAACGGGGGCAACCAGACGGTGCCGACCGTCCTGTTGCCCGACGGCACTGCACTGACCAACCCCACGATCCACCAGATCACCGACGCTAGCCCGGCCTAGGCAGCCCGACTCGGCCGCTGACCTGAGGATCAGGGCCAGGGAGGGTCAGGGCAGCTCCACCCCACCCAGCGCGGCCAGCGGGGCGACCAGGCCCGCGGCGTCACCCACCACCACTCCAGTGAACCGGGAGGGGGCGAGGAACTCGGCGGCGGCCTCGGCGACCTGCTCGACGGTCACCGCCTGCAGCCGCCGGGGCTGGGTGCGGAGCCAGTCAAGGTTCAGGCCCTGGGTAGCCAGCGCGCTGAGGTGGCCGGCCAGCCCGGACTGGGAGGAGGTGGCGATGGTCAGCGACCCGATCGCGTACTGCCTTGCGCTGTCCACTTCGGACTCACTGGGCGGCAGCACGGCGATCCGGCCCAGCTCGTAGCGGGTCTCCAGGAGTGCGGCGGCAGTGGCCTCGCTGGCCGTGTCGGCCTCGGCGAGCAGGGTGGCCGTGGTCGAGATGTACTCCAGACCGGAGTGCGCGCTGTAGGTGTAGCCCTTGTGCTCTCGGATGTTCTCCACCCAGCGGGAGGAGAAGTAGCCACCGAAGATCAGGTTCGCCAACTGCAGCGCCGGGTAGCGCGCATCGGCGCGCGGCACAGCCTGCGCGGACAGCCGCAGTTGGGACTGGACCGCCCCGTCCCGGTGCACCAGTTGCAGGTCGTCGCTGGTCAGTTCGGGCAGCGGGGCCAGCTCGCTGGCCGGTCGCGCGGAGTGCCAGCCGGCCAGGGTGGCGGCCACCGTCTCGACCGCGCGCTCCGGGGTGACATCCCCGACCAGCACGAGCACCGAGCCGCGGGGCACCACGCAGCGGCGGTGCAGGGCGCGCACCGCTCCGGGCGTCACCGCAGCGACGTCCTCGGCCGCCGGCAACTCGCGGGTGACCGGGTGGTCACCGTAGCGGCGGCGCTGCAACGCCTCTCGGGCGATCATTCGCGGCTGGGAGCGGCTCATCGCGATCCGCTCCACCAGGCGGGCCTGTTCCCGAGCCACCTCAGCCGAGGGGTACGAGGCCGAGGTGAGCACCTCGCTGAGCACATCGAGCAGCACATCCATGCCGGTGGCCAGGCTGGATCCCGAGATCAGCAGGTGCTCGGGATCGACCATGGCCGACAGGTCACCACCCACCGCGGCCAGCGCGGTGTCGATGGCGAACCGGCTTCGCTGTGGCGTACCGGCCAGCAGCGCGGCGGCGAGCAACTCGGCCCGGGCGGCGTGCGTGTGGTGCGTGCCGCCGAACGGGATGGCCAAGCGCAGCTCCACCATCGGCACCGCCGGCCGTTGCACGGTGATCATCCGCAGCCCGTTGTCCAGCATGGTGTCCAACGCGGTCGGCGCCCGCAGGATGCGCTGCGGACCCAGTGCTGGCAGCGGACGCGGCCCCGCCCCGGTCCGCCCGATCTCCTCCGCACTGCGATGCAGCATCACGCCTCCTGTCCGGCTGCGAGCGGCGCATCTTCGGAGACCGGCCCTGCAGTGCCGGATTCGGACGGTTCGCGGTCCGGTGGCCGCTCATGGTGCAGGACCGCGGCGGCACTCACCGGTTCGACGATCAGCACCGCCCGGGAGTCCGGACGCAGCCGCGCAGCCGCCCTCGCGACCTGCTCCGGACCGATCGCGGCCACCAAGGCCGGCAGGTCAGCAACCAGCTCGGCGCGCCCGTGCAACAACTCGTAGGCACCGATGGCCAGCGTCCGGGACGCCAGCCGGTCGTGCTCGCGGAACAACGAGGCGGCCCACCGCGCGGTGATCCGGGCCAACTCCTCAGGGTCGGGGCCGTCCGTCGCGAGCCGGGCGAGCTCCTCGTCGGTTGCCGCCAGCACTCGCTCGACGTCCACCGTGGACGGATGGATCGCGGTGACGGTGAAGGTGTCCGGATCGCGGGAGTCCAGTGGGGAGAACAGTCCACAGCTCGCGCCGACGTCGGTGACCAGCTCGTCGGTATGCACCAGGCGCTGCTCGAGGCGGGAGGAGTCGCCGTCGGAGAGCACCGAGGCGAGCACCTCGTGCGCGAGGTAGCCCTCCAGGTCGGTGGACGGGTCGGGCAGCCGGTATCCGATGGCCAGCGCAGGCAGGGGAGCGAGCCGATCCGGCTGGCACTGCCGGTGTTCCCGGTCCGGTGCGGGCTCGGCGAACGACGGCCGGGGCGGGACGGGGCGGGCGGGCACATCATCGAAGTGCCGGTGCACCAGCTCGAGGGTGGGCGCCACCTCGAGGTCCCCGGCCACCGTCAGCACCGCGTTGCCGGGTGAGTAGTAGTCGTCGAAGAACGCCGCACAGTCGTCCACGGTGGCCGCTTCGAGCTCGGTGAAGTCGCCGTAGCCGTTGTGCGCATTGGGAAACGTGCGGTACAGCACCGGTGGCAGCAGGATCCACGGAAACCCGCCGTAGGGCCGGTTCAGCACGTTGAGCCGGATCTCCTCCTTGACCACGTCGATCTGGTTGCGCAGGTTCTCTGCGGTGATCCGCGGCGCCCGCATCCGGTCGGCCTCGAGAAACAGGGCTCGCTCCAGCGCGGCCGAGGGCAGCACCTCGAAGTAATTGGTGTAGTCGGGGTGCGTGGAGCCGTTGAAGATCCCCCCCGAGGACTGCACATGGCGGAAGTGCGCAAGCTTCTCCATGCTCTCGCTGCCCTGAAACATCAGGTGCTCGAACAGATGCGCGAAGCCGGTACGGCCCTGCGGCTCGGACCGGAAGCCGACGTCGTAGTGCACACCGACGGCGACCACGGAGATGCCGCGGTCCGGGGCCAGCACCACCCGCAGGCCGTTGGGCAGCGTCTCCCGGTGCAGCTCGAGCTTCGGCGAGGGAATGCGGGCCATGGCCACACCCTACGGCCGGTGCAGATCTGCTCGCGTCCTAGCTCCGCTGCGCTCTTTCAGCCGCCAGGCCAGCACGGCCCCCGCCATCCCGGCGACCGCGACCAGAACGGCAGTGAGGCGCTGCGCGTTCGCCGTCGTGGCCGGTACCCCGGTCCCGGCGAGACGGACCACCAGGCCATCGCTGGGGCCAGCAACGGGCAGCGGGTCAGGTACCTCGACGGTCAGCACCTCACCCGGCAGGTTGCCACAGCCATCCAGCCGGGCCAGCACTTCCCGCCCGTCGAGCAGCTCGACCCGCAACGAGTCCCGGGCCTCGGGTGGACCGCAGTGCGCCGGTTGCAGCACGGTGCCTCGGGCCACGCGGTAGCTCTCGCTCCCGGTCTGCGGCCACAGCAGCATCCCCAGCCCAGTGACCAGAGCCAGGACCACCGCCCCGACCAGCACCAAGTCCGCGCGCCTCACCCCGAAATAGTGACAGATGCCGCGGTGCCGGGCTGTCGAGCCTCGGTGGCGCTTGCCCGTGGCCTGCAACGTGAGCACGGTGCGCACCGGCGGGCCCGGCCCGACCACATGCACCTGATGTTCGCTGAATGGGGGACGATTGCCGCTGGCGGGCCAGGGTCCGTCAACTCAGCGTGCAGCCGCGCGAGGAGGTGGGGCACGATGTTCCTCAACCGGATCGATGCAGGCCACCAGCTTGGCCCACGGTTGCAGTACTTGCGCGGCCAGGACGTGGTGATCCTCGGGCTGCCCCGGGGCGGTGTCCCGGTAGCAAAGGAGGTCGCCGACGCCCTGGGCGCCCCAGTGGACGTGATCATGGTGCGCAAGCTGGGCGTGCCGTTCCAGCCGGAGCTGGCCATGGGCGCCATCGGCGAGGGCGGGGTGCGGGTCCTCGCCCAGCAGACGATCCGCCGCGCCGGTGTCACTGCGGACGCACTGGCAGCCGTAGAAGCCAGTGAGCGGGCCGAGCTTGAGCGCCGGACCCACCGTTTCCGTGGGGATCGGCCGCGCATTCCGCTGGCCGGGCGGATCGCCGTGGTGGTCGATGATGGCCTCGCGACCGGCGCGACCGCCCGGGCCGCCTGCCAGGTGGCCCGGGCCCAGGGGGCGGCCCGCGTCGTGCTCGCCGTGCCGGTGGCACCGCCAGACTCGATCCGCCAGCTTGGGGACGTGGTCGACGACGTGATCTGCCTGGTCACACCCCGGACCTTCAGCGCGATCGGCCGGTGGTACGCCGACTTCTCCCCTACTACCGACGAGGAGGTCATCGCCTGCCTGCAGCCCGCCGAGGCCGAGCCCGCGTCGGAGGCCGCGGCCATATCGGCCGGGCAGCGCCACGATCCCCCCAGCCGCGACGAGGATGTCGCCGTGGCCGCCGGCGCGGCGCTGCTGACAGGCCGGCTGACCGTACCGCAGCCCGCCCGCGGGCTCGTCGTGTTCGCCCACGGCAGCGGCAGCAGCCGCCGCAGCCCCCGCAACCGCTTCGTCGCCACCATGCTGAACCAGGCGGGTCTGGGCACTCTGCTGCTCGATCTGCTCACCCACAAGGACGAGCTCGACCGAGCGAACGTGTTCGACATCGAACTGCTCGCCCGTCGGCTCGCCGAGACCACCACGTGGCTGCGCACCCAGCCGCACACCAGGAACATGCGGATTGGTTATTTCGGCGCCAGTACCGGTGCTGCCGCCGCACTCTGGGCGGCAGCCGAGCCGCATTCCGGAATCGCCGCCATTGTCTCCCGGGGCGGCCGCCCGGATCTGGCCGCCCACCGGTTCGCCGCTGTGTCGACCCCCACGTTGCTCATCGTCGGGGGTCTGGACGCGGCAGTGCTCAACCTCAACCGGCAGGCACAATCCCGGCTGCGCAACAGTGAACTCGTTGTGGTTCCCGGCGCTACCCACCTGTTTGAAGAGCCCGGCGCGTTGGAGCAGGTGGCCGAACTGGCCCGCGACTGGTTCACCCGGCACCTGGCCACGCAGTCCGCACCCGCGCCATGAGATCCTGCGCCGGATCAGCCCACCCCGACCAGGCCGGTCTGATCTCACTGCGCAGAACATCGTGGTTGCACCGGGCACCGGGCACCGGGCACCGGGGCGGCTCGCTGCCTAACATCGAGACCGTGCCGCAGGAACGCCTACCGGACGTCGCCGCTGCTTTCCGCCGGGTCGTCGAGGTGCACGCGGCGGATGACTATGCCCCGATCTACCAGCAGATGGCCGCCGGCGTGAGCACCGATCCCGAGCTGTTGGGTATAGCTGGCGCCGCCACGGCGGGGCAGAACCCACCGATCCTGTTGTTCGCCGCAGTGCAGTTCCTGCTCGCCGAGCATCCGGAGCATCCGCTCGCCCGGTTCTACCCGATCCTGACCGGGAGGCCCGCACCCGCCGCTGACCCATACCCGGCGCTGCGGGACTTCGTGCTGGCGAACCGCGCTCAGATCATGGCGATCGTGACCAGCCGCTTGGTACAGACCAACGAGCCCGGCCGCAGTGCGTACCTGTACCCGGCGCTGCTCACCGCCCAGCGCCTCGGCGGAAACCGACCACTCGCGCTGATCGAGGTGGGCTCCAGCGCCGGCCTGACCCTGGTGCCCGACCGCTACGGTTATGACTACGGCACCGGCACCCGGTACGGCGACCCGACCTCACCACTGGTGCTGAGCTGCGCACTGCGCGGCGAGCTGACCCCACCGCTGGCCGGCACCCTGTCCGTGGCCTGGCGAACCGGGGTGGACCTGAACCCACTGAGCCTGGACGACCCGGCCGATCGCCGGTGGTTGCGCGCCCTGATCTGGCCGGACCACCCCGACCGGGCCCATCGTCTCGACGTCGCCGCACGGGCCGCTGCCCGTGGCCCGTTGCCGCGGATCCACCGGGGTGACGCCACCGAGCGGCTGCCCGAGCTGCTCGCCCAGGCTCCCACCGACACGACCGCGGTCGTGTACCACACCTCGGTGCTCACCCACTTCACCGCACAGGCCCGAACCGCTTTCGTGCCTCGGCTGCACGAGCTGTCCACGCAACGGCCGATCACCTGGATCCAAGGCGAGCCGGGACCGGACCGCCAGCCTGGGCTGCGCCTCGCCCTGCTCGCCGACGGACAGCTCCAGGCCGAGTATCTGCTCGGTCGGTACCAGCCCCACGGAGTCTGGCTGGAGTGGCTGTACCTGCCATGGCCATGAGCACCCCGTGCAGTGCGCCGTCCAGGCGCCGACGACAACCCGCTCCGCAGCGACCCGGGGTGAAACCACAGTCATGGCCGCAGGCAGGGGCGTCGCCGACGTCATCGGCGTGGACGGCGAGCCGCTACTTTCCCGTGCTGCACGCCCACTGGGACACCGAGACCAGGCATCGGGGACCAGGGCATCGGGCCACTATGGCCGCGAGAGCCCGGAGGACCGGGACCGGGCCGCGGAGGCACGTGACGACCTTGCCGATGCGCGGGACGCGGACGCGACGGCCCGCGATACTGCCGTGAGGAACGAGACACCCACGGCCGGGCCAGGGACGAGGCATCCTTCGGAGGCGAGCGAACCGAAGCGGACCGGCTATGGGCCGCCGAGCAACGGGACACCGCGGCGAGCGGCCGCGCGACGGCCGCCCAGCTCCGCGAGCAGGCGGCAACGCTGGATTCCCCGCAGGCCGAGGACCTGGCGCAGTTGTGGGTGCAGGCGGGGGCCGACCGGACAGCCGCTGCGGAAGACCGGCGGGCGACCGCGCGGGATCGGCGGATCGCCGCCACGGACCGGGATACCGACTACGCGGCCCGCGAGCAGGCCGCCGTGGAGCGGGCCGAGATTGCGCAGCCCAGGACCCCTCCCAACCTGGGTAGCGATACCTGGTCCGGTCGGTGCGAGCTGGTCGCCCGCAATCATCAGCGCGGGTAGCCGCAGCGCCCGGACCTGGCACTGCAATTCGGCCCCGAATGGCGCCCAACGGAGTACCCTGGGTAGCCATTCGGCTCTGAATGGCACTGAAACCCGAATGGCAACTGAGACCCGAATGCACGGAAGCCCGAATGGCACTGAGGTCCGAATGGCACTGGCACGGGATCGGTATGTAGATCTGCTTCGGGGGGTGGCGATCCTGGCGGTCGTGACCGGGCACTGGCTGCTCGCCGCGGTAACCGTGCAGGGCGGGCGGCTCGGTGGGATCAATGCTCTGGAAGTGCTGCCCTGGGCGCGTCCGTTGACCTGGCTTTTCCAGGTGATGCCGGTGTTCTTCCTGGTCGGTGGCTATGCGAATGCGGCGTCGTGGTCGAGCCAGCAGCACCGGGGTGGGGACGGCGCGTCCTGGGTGCGCTCCCGGCTGTCTCGGCTGCTGCGGCCAGCAGTGGTCTTTGTGGTCGTCCTCACGGTAGCGACCGGGCTCGGCCGGGCGGTGGGGCTCGATCCCGGTCTCGTGCGCGAAGCTGCCTGGTTGGCGGCCATCGCGCTGTGGTTTCTCGCGGTGTACCTGGCCGTGGTGGCCCTCGCCCCGGCCGCCATCGGCTGGCAGCGCCGGTGGGGACCTGGCCGGACCATCACGCTGCTGGTGGCCTGGGTGGCGGTGGCCGACCTGAGCCGGCTCGCCTTTGGGGTGTCACTTTTCGCGGGTTCGACCTACCTGCTGGGGTGGCTGGCCGTGCATCAACTCGGGGTGGCCTGGCGGGACGGCGGGCTGACCCGCAGTCCGAGGACGGCGTGGCTGCTCGCCGGTGCGGGGCTGCTGGGCCTGCTGCTACTCACCGGCGCCGGCCCGTACGCGGTGAGCATGGTCGGCACCGTCGGACCGGGTCTGGCCAACACCGCACCCCCCTCGCTGGCCCTGCTCGCGCTGGCCGCTGCCCAGACCGGGCTGATCTTGCTGCTGCGCGGACCGGTCGACCGATGGCTGGCCCGGCCCCGGCCGTGGGCCGCGGTGGTGGCGGTGAACTCGGTGGTGCTCACCGTCTACCTCTGGCATATGGTGCCGATCCTGGTGGTGGCGCCGGCCCTGGTCCTGACTGGGGTGCTGCCGCAGTATCCCATCGGCTCCCCGGCGTGGCTGCTGTTTCGGTTGCCCTGGCTGCTCGCCCTCGCGATCGTGCTGACCGGGCTGGTCATGGTGTTCGCCCGAGCGGAACGATCCCGCCCGCGTGGTACGCCAGCCCTCCAGACCGACGAGTCCGCATGGGCGACGGTGCGGCTCGCCGTGGGTGTGCTCGCCTGCCTTGCCGCGCTGATCGGACTCGCGGCCACCGGCTTCGCGGGCGTGGTGTCCACCCCCGTGCCGGTCGTCGAGCTCTTCACCCTGGCCACCGGCCTGCTGCTGGTCGGCGGGCGAGTACCGATCATCGGACGCCAGCGTGTCCGCCCCGGCTAGCTCATCCTGGGCCCGGCTGCGCGACGTCGCCGACGCAACCCCACCCGGGCGGGACCGGGTGGTCGATGCGACCCGGGCCACCGCCATCACAGTGGTGATCGCCTGGCATTGGGCCGGGTCGATAACCCACCGCGACGCCGCCGGCACGCTCGTGATGCCCAACCCCATCGCCGGCGTCCCCGGCGGTTGGCTGGCCACCTGGGTGCTGCAGGTGATGCCGGCCTTCTTCGTGGTCGGCGGCTTCGCGAACCTCGCCAGTTGGAGCGCCGTGCTGCGCAGCGGTGGCGGCTCGGCGGAGTTCCTGCGCCGGCGGATGACCCGGCTGCTGGCGCCGGTCGCGGTCTGGGTCGCGGTCTGGATGACCGGGGAGGTCCTTGCCGCCGCAGTGCTACCCGGGCACCGCTGGGTGTGGGAGTGGTTCCCCGGGCTGGTCGCGCCGCTGTGGTTCGTCGCCGCCTACCTCGCCGTCACCGCAGCCGTGCCGCTCACCGCGCGGTGGCACCGTCGTTTCGGCTGGGGGGCGGTGCTCGGGATGGGGGCCGGGATCGCCATGCTCGACGTGCTGGCGCGCGGGATGGGCGTGGGGTGGGCCGGGTGG
>DASTLT010000218.1:0-10588 GCA_035714625.1 Pseudonocardiaceae bacterium | reverse complement strand
GCAGGCACCGGCGGCAGCTCCGACATGAGCCACCATGATCAGCACACCGGCACGGCGGTCAAGCCGACACGCCGCAGACACCTCACACGACCCACAGACCCCAGCACTCACTCACGCCACGACGGGTCCTGAATAGCTACGGAAGCACCACGAAGTGCGACGGCGGTAGTTCTGTTTTCCGGCGGTGCGCTCTCCGCATGCACTGCGGCCAGAAGGGCGGTTCGGGTGGCCTCTTCGAAGTTCTTGGCTCGCATGTGCACTTCCGCAAGGCAGCGTGTGGCAGCAGCGACCCGCAGCACGTCGCCAATTTCCTCGGCAGCCTGAATGGCCCGTTGTGCGGCGATCCATGCCCCCAGGGCGATATCCGTCTTGATAAGCGTCCAGGAGACGACGGCGTACACGTCGGACACTACTGCTGCTAGGAGGTGGGCAGTATCCTCATTTCTATGGGGTTGCATGGTCGCTGCCGCAACGCACCCAATCAAGGTGGGTAGTGACTGTTCGAGTGCTCCGTAGTCCGAGGATAGTGACACGTGCATGGCTCGGTCGGCTGCCACGCGCAACGTATTGAGATCGTGCATACTCTCGTCCAATGCGTCCAATGTAGCGGCTGCTCGACGCGCGGCGTCCATCGGATTGAGCACGGCCTCGTAAGTGCCCTTAGCCCACGACGTGCTGGTAGCAGCAGGTACCGGAACCGAGAGAGTTAACGGTACGGCAGGTCGCTCTAGTGCATGTGCGGCGGCCTCGTCTGCACCCAGCGCAGATGCCGCCGCCGCAGCAAGGCCGTAGCCGAGTACTAATCGACGGTTAGCTGGACTTATGGTTTCCCAGTTGCTCGCATCAGTGTTCCCGTCAAGAGAGACGAGGACAAGTCGACCATTAACGGTGACCTGAAAGAACACCTTAAGTTGGCGATCAAGAGTTAGTATTTCTGCATTCACAGGTACATTGCTGGGCTGCAATGTAACCGAGCCCGGCAATGACTCTCGTTCATCGGCATCCGCACTGAGCAGCTCGTCGAGCTGTTCGGCTGACACGCGTAAGTAGCGGGCGAGCTTCGGGCGCAACCACGGTTGCGGACCAGTCTCCCCACTTTCCCAGCGTCGGACAGTCGTCGGATCGACAGCGAGCTTTTCAGCCAGCCCCTCCTGGGTGAAACCAACCGTCTTCCGTCGCTGGGCGAGGCGGTGCCGTTTGGCCGCCATTTATGCCTCCTTTGATCTCGCTGGACTCCGTACCTCACCCTCTGTGGGGTATGGATCGTACAGGCCGAGCGCCTCGTGCTCGGAGATCACGACCGCGTAGTCACCTGACCTGGTGCCATCACCACAGCACAACATTTGAGAGCAGTATCCGCCGAAGGGTAGCGGTACCATCCAAGGGGCTAACGACCGTGACGCGCCGCCAGCACAGGAATAGCAGCAATCTGCTCGGGACTCAGGTCGGTCCAGATGAGGCCGTGAGGTCGGCGCGGTGTATTACACGTAATGACATCATCTGGTGTGACGATCACGTCCACCCAGAAGTCATGCCCGGTCTCGGGTAGCACGTCGTCGACGATCTGCAGGGAGTGCACCGTAGTCACGATGGTCGTGCTCAGCCCGATCAGACCCGCTTCCTGCAGCAAGGCAACCTCGATATCCGAGTACCCCGCTCCCTTACCCAGACGAGCACCACCTCGATTCACGGCCACACTGCCACAGACAATCAAGTCGACAGGCTGCATCTGCTCGACGCCCACCTTGGGCGCTACCCGCGCTGCCACGTCTTTCGAGGCGGCTACCTCGGGCGGTACAGCCAAGCGGGTGGGGTCAAGGACGTAGAACGGCAGCTTGTCGGCCAACTTGGGCACCGCCATGTAGACGAGCTTGCCCTCGCGCAGTGCATGGGCCCGGACAGGTTGCTGCGCGGCATCCGGCACGGCCTTGACAACTCGCGCGGTTTGCCAGAGGGGGAGCGTGACGAGTAGGTCAGCGGCGCGGTCCGCGCCGATGAAGGAGGGAATGCGGCCATGCACACCTGGTGGAGCCGCATGTTCACGCTCCAACAGCGCCCACACGCGCTCGCGGATGGCCTGCTTCGCCTGGTTCACCTCCATCACCGGTGCTCCTCAGGCTGCCATCAGGGCCTCTCCTGGGTGAAGCCAACTGTCTTCCGTCGCTGGGCCAGACGATACCGCTTGGCCGCCACTGACGCCTCCTTGATCTCGCTCAGCCCTATTTCCGCAGGTCAATCGTATGATTGACCGATACTTGCCCGGTTGTCGCCGGGAAAGCGCGCTGTATTCGGCCCCCTACTTTCCGGTTGTGTGCAGGCTACTACCGAAACGGCCTGGCAGCAAGGGAGGCAGAGGGCCATGACCAGGAAAAATGTTACCGTGCCGATACCATATAAGTGATCCGCTGCCGGTCACGCTCGAACTGATGAGACAAGATATCGGCGGTGATGCGTTGTGACGATACGGCGCAAGCTCGTGGTTAAAGGACGGGGCCAAGGCGCTTGCGTCACCTTCTATGTCGAGGCATACCGCGGGAAGGTGTGGATAACCTCCTGCGACTGCCCGTACACCTCTGAGGCGATTCTCGAACCCGCGCAGGCAGACAGCTTGTGGTCGACGAGTTCGTGACCTGCGCGGTCAACACCACTGGTTTACGGGACGAGTACGCCCGATCGGCGCAGCGGTTCATGGAGCATTCGGCGCCCACTCGTTGGCGAAGGTCTCCATCTGTTTGATGATGAGGTCGACGGCTTCGCGCTCCTCCTCCGGGGGGTAGTCGAACTTTGCCAGCAGTCGACGGATGCGGGTGCGCAGCTTGGCGCGTACCGGCTCGCGGGACAGCCAGTCGACGCTGAGGTTCTTGCGGATGTCGGCGACCAGCGCACGGGCGATCTTTGCAAGCATGTCGTCGCCCATGAGTGCCCGGGCTATGCCCTGGTGGGCCACGGCGTCGTAGAAGGCCAGCTCGGCGTGGTTGAGCGGGGGATCGAAGCGCTCGCCGCGCCGGGCGTCGGCGAAGACCTCCTCGGCCATGGCGACCAGTTCGGCGATCATCTCGGCGCTGCTGAGCTGCTGGCGCATATAGCGGATCAGGAGATCTTCGAGGAGCTTGGCAAAGCTGTCCCGGCGGATGATGTTGTGGCCCGGACCGGGTCGATCACCTTGAAGTACACCACCGCATCGACCCGGACCGTCCCGTTGTCGCTGGTGATGCCGTCCTGCGCGGGCACCGGCATGGTGACGATCTGGGTGTTGACCGTAGCGTCTCCACCATCGGCCTTACCCAGATCAACCCGGGTGCCCTGGGCTCGCTGGTCACCCGGCCGAACCGGAACACCACACCGCGCTCGAACTGCTGAACCACTCGCAGCCCGGACATGAGCACCAGCACGCCGAGCGCCACGATGATGAGCAGCACCACCACGGTCGGCCCGCGAGCACCGGAAGACCACGAGGTGGTCATCCACGGCGCCGGACCCCTGGCCCGGATAGGATTCTGCTTGATGGTTTGAACGGGTGATCAGCTACCCGGCTGTCGCCCGGGATGTTGCTTCGGACGGACAGGACGGAACTATGTGGGCGTTGCTTTCCCGGCGGCTGCGGATGTGGGTGTTCTTCGCGCTGGCAACACCAGCGCTGGCCTGGCTGCTCGGCAAGGTCGGCGACTCGTTGGAGGCCCGCAACGGGCCAAGCTCGGCGAGTCGCACCTTGAAGCAGAGCCGGAACTGGCTGCGTCGGCACTCCCGGGGGCCGTTGACCCGCCGGTGGGACGATCACCCCTCCTGACCTCAGGTCGACTGCATTGACAACCGATCTGCGGAGGTCTTCGTGAGGGCTCCTCGTGCTGTCGTCGTCATGGCTGCGGTGGGCCTCGTCCTGGCCCTGACCACCGCGACGTCAGCGTCGGCGGAATCGCCTCCCAGTTCGGTGGCCACGGGCTACGGTGGCGCGGTCTCCACTGTCGATGCGCATGCCAGCCGGGCCGGCCTCGAGGTGCTGCGCAGCGGGGGGAATGCCGTCGACGCGGCGGTCGCAGCGGCGGCGACCCTGGGGGTCACGGAGCCGTACTCCGCCGGTATCGGCGGTGGGGGATTCTTTGTTTACTTCCAGGCGGGCACGGGTCGGGTGGTCACCCTCGACGGGCGGGAAACCGCGCCGCAGGCGATGGGCGCCGCGGCGTTCATCGATCCGGTCACCGGGCAGCCGGTGCCCTTTGCCGAAGCGGTCACGAGCGGATTATCCGTCGGTGTTCCTGGCACCCCGGCCACCTGGGCGCAGGTGCTGGACCGGTGGGGGACGATCAGTCTGGCACAGGCACTGCGGCCAGCGATCCGAACTGCCGAACGCGGGTTTGCGGTGGACGAGAACTTCCACCAACAGACCGCGGACAACGCGGCGCGCTTTGCGCACTTCAGCTCCACTGCGGCGCTGTTTCTACCCGGGGGTCAGCCGCCGGTGGTCGGCAGCACCTTCCGCAATCCCGACTTGGCCACGACGTATCGTGAGATCGCTCACCACGGCGTGAGCTGGTTGTATCGTGGCCAGCTCGCTGACCAGATGGTGCACACCGTGCACCACCCACCGCTGGTACCCGGGGACGACTACCGGGCTCGTCCTGGGCTGATGGAAGCCGCCGATCTGAGCGCATACCAGCCGATTCTGCGGGAGCCAACCCATGTGCGGTACCAGGGCTTGGACGTCTACGGCCCGGCACCGCCCTCCTCAGGCGGGTCGACGGTCGGTGAGGCACTGAATATCCTGTCCCACCTCGACGTGCCCGCAGCCGATCCGGTGGCAGTACTGCATCACTACCTGGAAGCCACCCGGCTGGCGTTCGCCGATCGCAACCGTTACGTCGGCGACCCGGATCAGGTCGCGGTGCCGCTGGCCCAGTTGCTCTCGCCCGGCTTCGCCAGGGAGCGAGCCTGCCTGATCGACCCGCAGCACGCCGCGACGAGTCCGGTCCCGCCGGGCAGTCCGGATGGTGACTACCACGGCTGCCCGGCGCCGGGTGGGGCAACTGGCGCCCAGCCGATCGAGGGGCGGAATACCACCAGCCTGGTGACCAGCGACCGATGGGGCAACGTGGTGGCCTACACGCTCACGATCGAACAGACCGGTGGCAATGGGATCGTCGTGCCCGGCCGCGGTTTCCTGCTTAACAACGAGCTGACCGACTTCAACTTCGCACCCACCCAGGGCAGCGCAGCAGACCCCAACCTGCCGGCCCCAGGCAAGCGGCCACGCAGTTCCATGGCCCCGACGATCATCCTGCGGCACGGCCAACCGTTCCTTGCGGTCGGTTCTCCCGGCGGCGCGACGATCATCACCACCGTGGTGCAGATCCTGGTAAACCGGCTGGATCTGCAGATGAACTTGGCCGAGGCCATCGCGGCACCGCGAGCCAGCCAACGCAATACTGCGACCACCGACGCTGAACCTGAATTTTTGCAGCAATACGAGACCGCATTGAAGGAGCGCGGCCACCAGTTCTCCGTCAGCCCGGAGATCGGTGCGGCGACCGGCCTGGAATTTCTTGGGTCCGGCACGGTGCTCGTTGTTGCTGAGCCGGTGCGACGGGGTGGGGGGAGCGCCCTGGTGGTGCATCCCAGCTCGTCGTCGACGATTTACCGGTGACGCCCAGGGGTACGGGGCGAAACCGTGGTGCGCTGGAGGCGACGCCGAGCAGCGTGGGAGTGATCGAGCATGGTGGCCGCGAGCGTGGATGTCGTGGTGATCGGGATGGGGCCGGGCGGTGAGGACGCCGCAGCCAGGCTGGCCCGGGCCGGTCTCACCGTCGTGGGCGTCGACGCGCGGCTGGTCGGCGGCGAATGCCCGTATTACGCCTGCGTGCCGACGAAGATGAGGGGTTGGCCGCGCGTCACCTGCTGGTGGCCACCGGCCGCCGCACCGATCTGGCCGCACTGGTGGCAGCCTGCGGTGCCGTCACCGCCACCATCGAGCTTGGGTCATCGTCGGTAGCGGCACCCGCAGCCCTTCCGGTGCCGGTCGGTGCATCGCGTCCTCGATGAGCGGGTCGGGGTTGCGCAGTCCGAGTTCAGCCGCCACGAACCGGGCGGCCAGCTCTGACCAGTCGTGCGCACGGCGGAGCATCGCGTGGCCATCGCCGAGTACGTCGAAACGGCATACCCGGGAGGTGACCTGCTTGGCCCGCACCGCTAACAGGTAGGATAGCTGCGGATCGGTCCTGCGCTCGCGGTCGCCATGCGCGATGAGCACCGACCGCCCGGAGAGCTGGCGCACCGGCTCATCGTCGAGGGTCCATGGCGCCAGTGCACACACTGCTCTCACCGCTGGGTGATCAGCCACCCGGAGCGCCACCCGTCCGCCCATCGAGTGTCCCAACAGCGCTATCGACGTGTCCGGGTGCTGGTCCCGGAGCTGAGTCAAGGCCCACCTGGCGTCCTGTACCGGATGCAGGGTGGGCTCGTCCCATCCTCGGTAGCGGTACCTCAGGATGCGCACCGACATCCCGTGCTCGCCGTCGTGCCGGTGCAGGAACCGAGCGAAGGGGACCATCCGCAGATAGCCCAACTGTGGCCGCCGCCGGACCGTGGTTGGGCTGCGGGCCTGGCCGCCGTGCAGCACCAGGACGATGGAACGGACCTTCGCGGGGTCGGTTGGCCAGCGGTCCTCAATCCAGGGTGCGGGGTCGGTCAAGGGTGTTGCACCCTCCGGCTCGGTAGCGGAAAGCCCGGTCGGCTCGTCACTGGACGGTACAACACCATGGAGGCCGCCGAGCTGGAGGTTAAGAATTTCTAGGCCGACTTCGGCGAGCAATACCGTCGGGACGATCGATGTATGGTGCCGGACGTGGACGAGTTCATCCCCGAGCCGCCCGTCCTTTCCGCCCGGTTCGTCCATGGCCCGCAGACGCGAACGGCCCGGCCCACCTCCAAGGGCCGGGCCGTTCGGCCCCGCGGCCAGCGTCGCTTGTGATCAGTAAATGCTGCACGGCAATACTCTGGTGGTCAAGTGGGGAATTCTACCTATCGGGTGCCACACGTGATCTGGGGTGTGACTCGGGGAGCTGGCTGTACCATTGCAATTGCGGCTGTGCGTGCAGATGTATGTAACGTGTTCAATTTGTTGAGCTAGCAACCAGAAATTTCGGGTGCGTTATGGTCATGAGTAGGTGAGTGCGGAGAACATCACCGGCGGTGTCCGGGTCGGCGTGGCGAGTAGGCTGGCCCGGTGAACCGAGCTGCTCGCCCCCTCGGCCGGCGTCCGAGAATTAGGGTATCCTCACCAACTGTGGTCCACGTCAGTAGATCACGCTCGCCTCCGGGCCACCCCTACTATGTGATCATGGCTGGAGGAGGTGAGCCTGTTGTGGAGACTGTGGCTGTGCTGGTACCCCCAGCCAGCGCAGAGTGGAGCAAACGTACCCTCATGATGAACCGCAACTCTGGCCCGCCGAAGCGGGTCACGCCTCTGGGTGTTGACACGAGAGTGGCACACACGGCTCGGGTCTGGAACTACTGGCTGGGCGGCAAAGACAACTACCCGGTCGACTGGGAGGTCGGAGAGCAGATTGCTGTCCACATGCCGGAGATCGTTGACATCGCCCGCACGGTCCGGGGTTTCCTGGTCCGCGCGGTCCGATACCTGGCAGGGGAGGTGGGGCTCCGCCAGTTCCTCGACATCGGCACCGGGCTGCCGACCGCCAACAACACCCACGAGGTCGCCCAGGCCGTCGCACCGCAGTGCCGCATCGTCTACGTCGACAACGATCCACTGATCATGGCGCACGCCCGCGCCCTGCTCACCAGCACCCCAGAAGGTGCCACTGACTACATTCACGCGGATGTGCGCGATCCCGACACCATCCTCACCGAGGCCGCGCGGACCCTGGACTTCACCCAGCCCATCGCGCTCATGCTGCTGGGAATCATGGAACACGTCCTGGATAACGAGGAAGCATACGCGATCGTGCATCGGCTGCTGGATGCATTGCCCTCCGGTAGCTATCTGGTGATGTCAGACCCGACGACAGACATCGGCGGTAAGGTGATGGCAGAGGCCATCCGACTCTGGAATGAGAATGCCACCCCCCCGATCACTGCCCGCAGCCGGCAGGAGTTTAGTCACTTCTTTACCGGCCTGGAACTGGTGGAGCCTGGGGTGGTCTCCCCTTCGCTGTGGCAACCCGAACCCTACAACCTCGGTACCGCTACCGAGGTGTCTAACTTCTGTGGTGTCGGACGCAAACCTTGATCCGCAAGATTTGTGCGCAAATATTGCAGTAGGCAGGCTCAAATCTCATTGATCAGGTTGCGCAGGAAGGTGGCTGTCTTAGCGGGTGACTCGGCCTGTACGCACAGCCTATCCATGACCATCAGGTACTCACTGACATCCTGAGGCTTTTCCAGATAAAGGGCGCTGGAGAGTTGTTCAAGATACACTATATCAGGAAGGTCGGCTTGGGCGAACCGCAGGATAGCGAACGGACCACCAGCCGCGGCGTGACCACCGGACCGGAAAGGGACCACTTGGATGGTGACATGTGGTAGCTCGATCATCTTGATCAAATGCTGGAGCTGGGCATACCGGGCTGACCGTCCCTCGAGCCGCCACAGTGCCGCTTCGTCGATCACGGCCCATAAGCAGGGTGCGTCGGGTTGGTTGAGGACATCCTGACGCTTCATCCGTAGCGCGACGCGGCGCTCGATCTCATCGGTGGGTGCACCGGGGTGACCCAGCTTGACCACGGTGCGGGCACAGTCTTCGGTCTGCAGCAGGCCGGGTACGAACTGAGGCTCGTAGGTCCGGATGACCGAGCATGCCTGCTCCAAACCCACGTACGTCTCGAACCAGCCTGGCAGGACGTCGGCGTACTGGCGCCACCAGCCCGGCTGGTTGGCCTGCCGGGCCAGCGCGAGGAATGCTTCTCGATCCTGCTCGTCGGTGACACCATAGAGACTCAGCAGATCAGCCACGTCACGTTCCTTGAACCCGACCCTGCCGAGCTCCAGGCGGCTGATCTTGGCGTGCGATCCCCGGATGGCGTCCCCCGCCGCTTCTCGGCTGATCCCGCTCGCCTCCCGGAGCCGGCGCAACTGGGTACCCAACACGATACGGAGCACGGTAGGGCCGCTTCGGACCTCTGCGCGGCCGCTGGCCCCCGGGTAGGCGGGCTGAGCGAGGATCAAGGCTCCCCCTTCGGGTGAACAACGCGTGCCTGATCCTCCCACTTCGGTCGGATGTTGTACAGCCTGTCACGGTTCGCGGGCCTCCTCGGCCCTCCGTCGCGAGCTCGGGACCCCCTGGGTCATCTCGTCTCAGTGACCCGCCCGGTCACCTTGTCGAACTCACCATCCTTGATCCCCTGGATGAACGCGGCAAGCTCAGCCCGGGGATAGCTCAGCATCGGCCCCCGCGGGTGCCGGGAGTTGCGCACGGCGATCCCGCCGCCCGACAGTCCTGCCAGCTCTACACAGTTGCCGCTGGGGTTGCTACGCCGACTCTTCCGCCAGGTGACCTCCGGTACCCCGCTGGTCGCCATATCCTTCCTGAGCTGGGACATCTCCACCTCTCCTCTGATCCACCTGCCAGCTTGGCGAAGAAGCTACTACCGTCCGCGCGGCTGCACAAACATCAGTACTTGCATCCGTGTGCGACTTCTGCAAGCTTATCCGGCTGAGGGTGGGTCCTGACACCCTCTCGTCCTGCCCCGTCAACCATCCACATCGTAAGGTGCGCGTGAGGTGTCCGGCACTCTCGTCCTGACCTGTCCGAGTGCGGGGGGCAGCCCGCGACCAGCGACGATGCCGGAGAGCTGGGATCTCCGGCGGGTCGGGTGCCGCCACCGTGCGGTGCCGACGAGTCGCCGGGATGACCGGCTCCCTCGGGCCATGGCAGGCCCCGCCGCACGCCTCCTGCTCGACGCCGTGGAGGCGTGTTCCGCTCATGGTGGTCGGCGTGCTGGGCGGGCTGCGCGGGGCGGCTCTGCTGATGTACCGGGACCGCCGTGCGATGCGGGCCCGGGGCTCAACCCCGTAAATAGTGTTACTGCGTGTGCTGCGCAGAATTGAGAGGACAATTCGATGCACTCAGACGAAGAAACGTTCCGCAGGACCATGGAGGCCCACACGGTGGATGGCGAGCCACATACCGTGATCGTCCTGCGTAGAGGCATGGGCAATAAAGCGCGAGTGTGGCTCACCCTGAACGGAGCATTGAAAACCACCGTATGCATGACCAACCGTGAGGCAACGCAGCTCGCCAAGCTGCTCGACGAGGCACAGCAACTGCCAGCACGATGACCGGTTTCGCGACGCCTTTGGCTACGACGCGGCCTGCGTCGAATCGGAGCCGAACGACCTGGACCGGATGCCCACCACTCCCTTACCTGCTCCCGCGTCGCGGTCCCACCCTGCCAGCTCACCCGCATCGAAGCGGTGGACTCCCGGCCGGTGAGCGTGGGGCTAGAGCGTGTCCCTTGGATCATGGGACTGGGTCCCGTAGCCAGATCCTGATCGAGGCGACATCGATGGTTCCGCGGAACATGTAGTCGCGTTTGTCGTAGCGAGTGGCGACCGCGCGGTGGCCCTTGAGCTTGTTGAT
>DASTLT010000217.1:0-9579 GCA_035714625.1 Pseudonocardiaceae bacterium | reverse complement strand
GGGTCGAGGCCTTGATCAGCCGGAACACCGTGTTGCTGACCTGGACGAACTGGCCGAGCTGGGCGAAGTCCCGGCACACCAGGGTGAAGTGGTGCTTGTCGTCGAGGTCGCGGATCTGGCGGATCCGGTGCAGGCCCTCGGCGTTGCCGAGCTGCATACGTTCGCCGTGCCAGCCGCACGGTCGTCGGTACGCTCGCCGAGCAGCAGGGTAAGTGATCATCTGATAGTCCAGGCTGGAGTACAGGCGCAGGCCCGACGGTTCCCAGTTGGCCTCAATCTGCCCATCGTGGCGGGGACCAGAATTCCTCGTCCTCGATGACGATCAAATTGCCGAACTCGTGGTTACGGCTGACCAGGTTCAGCCCGAACCCGGTGCGCTCCATTCGCAAGCGTCGGCACTCCCCATGAGCCATCGCATGGGCTCGGACAGCCGACTCGGGTGCATTGGCGCAGCAGCGGAAATAATCCGCCAGGTCAAATCGCGAAAGATACCGCGGTCACCGCCCGCAGCCAGGCCATGATCGCGCTGAAAGTGTCGTGGTCACCGCGTCAGCGGACGCGCGAACAACTCGAGTCGCTCAACGATACCCGGCTCATCGAGACATGCCGGCTGAGCTACGACTTGATGACTGGACCATCTGATGCGGCCTGTTACACGCTGCGGACGCTGGTCAAGCGTACCACGATCTGGACCGGGAGGTTGGTCTACACGGACTGTGTCCTTCCCGACTCTCATCCAGCGCGTCGCACCCGAGCTGACTAGCCGCTCGGTATCGGCCGAATTCCGCCGCCGAGCTGCTGGTGCTGGTCGGGGACAACCCAGCACACATCCGCAGCGAGGGCGCCCTGGCCAAGCTCTGCGGTGCCTGTCCCATCCCCGCCTCATCCGGGAAGACCATTCGGTACCGGCTCAACCGGGGTGGTCATCGCCAGGCTAACGCAGCGCTGCCCCACATCATCGTGACTCCGATGACCACCGCGCTGCTGGTGGCGCAGCCCAGTGGCTCAGTGGCAGGCGCGGAAGCCCACTGGGTGGCCGCGGGGACGACGGGCTACACCACGACGAAGGTGGCCTCGCTGTACCCGTATGCTCTACGCTTCCCTCATCAAGCAGGTGGGGGCTCACCTGTGAAGGAAGACCCGCACGCAGGTATGCTCGCTGATCGAGGTCACGACCCCAGATCCTGCCGTCGTGGGTCGCCGACCGCGGCCTTGGCAAGACCATCGTGATCCGGAGGCACACCTCGATCTGATCGCCCCTCTGCCAAGGAACTGGCGGCAGGCACTCTGGGTGCCGAAGATTTCGTTTCCGTTAGACGACCTGGCAATTGGGATTGGTGAAGGGCAGGCATCAATTCAGCACTTGGTGTAAGGAGAGGAACCGGATTTGGGTGAGGAGCTCACGGTCGGTGTTGAGGAGGAATTCCTGCTGGTCGGCAACACCGGTCAGCTCTCCTTCACAGGGCCAGCGCTGATAGGAGAGACCGAGGGACAGGACGGCAAGTTACAGAAGGAACTGGGGGGGTGCCAGGTCGAGTCGGCAACCTCGGTGTGCCGCACTGCAGACGAGATTACCGGTCAGTTGCGGAACCTGCGCGTTCAACTGGCCGAGGCCGCGCGGAGCCACTCGGCACGATTGGTACCCACCGGCACACCGATTCTGGCACAGGCAGCGCCGATGGAAATCACCCCTGATACTCGATACCATAAGATGACCGAGCACTTCGGTGCCATTACCTACACTGCCAGCACGTGCGGCTGCCATGTCCATGTGTCCGTACCGGACCGTGCCACCTGTGTCCAGGTCAGTAACCGTCTGCGGCCATGGCTACCGCTGTTGCTGGCCTTGACCGCGAACTCGCCGTTCAACGCGGGCCAGGACACTGCTTACAGCAGTTGGCGACACATTCTGTGGTCACGGTGGCCCTCGGCCGGGCCCCCACCACTGTTCACGTCTTTGGACCACTATGAGTCCAGTGTGGCCGCGATGCTGCAAGCCGGGGCCATGCTCGACCGGGGGATGATCTACTGGGATATCAGGCTCTCTGAGCACCACCCCACGCTGGAGTTCCGGGGGTGCGATGTGGCTGCTACCGTTGAGGACGCCGCCCTCGTCGCGGTGCTCATCCGAGGATTGGTCGCCAGGGCGCTGGAAGACCTGGCCTGCGGGCAGCCCGCATTGACGCTTCCGCATGAGGTGCTGCGGGCGAACTTGTGGCGAGCCGCCCGGGACGGTTTCACCGGCTCTTGCCTGGAGCCTAGCTCGGGGAACTTGTTGCCTGTGCACGTCCAGATCCAGCGGTTGGTCCAACAACTACGTCCAATCCTGGAGGACCTCGGCGACCTGGAGTTCGTCGAGGCGAACCTAGCGCGACTGCACAAGAGCGGTGACGGCGCGCACCGCCAACGGCTCGCGTACCAGCGCCGACACAACCTCCAAGACGTCATCGACCTACTTGCTGTGAGCAATTAGCGGTGGGCAAGCAACCCGGAGCTAACGATCTCCAATCGGCGGCGAACACGGCGTCGAACGCGCTGGTGAACCGGGAGTCGCGGTCCCGGAGCGCGAAACTTGAGGGTGGTGGCGCGGTCGGTGAGGTCCATCAGCAGGTTGCGGGTGACTGGGGTAGTCCACGCTCCGGTCGGGTGTGTGGTCACGCCGAGCAGAGGTGCCCGGCGGGAGCCATGTTCGCCTGTGATCAGCGCGTAGATCCGTTTGCGGGCCACGGTGTCCACGGGCACGAAGTCCACGGCCTGCGGTGCCAGGCCAGGAGCGTGGCAAGGGGTGACCGGGAAGACCTCGGTCCAGCGGCGGCGTGGCACAACCGGGACAAGACGGTCCGCCACACCCGGTCGGCGGGCGGCCAGCGGACCCGGGTGACCTGGTGGCCTCGATATGGAAGTCGCGGTGCACCTACACCCGGGTAAAGATCGGCACGTTATACGGATCTGGCACCGGCAGCAGCGTGGCGGGCTTCGTGCTCGGTGGCGAACCCGCAGTGCTGGGCTTAGTCCAGCACCGACGGCGAACCGCGGGGTGAGCGCATCGGCGTCAACCCCCACCGCGGCGGTGAACTTGCTGTCGCGGCCGGGAGTACAATCGACGTCTGTGACAGCGACAAAAGCAGAGGGCGAACGGGTGGTCCTGGGCCGGCGGGACAAGTTCAACACGATGGTGCCGTTCCACTGGTCCGACGATGCGCCGCCCGGTCTCAACGAGGTGGAGTGGGCTGAGGAGCTGGGCGCCAAGTGGGAGGGCGACGAGCTGGTCACCTACGACTACCCGACGCTCACCGCTCTCCTCGAGTACTACGAGAAGGACGAGTACCTGCCGGATAACGACTGATACGCGGCGTCGCCGCCCTGCTCGTCGTCCCCCGCCGCCGTGCCCTCGGGCACGCCACCGGCTACAGCGCGCCAGCAGTCGACAACTGCGCTACCTACAAGCACCGGCGGTCCGTGCCTGAACTGGCCCGCCGGGTGAGGACGTCGTGGTCAACGCTTCCTAGCCATCCCCGTCGCTCCTTCGGACACACCACCGGAGCAGCGCTCGCCACATCTGCACCCCAGGAGCTGGTCAAGCCCCCTGCTGGGGGCTGCGGGCCTGGCAGCATAGCGTCGGTCATGGGAAAGCGGAGGCCCCGAACGAGGTGGGCCGCACCGCACCTCGCGCCGCAGTCCCAGCAGGTGTGTCGCGTCCTGTGGCTGGCCGCGGAGTCATGGGCGCGGGCTGCCGAGGTGTCCGGCAGTGCCGCGAGCCTGGCTGGCTGCGTCGCCGGGTGGAGGGTCTCGCTCTCAGTGAACCCGAAGAAACCTTGCAGGCGGTCAATTATCTTGAGGTCACCTGCTGGCCGGTGAACAGGGTTATGCCCCCGGTCGTAGGCACGTCCAGCCCGATCGGCCACCGAAGCCTCGTCGAACTCGAACCCTGGGGACCCGATAACCCGGAAACCTTCTCGCAGCGATAGGGAGCCTCGCGAATGCGCTGCGGTCACGCCACGACGGCACCGGCAGTGCCGCGGATAGCTCAGGCCAGCCCAGCGATTAGGCCCCAGGTTGCCAGGGCGCCGATGGTGCTGGTCCAGCGTCCGTAGGCGGTGTAGTAGCCGACTGCCCAGGTGGTCTGCTCGTTGAGCGGGAACTGCTTGGCGGGCAGGTCACCGTTGATGACCGGGTCGGACATGTTCCGCACCACCGCCCAGTGGGGTGGGCGGTCGATCTCGGAGCAGGTCAGGCCCAGCACGGCATCACCCATCTCCACCGCGGCGCCTTCTTGGTCCAGCCGGTTGGCGGTGGTGCCGTACTCGAAGTAGTCCGTGGTCAGGATGGGATGGAACTCGGGCATGTCCCGCCCACCCAGCTCGAGTTTGATGTCTGGCTGGTCAACCGGTGCGGTGATCAGGGGACCGCTGAAGGCAAACCGTTTGGTGGGCGGCCCGAAGGGCGGTTCTGCCAGATGGGAGGCGAACGGCTGCATCAGTTGCCGGGCGTCGTCGAGGCGGCCGGTAGGCAGTGCCCAGTCGCTGCGATAGGTCTTATGGTTGAACGCCTCGTTGCGGAACTCGTTCTGCAGCCGGAATTTGGCCGCCCGGGTGATCACCACATCGCCGAGCTCGAAGTCGTCGAAGACGCTGCCGGCGGTGCCGATCGTGAGGAATACCTCCGGCTGGGCCTCGGTGATGATCTGGGCAAAGAAGTCCTTGACCGGCAACGTGGCGGTACCCTCACCGGTCTTGATCCCGTCCTGGTTGAGGTGCAGCTCGGATTTCACACACAGCACCCGGAGGCCAGCCACCTGAGTGAGCAGGTAGCTGCCCAGACGCCGGGACGTGGCTGCGGGGGCATGCGGGCGAATCTTGTCCTGATAGTCGGAGAAGTGACGTGTGTAGCGGTGCCACCGATCCGCACCCACCCCAGGAGTAAGCACCCGGGCCAACCCGGCCAGCTCGTCGACCGTCCAGGTAATGACCACCACATCCGCTCGCGGCAGGGCATCGCCGGGATCGGGAACCGGAGTCACCGCAGCGGGCCGCGGGGCCAGACCTTCGGGGAAGGCAATGCTGGGTACTGCGGCGGCGAGCAGTTCACCGACCCGAGCCGGTGCCGGAGCCAACTCCACCGGATCAAGCCCCCGGGAGAGCAGGTACCGAGCAATCTCCTTGCGCTCCGGGTGCCCCGGTCCCAGTGGTGACGCGCCCACAATTCCTCCCCACCTGCGGTGGCTGTCATCGATGCTGCGCTGGGCAACAGCCAGCTACGCTACCCTGCCCGACCTCTCCACCGTCACCACTGCCGCTACCGACCCCTACCAGCACGATCACAGTCGGCAGGCTTCCAGGGGTGTCACCAGAATTGCCCGAGCCCCAGCCGACCACAACTGATCCATGACGGCTTGGGCCTGGGTGCGCAGCACCATCACCCGCACGGCGACCCAGCCCTCCTCGTCCAGCGGGGAGACGGTCGGAGCCTCCATACCAGGGGTGATCTTTCGTGCCGCATCGAGCGTGGTGGCCGGGCAGTTGTAATCCATCATCACGTACTGCCTCGCGATCAACACTCCGCGCAGTCGCTGAATCAGGACGTCGATGGCTTGCTCGCTATCCAGCGCAAGTGCGGTCTTCGTGCCTCGCACCAGCACCGCCTCAGACCGCAAGATCGCTTCTCCGATAGTTTCCAGCCCCGCCGCTTGCAGCGATGCACCAGTCTCCACCACATCGGCGATGGCATCAGCGAGCCCAAGTTCCACCGCAGTTTCCACCGCCCCATCAAGCTCGATGACCTCGACCAGGATACCGGCCTTGGCCGCTGCCTGCCGCACCAGCGGGGAAAAAGATGTGGCCACCCGTCTGCCGTCCAGATCGGCAAGAGATGCGAACATCCCACGCGGGGCTGCGAAGCAAAACTGCGAGATCCCGAAACCTAGCTCGAGAAGCTCTGTGGTCTTGTCTGCGGTGCCCACGGCGGCTAGCAGATCCTGCCCTGTGATCCCGACGTCGAGCACCCCTTCACCGACGTTGCGAGCGATATCAGTCGGCCGCAGGAAAACGAACTGAACACCGTTCGTCACATCGCTAGCGAACAGAGCTCTGGGTTCGCGATGGACCCGATACCCGGCCGCACTCAGCATCTGCGTGGCGGGACCGTGCAGCGATCCCTTGTTTGGCACGGCGACCCTCAGCATAAAAATCCTTCGACGAGCGTGGGTTGACATTGTGACGCCTGACCAGGTCAGCACAGGCAGGGCAGATGGCTGCGCTTATGATCAAGGGACATCCTAAGGGAGCGGCCGAGGGCCGACGTGGGGGTGCCGGCTTCCGGCCGTGCCGGTCAGGCAGACGGGGTGACCCGGCCACGGACCTCGCCGAAGCCGATGCGGGTGGCGGCGGGTCCGGCTGCGGCGGCGGTGATGACCACCTCGTCGCCGTCCTGGAGGAAGGTGCGGGTGGTGCCGTCGGGCAGGGTGAGCGGCTCGTGACCGTTGCCGGTCAGCTCGATGAGCGAGCCCTGCTGCCCTGGCTCGGATCCGCTGATCGTGCCCGAGGCGAACAGGTCGCCGGGGCGCAGGGCGGCGCCGTTCGACGTCAGGTGCGCGAGCTGCTGAGCGGCGGTCCAGTACATGCCCGCAAACGGCGGCCGGGCGATGGTGTGCCCGTTGAGGGTCACCTGGAGAGTGATGTCGAGGCCCCAGGGTGCGATGCCGGTGTCGTCGAGGTAGGGCAGCGGGCGGGGGTCGCGCGGTGGGGGGACGGTGCGGGCGGACGTGAGCGCGGCGAGCGGGACGATCCACGGTGACACCGACGTGGCGAACGACTTGCCGAGCAGTGGGCCGAGCGGCACATACTCCCAGGCCTGGATGTCGCGCGCCGACCAGTCATTGACCAGGCAGGCGCCGAACACGTGCCGCTCGAACGCAGCCAACGGTACGGCGCGGCCCGGGGTCGAGCCGGCACCGACCACGAAGCCCAGTTCGGCCTCGAAGTCCAACCGGGTGGACGGCCCGAAGACGATCTCGTCGCCGGGCGTGCGGCGCTGCCCGGTCGGGCGGATGACCGGGGTACCGGACACCACGACGGTGCCGGCGCGGCCGTGGTAACCGAGGGGCAGATGCTTCCAATTCGGGGTCAGCGGCGGGGAGCCGGGGCGCAGCAGGCGTCCCAGGTTCGTCGCGTGGTGCTCGCTGGCGTAGAAGTCGACGTAGTCCGCGACGGTGAACGGCAGCCGCATCGTGACCTCGGTGGCCGGCAGCAGCAGCGGCTCAACGGTGGCGCGGTGGCGCTGGTCGCTGAGCCACGCCGTGATCGCAGCGCGCACCTCGGTCCACACGTCCGGCCCTGCTGCGAGCAGCCCGTCGAGGGTACCGCCGGCAAACAGGGCCGCCCGCGTAGGGAGCAGCGCAGCGCTGGCGGTGGTGAGGTCGAGCACGCGGTCGCCGACCGCGACGGTGACCCGCGGGCCACCGTCCCCCGGGGTGGTCATACTCCCGTAGGGGAGGGTCTGCAGGCCGAAGGGGTGCGACAGGGGCACCCCGACCCACCCTGTCGCCCGGGTGGCGGTGGCCGTCACCGCCCGCCGGCCCAGGCCCAGGCGTAGCCGGTGTCCTCGCAGGCCCGGCCCCCCTCGCCGAGCTCAAGCGGCCGGAAGGTGTCGACCATGACCGCGAGCTCGTCGAAGAACTCCGCACCGAGGCTGCGCTCGACCACCCCGGGCTGCGGGCCGTGGCTGTGCCCGCCGGGGTGCAGCGAGACCGAGCCTGGCCCTATGCCGGATCCCTTGCGGGCCTCGTAGTTCCCCCCGCAATAGAACATGACCTCGTCGGAGTCGACGTTGGAATGGTAGTAGGGCACCGGGACGGCCAGCGGATGGTAGTCCACCTTGCGCGGGACGAAGTTGCAGATGACGAACCCTGGACCGGCGAACACCTGATGCACCGGAGGCGGCTGGTGCACCCGGCCGGTGATCGGCTCGAAGTCGGCGATGTTGAAGGTGTACGGGTACAGGCACCCGTCCCAGCCCACCACGTCGAACGGATGGGTCGGGTACACGTGGCGGGTCCCCATGATCCCCCCCGGGCCCCGGTGCCTGATCAGCACCTCCACCTCGGTGCCGGCCACGACCAGCGGCTCGGCTGGGGCGTGCAGGTCCCGCTCGCAGTACGGGGCGTGTTCCAGGAACTGGCCGTAGCGGGACAGGTACCGCGGGGGCGCGGCGATGTGGCCGGTAGCCTCGATCGCGTAGAGCCGCAGCGGGTCATCGCCGGTGGGCACCCAGCGGTGCGTCGTTGCTCGCGGCAGCAGCACGTAGTCGCCGGTCCGGGCGGGCAGCGCCCCGAACACCGTCTCCACTACTGCCGCGCCGGCCTGCACGTACACACACTCATCGCCTACCGCGTTGCGGTACAGCGGCGAGGCCTCCCCGGCCACCACGTAGCAGATCCGTACGTCGGTGTTGCCGAGCGTCAGCCGCCGCCCGGTGACCGCGTCCACTGCCTTCCAGTCCTCGCCAGGGAACAGGTCGGGCAGCTTGAGGTGCCGGGGGAGGAGCGGGTGGTTCGGGGCGGTCTGCGAGTCCGGCACCGCCCAGGGCGATGCGTCCACGATCGCCGACGGGACTTCCCGGTGGTAGAGCAAGGAGGAGTCCGAGGAGAACCCCTCCTCCCCCATCAGTTCCTCGCGGTACAGCCCACCGTCGGGCCGGCGGTGCTGGGTGTGCCGCTTGGAGGGCACATCGCCGATGCGGCGGTAGTAGGCCATCAGAAGTTCCCGCGCTTGGCCTGCTCGCGCTCGATCGCCTCGAACAGCGCCCGGAAGTTGCCCTTGCCGAAGCCCAGCGAGCCGTGCCGCTCGATGAACTCGAAGAACACCGTCGGCCGGTCACCGATCGGCTTGGTGAAGATCTGCAGCAGGTAGCCGTCCTCGTCCCGGTCGACCAGGATGCCGCGGCAGGCCAGCTCCTCGATCGGCACCCGGACCTGGCCGATCCGCGCCCGCAGCGCCGGGTCGGTATAGTACGCCTGCGGGGTGTCGAGGAACTCGACCCCCCGGGCGCGCAGCACGTCCACCGTGGTCAGAATGTCGGCGGTGGCCAGCGCCAGGTGCTGGACCCCCGGCCCACGGTAGTACTGCAGGTACTCGTCGATCTGCGAGCGCCTCTTACCGGGGGCGGGCTCGTTGAGCGGGATTTTTACCCGATGGTTGCCGCTCGCCACGACTTTGCTCATCAGGGCCGAATACTCGGTGGCGATGTCGTCGCCGATGAACTCGGCCAGGTTCGTGAAGCCCATGACCCGGTGGTAGAAGTCCACCCACCGGTCCATCTGGCCCAGCTCGACGTTGCCGACCGCGTGGTCGAGTGCCTGGAACAGCCGCTTCGGCACATCTGCCGGGCGGGCCAGCGAGCAGTTGCGCGCAACGTAGCCCGGCAGGTAGGGGCCGGTGTAGCGGGAGCGGTCGACGAGGCTGTGCCGGGTCTGGCCGTAGGTCGCGATCGCCGCGAGCCGGACCGTGCCGTGCTCGTCGGTCAGGTCGTGCGGCTCCTGTAGGACCGTCGCACCCTGAGCGCGGGCGTGCGCGACGCACCGGT
>DASTLT010000216.1:0-18102 GCA_035714625.1 Pseudonocardiaceae bacterium | reverse complement strand
ATCAACAAGCTCAAGGGCCACCGCGCGGTCGCCACTCGCTACGACAAACGCGACTACATGTTCCGCGGAACCATCGATGTCGCCTCGATCAGGATCTGGCTACGGGACCCAGTCCCATGATCCAAGGGACACGCTCTAGTCCGGGACTAGTCCGGTTGCCAGTCCCGTCTAGCGAAGGTGGCGCAGCCGCTGGTTACCTTGGGCGGGCAAGGATCCAGAAAGGAGCACGCTGGGATGGGCAGGCCGAGAGGGTCAGGACTCCGAGAGGCGAGGCTGGATCATGGCTGGACTCAGGAGGAGGCCGCCGATGAGTTGGCCCGTCTGGCGTGGCTGCGTCGAGGAGAGCGGGTCGGGGTTAATGCGGACATGGTGGCGAAGTGGGAGCGTGGGGAGAAATGCCCTAGTCCTCGCTACCGCGAGCTGCTGTGTCTGCTGTATGGCGCAACCCCTGAGTATCTCGGGATCGCCCGCGTCACGACAAGCTCGAGGGCCAGCTCGTCAGCGGCAGCGGTCTCGCTGACCGAGGTCGATCAGTCCCTTGTGGATGCGCTGGGTGGGGCTGCCGCGATCCTCGAGCAGTTGGGCAGGGCTGGGGGCATCTTGCAGCCACGGATGTTCGAGGGGTGGAAGGACGATCTGATGCGGCGTCGCGCAGCACTGAAGCTGATGGGCATCATGCCTGCGTTGCCGTGGGCGGCTGAGTCGGCGCGCCGTGCACGCTCCGGCAAGCCCACTCCGGACACCGTTCGTGATATGGAGGAACTGGCCAACCGTTACCAGGCGCTGTACCACTGCACCGCTCCCGCTGCGCTGATGGTGCCCGTGGTGGCGCACCTGTTCACGATCAGTGACCTCCTGCGCGAGGACCCTGCACCCGCTGAGCGGCGTCGCCTGCTGGTCAACCGAGCTCGGGTGGGCACCCTCGCCGGACGGTTATCGTTCTTTGACCTGGATGAGCCGATGAATGCCCGGGCGTACTACAGCCTGGCACTGGAGGCGGCCCGGGAAGCTGGAGATCATCTGCAGGCGGTCGCCGCGCTGGCGCACGTCGCGTTCATCCCAGCCGCAGAGCACGGGTTTACCGCCGCCCTGGGTTATCTGCAGGGCGCTGGCCAGCAGCTCAAACGGGCTCAACCACACAGCCCGATCAGCTCCTGGCTGGCGGCGGTGGAGTCGGAGATGCACACCAACGCGGGCAACACCACCGCAGCCCTGCACGCTTTGGATCGTGCCCGCAGCGCACTCGACGCACCCGGCCGAGCACCGCAGCTGGCGTGGTTCGACTACTACGACGCCACCCGGCTGGCCGGGTTCGCGGGATACGCGATCCTACGCGCCGGACGATACGACGAGGCCCGGACCGAGCTGGGTATCGCGCTCGGCACGCTCGCACGCTCGGCGGTCAAGCAACGTGCCGTCTTCCTCACCGACCTCGCGACCGTCGAACTGTACGCTGGCAACCTCGACCACGCGTGTGCCATTGCCGTCGACGCTGCTAACCAACTGCACCGGGCGGGGTACGCAACCGCCACCGGGCGGCTGCGGGAGTTCCGGGTCGCCGTCGAGCCGTGGAAGACCGTCGTCCCCGTCCGCACATTGGATGAACAGCTCATGACCCTGGCCTGATCTCCTGCTGGGTTGCCACACCCTTGCCATGGAAGGACACATTCGCCCATGCCACAGATTCGCGCTGTCTGGTTCGACGTCGGAGAGGTCCTCATCAATGAGACCCACGAATACGGAACCTGGGCCGACTGGCTCGGCGTTCCGCGGCACACCTTCTCGGCGGTATTCGGTGCGGTCATCGCGCGTGGTCAAGACTACCGTGAGGTGTTTAGCCACTTCGATCCCGGCTTCGACCTTGACGCGCAACGACAAGCCCGGTTGGATGCTGGCCTCGGTGAATACCTCAACGGAAACGACCTCTATCCCGACGTTCGTCCTTGCCTGCACACCTTGCAGGACCTGGGCTATTTCGTCGGCGTCGCCGGTAATCAAACAACCCGTGCCGGTCGATTTCTCCGGGAGCTCAACCTGCCCTGTGACGTGCTGGCCACCTCCGACGACTGGGGGGTTACCAAACCGGACCGGGCCTTTTTTGCCAAGCTGATCGCGGTCAGCGGCCACCAGCCCGACGAGATCGCCTATGTCGGCGATCGTCTCGACAACGACCTGCTCCCCGCCGCCGCTGCTGGCCTGCACACCGTCTTCGTCAAGCGCGGCCCCTGGGGCTACATCACCTATGAGCCCGGCACCGCCACTCTTGAAATTGCCTCCCTGAGCGAGCTTCCCGACGCGCTCAAGACGCTGCAGACCAACGACTGACACGGCACCTCTCGTGGTGGTGTCGACCGCGAGCAGCGCCGATCCCACCAGCTGCGCGGTGGGAAAGTGCGTTCGCCAACGCCATGATCTCGGAAAGCGTCAGGCTTGGCTCATGTGGTGGTGTCCTCGGCCGTTGCGGGAGTACCGATTAACCGCTTGAGTATCCGGTCCGCCCGGTCCGCCACTCAAGGAACAGGAGCGCCCTCCGCACGTAATCATCCTGCCCCAGCTGCTTTCTTGCCAAGTTCAAGCAGAACGTGTCGCACACTGCAGTGCAGGTCGCAGCGACGGCCGACCAAGGCGCTGCGGGAGCAGAAGTGCCTCGGCGGGTGGCGGACCAAGCTGAGCCTACGAGGGCAGACCGGTAGAGTGCCTGGGCGAGTCGTCGGGTGGGGTGATCAGGGCGAGGTAGACGTGTTCGGTGGTCACTTCCGTTGAGCAGGTCGCTGCCAGGAGGGCATAGGCGAGTTCTTCGCCACCGTGGGGATCGGAGAGCCACCAGGCGGCGGCATCGATCAGGGCTAGACGTTGCACCGCGGACAGGCGCACCTCGCGCTCATTGAGCACCGCGACGGCCGCCAGGCGTTGCCGGTGGGAGACAGTGCGGCTGCCCCGGGGGGACCGGACGCTCGGCTCGTCCTTCTCGTCGAGCGCAGCGGCGGCCAGCTGCAGGGTGCGCGAGAGCGTGAGCTCGTCGAGGAGTGGTCGAGCCGAGCGGCCAAAAATCTGTGATACGGAGGACCACTCAGCGAGTACCTGGGCCACTGACCGGGCCCGCCATGGCAGGAGCCGTAGCAGGATGCTGGGGGACTGGTCTTTGCCAAGGGTCAGCGAGCCGCCGTCAAGTTCCACTACCTCACCGTGATCCAGGGCCACGCGAAGTCGTTCCGGATCGCACTGCGTAGGGTCGGGCATCGGGTCTCCACCCTCGTGCGCGGGTTGGGGATCAAGGCCGTGGGCGGGTGTTCGCAGCACCGGCCCACGGCCGCCTCATCAGGGGCGAGTTCCTTTTCTCATCTCAGTTGACTGTCCAGCATGGCACCAGGTCTTGTGCCTAGTCCGTCTGTCACGCGCGCAGCTAGTCTGCTGGGTCTTGGGGGGACTAGTGCTGTGGGCGCGAGTTCGGACTAGGGTGCGGACCTTCCGTGGGATCATCATTGGTTGTGCGATGTACTCGTGTCCACCGAACGCATTGAGTGCGAGTTCATACCCGATCAGGACAGCGATCCGGAACTGGGCTGTATGTTGGGTGAAGCCAACCGTCTTCCGTCGCTGAGCAAGGCGGTGCCGTCTGGCCGCCATTCTTACTCCCTCCCTTGATCCCCTTTGTCCCTAATCTTCCCAGGTCAACCCGTCGGTGATCTCCCATGACAACCCGCCGCAGCCTCACCGTCAAGGCTCAAGGCCCGGATGCCCGCGCCATCTTCTATATAAAGGCATGTAGGGGCAAGGTCTGGATCACCTCCTACGACTGCCCGCATGTCTGTGTCGCCATCCTTGAACCCGGGCAGGCTGACAACCTGGTTGAACTGATCAACCAAACCACTAGAGAAGCGCGCGGGTACCGGCCATGAGTCACGGTGCCGCTGCTCCCGCTTACCGGCCGACTGCCTGGGCGTACCTCGCCTCGGGGGACTGCACGATCCGCTGGCAGTGCGGCGACAAGGTTGCCTACATCTTTGAAGGCAAGCAGCTAGAAACCTACCCGGATGAAACGTTGAGGGTGCCGGTACTCGATACCATCCCTGTGTCTCCTAAAGGCTGGACTGATCTTGCACACGTTCGGCTGGTTGGAGAAAACTGGGTTAAAGTCAAGCGTAAGCGTTGCTCAACCTGCGGTGTGTACTCGTGAACGCGCCGCTTTTTCACGATGGACTCAGGCTTGTTCCTCTACCAGGTCAGGACGGTTTCAACCGGTCATAGCGACACCCCGAACCCAGCTTGACCTGGGTCCCTCGCGGGCGCCCCATCGGGCCTGCTCAGGGGGCCGGTGGACACCTGCTCGATCCGTTCCCCAAGCAAGACGGACGGATGGCCGACGACCTCTGCAAGTCTGGGCACGGCGTCGGGGCGAACCGCGCGCACCTCGGCCAGCGCGAGGGCGGGCAGGTACAACGGGACGGACAACGCCCATGCAGTATCGAACCACGCCAAGGCAGACAGGCGACCGCGCACGAGCGCGGCCAGCGCCGATGCATCGATGATCTTGCCGCCGATCACGCGGCGGTGTCGGGCGCGACGGGGTGGCGTCGACGGATCTCCTCATCGCCCGGCCACTCGGCACCGATCCCCGCGTAGGCGCGGCGATAGTCCTCCAGGCTCGGGGCACCGAACCGTGCCACCATCCGTGCCATGATTGCCCGTGCGCGTTCGTCATCACTGGCATCAGTCGGTGGCAGCGGCGGCAGGCCTGCGGTATTGGCCTGATGTTGCTGTGTCACGCGCGCAACCCTAGCCGTTGGCGCCTGCAGCGCAAGCCCTAGACCAGGTTAGATCACCGGGTTCGCTGGGGGCTGAAGGTCTCATTTTGGGTCTCATTCGCTCAGGATCGTGGAGGTTCACCGGACACCGCGCCAAGCTGATGACCTGCTGAAACATACCTGACGATCCTGGCCGAACTGCGGATCGCAAACCTCGAAAGCGCGTAAGGGTTCACGCCCTCCGTGGGTTCAAATCCCACCGCTACCGCCACTGAACAGCCGAAACGCCGGTCGCTTTCACATGAGGTGACCGGCGTTCCTGTGTCTGATTGTATTTGCTGGTCACCTCAGGCGTCGGCTTCCTCAGCACCGCTGCCGGGGGAGGTCGCCCCCGTTATATGTCTTTGGGGAGTAAGTGCTTAAGGAAAGTACTAACCGTTGCACCGAGAATGGTTCCCACTGCCCCCACAATTGCGATAATGGCAACCATAATCGATATAACCGTCTGCAGTAGCATATGGATCTGAAGGCGGCGAACCCATCGTTTTGGATCGGTGGGTCGACCGGTGTCATCGGCAAGTTGGTGGATTCGGGAAGATTGCCTTGAAAAGTGCTTCCAGTTGTTAACTAGTGTAAATGCGAAGAATAAGGCGAACGGGCCGAGGTAAGTAGCAACTTGCATGATTGAGGGGAGGATCTCTAATCCGCTATGCTTGGTCGATCGGGCAATGGCGAGCGCACCCGACCACACCCCGAAGAATGCTAAGCCGCAGTATAGAAGCTGGTCTTGAGAGATATTGAACCATGCCGGGTCTTCGGTGAGCTGAGGATCGCGACCTCCCGAGGAAACAATTAACCCACAGCAGAGGGCAATGCCATAACCACCAACGTAGGCAGCGGCCGCCGCCCCGAGTGCTGCAGGTAGCGATGCGCCAATAGGGCCAGACCAAACGCCACTCAATGTTAACCACATCACGCTACAAAAAACCGACAAGCCTCCGGTGATGGCAAGAATTACCGCCTTCGTCGTTACGCGCAAATCTTGGAGGGGGCCAGGATTCGTCAGAATCGATTCGGTTGTTAACAATGCCAGTAAAAAGGATACGACGCTAGCGGCAATAATGTATAGTGGCCCCAGCCCTTGGGCTAAGCTGAACGTAACGACAAGGACGCCAATCCATGAGGCGGCGGCACCACATGCGAGTATGACTGGCCCCGTAAGTATGTGGACTGAACACTGGTCGGAACGACTCAACCGCCAGTTGACGAGTACCCCAAGACCCGCAATCAGGACAAGAACTACCGCCTCTTGCCAGGGGCTTCCAGACCACTCAGATGTGCCGGTATTGGCGTCAAATCCTACGGCTGTAGCTGCGGGAACCACAAAAAAGTAGTACGCGACAATGGCGGCCAAGCCCAATGGAAGTAGCACGGCCACTACTCTCGGCGCATCGGGTGGTCGATCCTTCGTAGCTGAAGTGAACGATGCTGCGCGCGAGTACTCAAATTCAATAGCGACATACATCGACTGAATCAAGACTACCGCCAGCCCCAAGGACCACCAGGCAATGGTAATATCCACCCCTCCGCTTCTAATCCAAGGCTCCGCGGCGATCAGCAAGCCTACGCCGACCATTGCTAGCCACAAAACCTTGTTCGGTACAGCAGTGGGGCTAACCCACCGGAGAACCACGAACAGAACCAAGAGCGCAGTGGTCGGGTACAGGGTTCCAGCTAGGTTCGACTCATGGACTGGAACTAAAGCTAGTGCACCGGCTAGCGTGGCAGCGAAGCAAGCTAGCAGGCCGATCGCCTGTCCATCTCCACTTTGACGTATCGGCCATATAGCACCAAATGCTAACATCAATCCGCATAACATCGAAATTATAATATAGGAGGATGGGTGTGTAGGAAACCTAACTATTGCTGCCGTTAGACCACCTGCACCTAGGGCTGCTAGGAATAGTAGTGCGCCTGGCGGCCAAGAGTTGCTGGCCATTCGGATCGCTATCAGAAAAATAGCTATGGCAAGGGTGACTCCAACGACGGAGCTCGCTGATACTAGCGTCGCTGTGCCTTTTAGGCTGTCGTAGAGTAGGAGCCAGAAAAAAGATAACCCGATGACAGAGAGAAGTAGTGATGCGGAGGTTTGGTGCACTCGGGTTACATATGCTGGGTCATTTCTCTGCTGCTGGCGCGAACGTAACACCACCAGAACAATAAGGCCTGCGAGTATGCCGCTAACGAGGGTAAGGAAGCATGCATGATATATTCCCGCTGCGTTAAAATGCCCCACGGCTGGGAAAGTCCAGTTTAGATGCGGTGCAGGATCGCGCAACCACACAATTTGAGTAAAGGCGCCTGCGCTCGAGCCCGCCAGGGCTGCCAGTGCCACCCAAAGCGGGGCACCTGCTCCCGCATTGGGAAGCTTAAGTACGGTAGTCAATAGGCCACCCAGAAAAATTGGCAAGAGCAAGGAATCACCGAAAGTTACGCTAGGGAAACTCCAGAGGTTAGGCAAGGCCGGGTCGTAGGAGCCGATGAGCCAAAACAGAAGAAGCGCGCCGAAGCCCGAGGCTGAGGTCAAAACACCTGCTCCTATTCCGATTATCAGTGGATCTCGGAGAGCAAGCTGAAGTGATCTAGTCACTGGTCCTCCTGGCCCTCGGTGGTTCCGTACGGTTTCATGCGCCAGCAGGCTGCAGCAGGGCTTCGCGCTGCGCCGTAGCCTGGTCCTGCGTGAGCGTAGACCGAGCATAGATGCAGCCTTGACAGTGGTGCGGCGCTCGTCCACCGGCAGCAGAATGCAGCATCGCGCAGGATGCAGCACCGCCTGAAACGAGTCTCCCAGAAGGCGACTGGTGCTGAACCGGGAGTCCCCGACCTCGAAGCGCGTGAGGATTCACGCCCTCCGTGGGTTCAATCCCACCACTACCGCCCTACATCGCTGGTAACTGGATAGGTCTTCCTGCGGGGTTGGTCCGTTCTGGCTCTGGGTCGGTGAGGTAGCTGGGCCTTGGTCGGCGTGGCTCTACAGGGTCAAGACGCACCGCCTACGGCGACGCGCGGACCTACCGGTAAGGCGAGCCCGGCATTTGCAGTTCAGAACGACCGCCATACCGACATCATGTGTGCATGTGGGCTGGTGGCACCCCGCAGGCTCAGGGACGACCCGCAGCGGTCCGGGGCATGCCACGAGTACGTGGGCCAGGATGATCGGCAGCAGCGACAGCGTCGCCAGGGCGGGGGCTTCGTCGGTATAGGTATAGACGATCTTCATGGTGGGCACGACACGTTGCCCGCCTGGCTTCCCGAGTGGCCCTGTCCATGGCGGCGGGGTGCGGTTATCGTCGCCCGATGCGTCACTCGCGGGAGCGGACGGGGGCAGCGGTTCCCGGCACGGAAGTGGTCTCGCGGCAGCCGCGGGCGCCCGCGCCACCGGACCAGGACCTGCTGCGCATGCAGGGCACGGTCGGCAATCACGCCGTCGCGGTCTACCTCGCACGCCAGCTGAAGACCGCGCCGCCCAAGCCGGCCGGCCCGGCCGAGATGGCCGCCGAGGTCGAGATCGTCTGGCAGGCGCTGCTGGCCTTTTCCAAGAGCTCAATGGCCGACTTCGAGACCGTCAAGAAGAAGGTCAAGTGGCACTGCGAGCACTACGACAAGGCCTGGGCCGAATTCTCCTCGGTGCTCTCAGCAGCGCAGCGCGACGCCGCCGAGAAGGCCAAGTGGAACGACGCGATCAAGGGCATCCTCGTCGGCACCGGCGTGGGTCTCGCGGCGGGCGCGCTCTTCACCGCGAGCAAACTGGCGGCGAAGGTCCTCTACGAGGCAGTGGGCGAGACGGCCGAGCTCGGTGTGAGCAGCATGATCGACGCCGCGACGGGCGTCGACTTCGCCCCGCCCGAGGCGACCGCCGACAAGGAGGCGCGCAAGCACCTCGAGCAGCTGGTCGAGGGGGAGACTGGACTGCTGCGCCTAAATGTCGCAGCACTCGCGTACAGCCCGCGGCGCGACCAGCTCCGCGAGCTCGCGGACGGCAAGACTGTCCCACGGCCGAAGCTCAAGCCCGCGACCCCCGGCGTCGTGAAGGCGGAGGTCGCCCAGATCAAGCAGGGCCTCGCCAGTGCCGAGGCGGCCTTCAAGGCGTTCCTGGACGCCGTCGACGGGGCGCAGATGCCGCGCGGGGTGTGGGAGCTCGAGCAGGACATCTGGATCAGTTGGATGTCCCGGTCGCCGGAGAACGCCAACCACGGCGACGGCCGCATCGCGGCGCACCTACGGAAGATCGGCGTGCTCGGCCGGATCGCCCAGAAGGGCGACGTGCTCAGCCAAGACGGGGTGCACAAGCTCGCCCAGGCCGAGGACGCGCGGCGCGCGTCCGTCGGCCGCACCGGCGTCGTCGTCGTCCCGCCGCGGGCGCCGAGCCACATCAAGGGCACCGAGGTGGGCGTCATCAAGATGCGCCACGACGCCTACACATCGTCAAAGCGTGTCGACCCGAACCCCGCGGGCGGCGAGGAGCACATCAAGGTCACGTGGGAGGAGGGCCAGTACCTCCGGCCCGGCGAGGTCGTGCTCATCCGCGACACGAAGGCGAGTGGCGTCATCGTCAAGCGGCTCGGCTCCGAGGTCGCGGTCAGCACGGCCGAGCGGAAGGCGGGCATGAGCTTCGGCGGCATCAAGGAGGCGACCTACGTCCCCGAAGCGTCGTCGGTCATGTACGACCGCGCGGGGCTGGCGATCCAGCACGAAATGCGCGAGGAGATCGGGAAGCTGAAGGTCTCGGCGACCTACGACGGCGCGCTCGTGAGCGAGGCCGACGGCACCCCGGTGATCCTGTTCAGCCCGTGGACGTCGGGTGGCCTCGTCGACGCCCGCGCCCGCCGTACCCGCAGCGGCGCGGCGCGCGTGGTGGTGTACCCGCTCGACGGCAACGACGCCATGAAGGAGTACCGCGACGCCGAGGTCGTGATGTCGAAGGACAACAGCACGTGGGTGATGGCCGAGGAGATCGCCTCGGCGCGCCAGGCCCTGGGCAAGCAGCCCGCGGCTACGAGGTGAAGCTGACGCGCGCGGGCAGGCGAAGAACGCACCGAAGCGCTCAGCCTTGCGCAGCGCCCGCCGCTGCTGTTCTTCGCGTGGATCGTGCCGCTGTCGGTGCTATTGACCTGGCTGTACCTGCGCACAGGGCGCAGCATGCTGATCCGTGACGTTGTTTCCACGGCTCGGTCGACACGGTGGGCTCGCTGCTGTTCCCGCTGTTCGGCGGCGGGGCCTACCTGCAGCTGTGGCTGCTCCGGGACAAGCCCGCCGACGCGACGGGATACCCCGCTTCCGATTCCATCTGCTCTGCGTTCGAACAACCAGCGTCGTGCTGTCCGCGTGCTGTTACGGTCGGTCAATCGCGGTCGACAAGGGGCCGCAACAGCAGGACAAAACCGCAGACCAGCTGGCGTCACCTGCCACGGTAGCCAGCTTCCCAAGCTCATGACGAACGTGCACGTGTACAGGCCGGGTCCACATGGCGCAAGTGTGACGCGGACTCGCCTCCCAGTTCCTGCCCGTCCGTCTCAGTTTCCGTCTCAGTTCACCCCGGTACGGGCTCTACTCGGAGACGTCAGATGTCGCTCAACCTACAGGCCAGAGAGAGTCTGGACGGCCGCGAACGGTAGGGACGGACCTCGAAAGCGCGTGAAGGTTCACGCCCTCCGTGGATTCAAATCCCACCGCTACCGCCACCGAGCACAACAGAACGCCGGTTGCCATTGACGACCGGCGACCCGGCGGAGATCGTCCAGGATCAGGTGCACGATGTCGCCCTGTCCGGCCGGGCCGCACGTCAAGGCGCGCATCGGGCTGGCCGGCTCGTGCTTGTGGTACGGCGCGCCGTTCCACGGGGCGATCTCCAGCTCCACGCGGACTTCGGCTAACGCGGTCAGCGCCTCGACTGGAAGCGCGTCGACCTACTGCTGGGAATGCTCGTCGGTGGTGACCTCGGTACACCATAGCCGCCCGGACGGACCAGGCAGATGTTGACACTCCGTTGCTCCTAGCTGCGAAGCAGGGGTTTCTTCGTGTACTCGGCCGGCACTGACACGATGGGTTCGTCGAGCTTGGCCTCGGTTCGGCGCCGTCCGACGACGCGGACGTAACCGAGGTAGCGACCGCGGTCGGCTTCCACGGCCTCGATCTCCACGCGGTTGTCCGGGCATGCCGTTCGCTGCCAGTCGAGCCAGACTTGCCAGCCGTCGAGCATGGTGTCGGCCAGCTGCACGTCCAGGACGCCACTTCGCTCCCAGTGCCGGCACCACCACTCGGCGGAATGCAGGCAGCACATGCTCGGCTCCCACCACTGCCGCAGTTGCTCGGGAACCGGGCCGTCGATCTCACGCACCAGCCCGGCTCCGGCGATCCCGATCGGCCCGCCTGGCTTGACGAACCGGGCGAGGTAGTTCGCGTACAGATCGTCTGTCCCGTAGTAGGGGAATGAGTCGATGCTCACGATGGCGTCGAAGAACTCGGTGGCGAATGGCAGCGATCGGGCATCGGCGTGAATCGGAAACACGCCGTCGTCGACGCCGGCGTCCCGGATCCGCTCGTACCTCTCGGTAGCGCTGAGCCACAGGTCCGTGGCCCAGACCTGCACGTCGAACTCGCGGTTGAGGAAGATCGACGATGCCCCCCGCCCGCACCCGAGGTCCAGCACCCGCATCCCGGCCTGCAGCTGCATCGCCTCGGCCAGCCACTCCGTCAGCCACAGCGAGTTCGCCCCGCCGCTCACCCCGGCCAGCACCCACTCAGGGTGGTAGGTCGACGAGCGGGGGAACCGCTCAGTAGCCAACCGGTTGTCCGAAGCCATCCGGGCCTCCTCGGATGCGCCACTCGACCAGGGCATCTGTTCAGCACGGCGATGAACTGCACCAGGTTCCGCCAGATCTGTGAATTTGTCTATGCCACCAGGTCGGCATGGCGCCACCGATCCCGCTGATGGCGGCGAGCAGATCCACCCGGCTCGCGACCTGCGGTGGTTCGGTCGGCTGGGCTGGAATCAGGCATTGATGAAGGTCAGCAGATCCGCCAGAATGCGTCGCGAACGCCCTGTGAGACCGTCACGCCACGAGGACCGACTGGTCGTCCCAGGCGTCGGCATTGAGCGGCCAACCATGGCTGGACACGACCGGCTGCCCGGTACCCCAATCCTTGTAAAAAATCCCGGTGCCGTCCTTGGTGGTGATCGTGCCCATCGGGCTCTCCGTGCTGTGCTCGGCGGTCTCGGTGACCCATCCCCCGGGCATGCCGCCGGACCCAGCATGTCCGTTGCCGGGGCCGCATGTACACCGTCAGATGGCTGGCCGGGGTCAGCGACAGGCCACCCGCGACGAGCCCCAGCCGGCTGGGCTCCACTGCAGCTCGACCGCCGGGTCGCCGTGGGCGCAGCCGGTTCGATAAGCCTGTGCCTGCGCTGCCCAGGACGGGCCGGACAGCCGGTAGGGGTCGGCCGGGAAGCCCGTGCCGGCCACGGCCACGGCGACCGCCAGCGCCACCGTCTGGGCCCACCAGACCCGGCGGGTGAGCCACAGCCCGGCCGCCCCCACGACCAGGGCCGTCGGTGCCACCCAGTACCGCGGAGGTGCCCACCCATTCAACACCGCCACCGTGCCCAGCAGCAGCGCCGCGGTGAGCACCAGGCCGAGAAACGGCGCCCTGCGGGCTGGCAACGTCGACGCCACGACGACGATCGCCAGCACCAGCGCGGCCACGACCAGCACGGGGGCGATGGCCGGGGCGGCTGGAGGCAACGGGAGGACCTGCGCGGCCAACGAGTAGATCACGCCAAGCCGTAGTCCCGGATGACGCACTGCTGGGTTGGCGAAGGGCGACTCCGGTGCCGCGATGATCGCGAGCGCCTGGATCGCCAGTCCGGTGAGCAGTGGCGCCGTCACGGGGTGGCGCAGCGCCCCCCGCCAGCCGTGCACGATCACCAGGGCGGGGACCACGAGCACGGCCAGCGGCGTGGACAGGGCTGTCAACCCGGCGACGACCGCGGCCGCCACCTGAAGGGCCCGGCTGGCGAACACGGTGACCGACAACCACGCCAGACAGGCCAGGAACAGCCACTGCACGTTGGCCAGGTTGCCGATGCTCTCCACCCCCGCCCGGGGCACGAGAGCCAGTGACCACCCGGCCGCAGTTGCCCAGAGCAGGTTCATGCCCAGCGCGCGGGCCGCTGCGAACACGAGGGCGGCCAGCACACCGGTGGTCAGCGCCACCGCGACAACGACGGACCTGGCGACAGCGGGCTCAGGCAGCAGCACGACAACGGAGGTGACCAACCGGGGAAAGACATGCAGGTAACCGCTGTAGGTTAGGCCGAACGAGCCAAGTCCGGAGTTCTTCGCATCGGTCCAAAAGACCGCGCCATCCTCGGCCCATACCCGATCGAGGACCGGTCCGACGACCACCAGACGCGCGAGGACGAGTAGGGCGGCACCTCCCAGCACCCAGACCGGAAGAAGCCAGGATGCCACCAGCCTCGGTGCGGCTTCGCTACGGACCTGTTGGCTGCCGTGAACCTGTTGGCTGCTGCCGACCGTCACTGTGCATCCTTCTGGTGTCCCCCAACGATATGCGACGTCACCTTTACACCAGGCGGGAGCCGAAGTCAACTTGCCATTTCACTGCGCCACGATTCGTATCAGGAAAGGCGCACCAGCGCTGGGCGGAATCGCTTGCACGGCAAGCTCGGCAAAGCATCGCTGACTCGCTGTCTCGCACATCGGGAACTCCCTCTGCCTTTGCTACGAGGTCGTTCCGCCCCCAGGAGATGTTACGGGGGGTGAGGGTTAGAGGTAGACGGCGGCGATGAGGGTGAGGACCAGGAGGGCGCCCAGGACCTGGAGTACCCGGTCGGCGAGGGCGATCTCCTCGGGCTCGCCGCCGTTGCCGCCGTCGACGTCCACCGCATAGCGCAGCACGGCCAGCACGAAAGGCACCATGGAGATCACCGGCCAGCGCGAGTGGTTGACCTGGCTGAGCTGAAACGCCCACAAGCCATAGGTCATGATCACGATGGTGGCCGAGAGGGTCCACACGAAGCGCAGGTAGGAGGCGGTGTAGCCGTCCAGGGCCTTGCGGATCTTGGCGCCGGTCCGCTCGGCGAGCCGGATCTCGGCGTAGCGCTTGCCGGCCACCATGAACAGCGACCCGAACCCGGCGGCAAGCAGGAACCACTGGGAGAGGTCGATCTCCGCGGCCGCCCCCCCGGCAATCGCCCGGATCAGGAAGCCCGAGGCGACGATGGCGATATCCATCACCGGCTGGTGTTTGAGCCCCAGACAGTAGGAGAGCTGCACGGCCAGGTAGACCGCGGTCACCAGGACCAGGTCGGTCGAGGCCAGGAAGGAGACTCCGACGGCCGCCGCGAACAGCAGCACCGCGACCGCCAGTGCCAGCCGCGGCGCCACCACCCCGGCGGCGATCGGCCGGTTGCGCTTGGTCGGGTGGGCGCGGTCAGCCTCGACGTCCTTCACATCATTGATCAGGTAGATGCCGGACGCGGCGAGCGAGAACGCGACGAACGCGACACCGACCGCGGCCAGCACGTCCGGCTTGAGGATGTCTCCGCTGGCGAACGGCGCGGCCAGCACCAGGACGTTCTTCACCCACTGCCGGGGGCGCATGGTCCGGATCAGCCCGGTGAACCAGTTGCCGCGCCGGGCAGAGGGCTCGGCTTGACGCGGGGCGGTAGTGGTCATCGCCGTCCCTTCCTCAGGAGGGTGGGCTCAGGGTAGCGGCGCAGGCGGGTCAGGGCCCGGCGCGCGGCGGCTCCTATGAGCACGCCGAGAGCGGAACCCACCAGGACGTCACTGGGGTAGTGCACGCCCAGCACCAGCCTGCTGACCAGCATCGGCGGCACCAGCACGGGAGTCAGGGGGCGGCGCAGCAGGGCGCCGTAGAGCACGGCCGCGGCGGTGGTGGAGGTCGCGTGCGCGGACGGGAAGGACAGCTTGCTCGGCGTGCCCACCAGGACCTGCACCGCGGGGTCGGTGGGACGGTGCCGGCGCACCACCCGCTTGACCGCGATCGACGCCCCGTGCGCCCCGGCCACCGCGGCAGTGGCGAGCAGCCAGTCCCGCCGGCGTCGCCGGTCGAGCAGCGCGCCCAGCGCGCCCAGCGCCAGCCAGCCCAGGGCGTGCTCGCCGAAATGGGACATCCCGCGGGCGGCGGACACCACCGGTGGGCGGGCGATGCGACGCTGCACGGCGGCGAGCAACGCCACCTCCCACTGACCGGCGGACCGGCTGCGGCGCCAGCGACGCACCAGGAGCAGCATGCCTCGACCATCCCTCACGCGTCGAACACCCGCTTCCAGCCGGGCCGACTGGTGAGCGCCTCGGCGGCGGCCCGGTAGCGCTGCCGCATCCGGGGAAACTCCCGGGCCAGTGTGCGGTGTAGGGCGACCGAGCGGGCCAGCATGGTCCGGAAGGCCTGCGGGTCGCGCTTGCGGTAGGTGACGCCGCGCCCGTCCGCGGTGGAGACGGTCACCCCGTCCATCCCAGAGAGCACGAACCAGCGCGCGTCATCGCGGGCCAGGCTGAGCTGCGGGCGGCGGTGGGCTTGCGGGTCCACCGGGCGCAACTGGTGGGCCAGCCGCTTGAGCAGGGTCGCCCCGATGGTGACCGGGTTGGTGGGCGGGGTGAGCAGGTGCTCGACGGCGACCTGGCCACCTGCGGGCAGCGGCAGCTCCCGCGAGTCGAGCACCTGCCCGTCGGTGAACTCGGCGAGCCGGGCCCGGACCTCACCCAGCGCGGTGGGCAGCTTCTCGAACAGCGCCTCGGGTCCGGCCAGGAAGTCCCGGATCGCCATCTCCTGCAGCGCGAGGGTGGAGTACTGCATCGCCAGCGCGTGCTTGAGGGCGTTTTTCAGGCTGGCGGCGAGCACCGCCGTCGGGCGCTGCTCTTCGCTGTGCAGTGCCGCGCCGACCAGCCGGTTGCGCAGGTGGAAGTAGGCCTGCCAGTCGGTGGTGTCGTCCTTGTCGGCGAAGGACATGTGCCAGACCGCCACGCCGGGGACGGTCGCTGTGGGGTAACCGGCAGCGCGGGCGCGCACCCCGTACTCCACGTCGTCCCACTTGATGAACAGCGGCAGCGGCAGGCCGATGTGCTCGGCGACGGTGCGCGGGATGAGGCAGCACCACCAGGCGTTGTAGTCGACGTCGGTGCGCCGGTGCATCCAGGCGGTCTGGCGCAGCGACTGCTGAGTGAAGTCGTGGTCGTACTCGGTGCCGGGAGCCTTGCCCCACTGCATCCGGTGCCGGTCGAGGATCTCACCCCAGGCGTGCAGCCGGGAGCGCGCCTGCGCCTGCAGCATCTGCCCACCGACGAGCATCGGCTGGTGGGCGAACCGGGAGAACGCGACGGCGCGCAGGATCGAGTCGGGCTCCAAGACGATATCGTCGTCCATGAACAGGACCTGCTCGCAGTCGGTGTGCTCCAGCGCCTCGTACATGACCCGGGCGTAGCCGCCGGAGCCGCCCAGGTTGGGCTGGTCGATGATGCGCAACCGGTCGCCGAGCGCGGCCTGCGCCGCGGCGAACCCCTCCTGGTCGCGGACCTTGTTCGCGCCCTGGTCGGGGATCACCACCGCGGTCACCATCGAGCGGACCAGCTCGTCGGAGCCGATCGCGCGCAAGGTGGCCACGCAGTCGGTGGGACGGTTGAAGGTGGGCATTCCGATGGTCACCGCGGCCCGGCCCGGCGCCTCGACCGGCGCGTGCCAGCCCCCGGAGTGCACCACCAGCTCGGCGTCGTCGGTGCTGACGTCGAACCAGTACCACCCGCCGTCCTCGAACGGGGTGAGGTCCAGCTCGATATCGACCCGGCACCGGCCGGCGGCGCTCTCGATGAGCTCGCCGTGCACGTGGATCGGGGTGGCGTCGGCCTTGGACCGGTAGACCTCCACCCGGCCCTCGCCCTCGACGTCCAGCCGCAGGTGCACGGTGCGCAGCGTGCTCCAGCGCCGCCAGTAGCTGGCCGGGAACGCGTTGAAATAGGCCGCGAAGGACACCTCGGTCTGCTCGGGCACCCGCACGCTGGTCCGCGACAGCGCCCGCACCCGCCGCGCGTTAGGGTTGGCGAGGGTGACCTCGAGGTCGACGTCGCGCGGATCGGGGGCGGTGGTCGCGCCGGTGGGTGGCCATACCCGCCGCGCGGTGGCCGGCTGCTCGTCCACGTAGAGCGCGCGGACGGCCAACGGGTCGGCCTTGCCGGGCAGGATCAGCCGCTGCAGCAACGTCGAGGGCATGAACTCCCCAGTCCTTACGAGAAGGACGCGGCGCCGTCCAGCGCGCGACCCTCGGTGAAGTACGGCGCGACCCGGTTGTCGTACATCGACAGCGCGGAACCGATCGCCATGTGCATGTCCAGGTACTTGTAGGTCCCGAGCCGGCCACCGAAGAGCACCTTGCGGTTGGCCGTCTCCTTGCGGGCCAGCTCACGGTAGCGCTCGAGCTTCACCCGGTCCGCAGTGGTGTTGATGGGGTAGTACGGCTCGTCACCCCGCTGGGCGAACCGCGAGTACTCGCGGAAGATCACCGTCTGATCGGGGGGATAGTCGCGTTCGGGGTGAAAGTGCCGGAATTCATGGATCCGGGTGTAGGGCACGTCCAGGTCGGCGTAGTTCATCACCGAGGTGCCCTGAAAGTCCCCGGTGTCGAGCACCTCGGACTCAAAGTCCAGGGTGCGCCAGCCCAGCTCGCCCTCGGTGTAGTCGAAATACCTGTCGAGCGGCCCGGTGTAGACCACGGGCACTTCAGCGGGCAGGTCGGCGCGGACGTCGAACCAGTCGGTGCCCAGCCGCACCTCGAGGTTCGGGTGATTGGCCATCCGCTGCAACCACGCGGTGTACCCGTCGACCGGCAGGCCCTCGTAGGTGTCGTTGAAGTAACGGTTGTTGAACGTGTAGCGGACCGGCAGCCGGGAAATGATCTCAGGGGGCAGCTCGGTGGGGTCGGTCTGCCACTGCTTGGCGGTGTAGCCCCGGACGAACGCCTCATACAGCGGCCGCCCGATCAGCGAGATGGCCTTCTGCTCGAGGTTGGTGACCTCGGCACCCTCGATCTCGGCGGCCTGCTCGGCGACCAACTGCCTCGCCTGGTCCGGGGTCAGGTACCGGCCGAAGTACCCGCAGATCGTCCCCAGGTTCACCGGCATCGGATACACCTGCCCCTGGTAGATCGTGAACACCCGGTGCTGGTAGCCGGTGAAGCCGGTGAACTGGGTGACGTAGTCCCAGACCCGCTGGTTCGAGGTGTGGAACAGGTGCGCTCCGTAGCGGTGCACCTCGATGCCGGTCT
>DASTLT010000215.1:0-15871 GCA_035714625.1 Pseudonocardiaceae bacterium | reverse complement strand
CTACATCACGGCGGAAGGGCGCACTGCTGTCGATCCGCTCGCCCTGACGCCGCAACCGCCACGTTTCTCGTTGCCCAAGCTCGCGCTGGAGCTGGCCAACCCGGCATTGGAGCTCGATGCCGTGCCGGGCTGTCCCTGGCTCGGGGTCGAGCGCTGCCGGCCGGTGGTCGAGTGGCCCGCGGTGGCGGCCGACCGGGCCGAGCTGCCGGATCGGTTCCGCCGCAGCGTGGCGGCCTGCCTGGGGGACAGCGAGGTGGTGGCGGTTGCCCTGTCCGGCGGGCTGGACTCACTCGCCGTCCTCTACCACTGCGCCGGGTTGTGCCGCCGCGAGGGACGGCGGCTGGTCGCGCTGGTCGACGAGATGCTGGACGACCAGGGGGTGCCAGCGAGCGCGCTGGCCGCATCCCTGATCGAGGCGTTCGCGATCGACTGCGAGTTGCACGTGGTGGGCACCGACCCGCGGCGGTTACCACCGCCGCACTGGAGCCCGGCAGGGCCGCGCCGGGAGGCACTGCCCCGGGCCTTCGCCGCGCTCATCGAGCAAGCCGCCGCGCTCGGCGCCCGCGTGGTGCTGACCGGATGCGGCGCCGACGAGTTGCTCCAGGCCACCCCGTTTCTCACCGCGGCGCAGTTGCGGGCCGGCCGTTGGCAGGCGGCCTGGCGGTATGCCGCGGACGAGGCGTTGTATGGCGGGGCCGTGCTGGGCCTGGCGCAACTCCTGGCCATGGCCGCCCCCCGGCTGCCCACCCGCACCTCGTTCGCGCTGTACCTGGCCGCCCATTACCCGGACGTGCGCACCCCCTTCCCCGGCGACGTGCTCGCCGACCGGTACCGGGCTCATGCGCTGGGGTACTACCGGGCGTGGCTGGAGCGCTGGCGGGAACGGTTCGTCGCGCAGGGCCGGGACTGGGTGCTGGCCGCCGCCTGGGACTGCGTGTTCGGCTGCGACATGCTGGAATCCCTGGGACCGGTCCCGCATCGCTCCCCGTTCCTCGAGCCCGACTTCGCCAGCTTTGCGCTGGCGATCCCGCTGCACGAGCGGTACACCCCCGAACACCGGCTGCCTTACCACCGGTACAAGCACCTGGTGCTCAGCCTCTACCCCCGCCGGCTGTGGCCGCTGCTGCCCGAGCACAAGCACCTCTACCGGAAGGCGATCCCGGAGTACGCGGTCCGGCTGCTGCAGGGACGCCGGTTGTGGTGCCGGGAGCTCGGGTTGGTCCGGGACCTGCCGGACCAGGCCCTGGTCGCGAATCCCAGCATCGCCTGCAAGCTGGCCGCCCTGGAGGAGTGGATCGACGGGGCACTCGAGCGGGGTGCCAGCCCGGTCGGTGACGTCGAAATCGATCCGCTAGGACAGATGCATTGACTGTGCGTGCTCAGGAAGTAACCTGGAAGGAGGTCAGCCATCGGGTGGGGGCACATCGGGTGGGGGCCGTCGGGTGGGGCCCGTCTGTCGGGTAGGGCCCGTCTGTCGGGTAGGGCCCGTCTGTCGGGTGGGGCCCATCTGGAGAGGGGCACTGTCACCAGTAGTGGCCGCGAGGTCAGCCGGTATCTCCGGCCGGCACGTGGCCGACCGGGGGGTGACGAGCGGGGTGAGAGAGCACCGCGATCTGCGGGCAGGTGCCGCACCATATTCGCTGCGATGGTGCGGCCAATCCCAGTCGGCAGAAGTGGCCAGATTGGCGGAGTCGATTCGGGCGCTCGGGGATGCGACCCGGCTCCAGATCCTGACCTTGCTGCTGTCCGGGGAGCACACCGCGGTCGAGTGCGAGGAGCACCTCGGTCTCGCCGCCGGCAGCGCCGAGGAACACCTCGGCAAGCTGGTCGCGGGCGGCTACCTGCTGCCCCGCCACGAGGGCGGGCGCACCCGTTACCGAGTGATCGACCAACGGGCCGCCGACCTGGTCCGGCTGGCCCGCTCGCTGGCCGTGGTCCAGCTCACCGGGCTGGCCACCTGCAGTTGCGTCAACCACGAGACATCCACTGATCGGGAGGTCAGTATGAAACCCGCAGAACTCGCGCGCACGCTCACCGAGCACCTCGGCTTGCCGTCCGCGCCCATCGCGCTTCGATTCGTCGACAGCCCCCCGCCCGGTACCCCGCAGCCCGATCGCGCTGCGCCGTCTGCCTGTTCCTTCTGGCCGGCCGCCGAGCACGGCACTTTCTACGCCTCCGCTGCGCAGCACATGCACTGCCCGGTCGGGGCCATGGTGCTGGGGTTCGAGCTGCCGGAGCCGGTCCAGCAGCGGTTGGGCGAACTGGTCACCGAGATGACGGCCTGCGGGTATCTCGTCGGGGACGAGCCCGCGGCAATCCCCACCGTGTCTCGCCATCACGCCGGCATTGTGTACGGTCCACTGGCCGAGAGCCCGGCTGCCCCGGACCTCGTCCTGTTCTGGGCCGACGCCCGCCAGGCGATGATGACCAACGAGGCCATCGGCGCCGCGGACTGGACCGCTGGCCTGCCCACGGTGACCGGCCGCCCTGGGTGCGCGGCGCTGGCGCTTGCGACCAAGAACGGCAAGCCGACATTCTCCCTGGGCTGCGCAGGAATGCGGACTTTCACCCAGGTTGCGGACGATCGGATTCTGGTCGCGATTCCCGGCGGGCAGATCGAGTTGTTCGTCAGTGAGCTGGTCCGGTTGACCGCCGCCAACAACCACATGTCGGGGCTGTACGAGCAGCAGCGGGCTCAGTTCAGCACCGCCTGACCGGCGTTGCTGCCATGACATTGAGTACCGGTCAGCAGCACGACGTGCGCCAGGGCATCGAGCAGATCCGGGAGCTGGAGCGGGCGACGTGCCGGCGCGCTCTGCAGGATCTCGGCGTTCATCCCGGCCTGCTCACCGCCGAGGAGCGCAGGCAGCTCTCCGACAACGGGTTCGTCGTGTTGCGCAATGTGCTGACCCGGCAGCAGGTCGATGAGATCACGGCGGTGGTCGACCGGATCGTCGCTGCCGCCTGGCGCGAGTCCGGCGGTGAACTGCCGGGTAATCGCGACCCCCGCTGCGTGATCTGGGACGACGAGATCGTGGTCAAGGATCTCCTCAACCGCGGCCCGCTGTTCGACCTCGCGGTGACGCATCCCCGGGTCCTTGCCGCCATCACTCATGTGCTCGGGTACCACATCCGGCTGTGCTACGTCCACGTACGCTCGCCCCAGCCGGGCAGCGGCCTCCAGGAATGGCATCTGGACATCCTGGAGGCGGGCTATCTCCCCGTGCACTACTTCGCGAACTCGATCTGGATGCTGGACGATTTCACCGAGGACAACGGTGCTACCCGGGTCATCGTGGGCAGCCACCGCTCGGGCCTGGATCCGCTGGAGGCCGTGTCCGACCCGTTCGCCCCGCATCCCGACCAGGTGTACATCACCGGGAACGCCGGCGACGTGCTGGTGTTCGACGGCCACCTGTGGCACAGCGGCACCACCAACAACAGCCAGGCACTGCGGCGGGGCTTGTTCTCCGCCTGGGTGCACCGGGACCATTACCAGATTGACGACCAACGGAAGTTCGTGCTGCCGCAGACCTACGCGCGGCTGCCCGACGCCGTGCGCTTCCTGGTCGACGTGCATGACCATCCCGTCGGCCGGGTGGCGCAGCGCCTCCTTCCCGGCCAGGGTCTGATCCCCGGCCAGGGTCTCATCTCCGGCCGGGGCCGGTAGCACGGGCTGCCGGCCAGGTGGCGAGTAGGCGCGACGGCGGCAGCTCGGTGAGCTCGGGCAGTTCGGTGTCGTCGGGGAAGGACACCACGTCGGGGGGCGGCGTGACCCAGTTGGTCTGGGTCCAGCCTGCCGTCAGCGCGGCCCAGTCGCCGATATTGCCGTCCGGCAGCAGCGTCCAGTGGGGCGTCCGGGTGCGTGCGTCGTGCCAGCGGTAATCAGCGGACAGCCGCACCATGTCGGTCCGGTTGGGGGGTGCCGCGTGCACCGTGTACGCATGGCAGACCAGCACGTCGCCGGGCTGGTAGTCAGTGGTGGCCCAGCCCGGTTCCGCCAGGCTCAGCGACTGCGGACCGGCCAGGCCGTGGCGGTGGGATCCGGTTAGCACGCAGAGCCCGCCCCGTTCTGGGGGGCAGCGCTGGAAGGGAATCCAGGTGGTGAACATGTCCGGGATCCGCCAGTTCGGGTAGTCCCGATGCACATTGGGGGTGCCCGGTCCGCCCAGCGCCGTGGGCCAGACCGTGCGGATGATCCGGCACGGGTGGACGAACACGCGCTCGCCGGCCAGCGCTCGCATCAGGTGGCCCAGCGCGGGGTCGAACGGCAGCCGGTGCACGGCCTCCAGGGCCTGCAGGTCCCGGTACACGCTCCAGTAGCGGCGGTCGGTGCAGGCGAGCGCGCGTCGCCGCGGCCGCCCGTCCGCCCGGATCGCACCATGGCGCCGCAGCACCTCGGCCACCGCCGCACCGGCCGCGCCCACCGCATCGAGGTTGAGCAGCCTGCGGAAGAACAGGTAGCCGTCCGCCGCCAGCCGCGCGTGCAGCGCGGCAGGTGTCCCGATGACGGCGCTGGCGTCGGGCAGCTCATCCATCGACGGGAGCCACCGGAACGAGCCGGGACTGCGGCACGGCCAGCTCCCGATGCCAGGTCGCGAAGGATTGCGGCATGGTGAAATCCACCCGGTGCAGCCGCCGCGGTGCCCGCACCCAGCGCCGGCTCGACCAGCCCTTGGTGAGCACCGGCCAGTCCGGCAGCCGCGGGTAGTGATGCGGTCTCAGCGAGCCCCGACACACCGGCTCGCGCGCCGACTGGTAACGGAACTCGCAGGCCAGCCCGATGCCCGCGGACGGGTTCGGCCCCACCATGTGGTCGGTGAGGCTGTGGTAGACCACGGCATCGCCGAGCGAAAGCGGAACCGTCAGCCAGCGCGGGTCGTCGTCGGCCAGGTCCGTTGCCACCCCTCGGTTGGGCATCAGATGCAGGGGACGCAGCCGCCTCGGGCCGGCTGCCGGCAGGACCCGCACCGGCGCGGTGGCCATCGGCTGCGGATCCAGCGGCAGCCACACCGTGCAGGTGTCGACGCTGCCCTGCACGTAGGAGAAGTCCTGATGCGGCGGCACCACAAAGCCCGGGAAGACGAGGCTCACGATCCGCCGCGGATGCGCGAACGCATCGGCACCGACCAGCGCCCGCAGCACCGCCAGCAGGTTGCGGTGGTGGGCGAGGCGGTGGAACGCCTCGATGCTCTGCAGCTCGGTGTAGGGCCGCCACCAGTTGGCTCCGCCCTCCTGCCGGGGTCTGCTCGGCCGGGCCAGTTCCATCTCGGTGGTGGCATCGAGCCAGTCCCAGTGCGCGAGCGTGCTGAGCAACCGCCGCCGCAACGCGGTCAGCTCGGCCGGGTCGACCAGGCCGGGGAGCACCAGGTAGCCGTCCGTGGCCAGCCGTTCCCGGATGCCGTCACGAGGGACTGGGGGCGCCGCCGTCATGCCGGTTCCGCTCGCTGCGCATCGGCGCGGGCCCGGCCCTCGGCCAGGTCGGCCAGCTCGGCCACGGTCTGCCGCTCGAACACATCGGTGACGCTGAGCGCGAGGCCGCGCTGGCGCGCTCGGGCGATCATCCGGACGGCCGAGAAGGAGTCTCCGCCGAGTTCGAAGAAGTTGTCCTCGGCACCGATCCGGTCCACCCCCAGCAGCTCGCTCCACAGGCCGGCGAGCAACTGCTCGTGGGGGCTGCTGGGGGGGACGAACGAGCGGCGTTGTGCCGGCGGGCCTGCTCCGGGCAGCGCGCGCCGGTCCACCTTGCCGCTGGGGGTGCGCGGCAGCCGGTCCAGGACGATGAAACCGTCCGGGATCAGGTAGGCCGGGAGCAGGCGGCGCAGGTGGTCCCGCAACTCGGCCGGAGCCGGCGGGCCGGCGGAATTCGGGCCGGCGGAATTCGGGCCGGCGGAATCCGGGCCGGCGGAATCCGGGCGGGGGACGACGAAGGCGAGCAGGCCGTGGTTGACCTCGCCGTGCACCCGGGGCACCACCACAGCCTCGGCCAGCCCGGGGTGGCGCATCAGCGCCCGTTCCACCTCTCCTGGTTCGACCCGGTAACCACGCACCTTGAGCTGGTCGTCCAGCCGGCCAAGAAAGACAAGCGTGCCGTCCGCCCGGTAGCGGGCCAGATCGCCGGTGCGGTACATGCGCGCCCCTGGCCGGTTGCTGAACGGGTGGGGAACAAAGCGTTCCGCGGTGCGGGCGGGGCGGTGCAGGTAGCCCCGCGCCACCCCGGCGCCGGCCACACACAGCTCACCGGGCACTCCGACCGGGACCGGCCGGTCGTGCGGGTCGAGCAGGTAGACGGCGGTATTCGCCACCGGACGGCCGATGCTCGGCGGCGTCGTGGGCCGGTCGGCGGTCAGCAACGCGGCGGTGGCATAGCTGGTCACCTCGGTCGGACCGTAGAGGTTGTATATCCGTGTCACGTGGCTCTGCCGGCGAATCCGGTCGAGCAGGCTCGGCCACGGCGCCTCCCCGCCGAGGATGACGGTGCGCAGCGTCGCCGGCAGGGCGGCGGTGCGCAGCAGCTCGGCCAGCACCGAAGGAACGGTGTGCCACAGCCGCACCGGGTGGCTGGCCGGCACCGTGTCCAGGTCGAGCGCGTGCTCGGCGAGCACCGTGGTGCCGCCCCAGCACAGCGGGCCGAAGATCTCCAGAATCGAGCAGTCGAAGCTGATCGACGTGCTGGCGAGCACGGATTCGAGGTCCTCGCCGAAGGTCTCGCGCACCCAGTAGAGCAGGTCGACTGCGTTGGCCTGGGTGATCGCGACTCCCTTGGGCTGCCCGGTGGAGCCGGAGGTGTAGAGCACGTAGGCCAGATTCTGCGCAGTGCCGGGCGCGGCCGCGCACTCGGCTGCCAGCGCGTTCGGATCGCTGTGGTCGAGCTCGCCGGCCGGCGGGTGAGCGCTGTCCAGGTCGTCGGTACAGATCACCGGGCAGGGCAGCGCCGCGTCCCGGACCCCGGCCACGCCTGGGTCGCTGACCAGCACGGCCAGCCGAGCGTCGCGGGCCATGAACGCGATCCGCTCGGGGGGGTAGCTGGGATCGAGCGGCACGTACCCGCCACCGGCCGCGAGGATGCCGAGCATGATGGCCACCATCTCGGGTGAGCGGTGCACGGCCAGGCCGACCAGTGCCTCGGGCCCGACGCCGAGCTCGCGCAGCCGCCGCGCCCACCGCAGGGACCGGGTGGCCAGCTCCCGGTAGCTGAGCTCCCGGTCGCGGTGCACCACCGCGGTCGCCGAAGGGCGCTTGCGGACCTGGTCGGCGAACAGGTCCACAATCCCGTGCCCGGTCGGGTACGGCCGGGTCGTGGCGTTCCACCCGGCCAGGAGCTGGGTGCGCTCGGCGGGCAGCAGCAGGTCGATGTCGGCGAGGCGGGCCTCCGGGGCGGCCGCGAAACCACCCAGGACCTGCGCGAGGTGGTGCATCATGGCAGCGACCCGTCCCGGCTCGAACAGGCCCGTGCAGTACGTCGCTTCGCCTGCCAGGCTGTCCCCGCAGTCGTTGACCCGGATCGCCAGGGCAACCACCGGCAGGTCGGGAACCTCCTGCCGGCGCACCGCAGCCCCACCCGCCGAGGTGGCGAGCTGGCGCAGGGCATCGGGGTCCCGGAACTCGAGGGTGTGCCAGAACAGGCCGTCGGTTCTCGGCACCTCGCTCCATTCCCGGACCAGTGGTTCCGGCACGTACTCGTGCCGGGCCACGGCCCGGCGCTGGTGCTGGACCGCACGCAGGTAGTCGAGTAGCCGGGCCTGCTCCTGGACCAGGACGCGAACCGGGACCACGGTGTGGAATGGGCCGAGCACGTTGCGTAGTCGCGGGGGGCAGTGGTCGCGGCCGCTCACCTGGACGCCGACCACGACGTCCGGATCCCGGACCGACCTGCCGGCCACCACCGCCCAGCCCGCGAGCACCAGGGTCTCCAGGTCGAACCCGGCCGTGGCGGCCAGCTCGCGCAGCGCTGCGGTGGGGCCGGGGGGCAGGTGGAACGGCTCGGTCACCTTGGCGGGGACCTCGCCGGGGGCCAGGACCTCGGTCGCATCCAGCTCGAGCCGGGTCAGCTCGCGGAAGCCGCGGAGCTGCCCGCGCCAGAAGTCCTCGGTTCGCTGCAGGCTCCGCGACGCCAGCCAGGCAACGTACTCGCGGTAGGCGCGCCTGCGCGGCGCGGTCGGTGCCCGCCCCGCGCCGAGCCGCCGGTAGCAGCCGAGTAGCTCGTCGATGACCGCGCTGACACTCCAGTTGTCCAGCAGCAGGCTGTGCGTCACCAGCAGGAGCCGGAACTGCGCCGCGGCGGTGCGGATGGCGTGCAGCCGGACCAGCGGTGGGTGGTTCAACTGAAACGGCCGCTCCCGCTCGGCGGCGATGAGCCGGTGCAGTGCCGCCGACTGGTGCTGGCTGTCGCCTCGCCAGTCCAACCAGTGGGGTTCGCTCGTGACCGCCCGGTGCACGACCTGGCACGGCCGCGCCAGGTCGGTCCAGTCGAAGCTGGTCCGCAGCAGCGGGTGGGTGGCCAGCACCTGCTGCCAGGCCGCGGCGAGGCGGCCCCGGTCGGGCACCTCGTCAATGGTGAAGACGGACTCCCCGATATGCCCGCCGACCGGCTTCAGGTCGAGTTGGTCCAAGGTGCCGGCATCCGGCTGCAGGGTCTGGAACAGCAGCACGAGCTGGGTCGGTGACAGGTCGTGGCGACCGTCCACAAGCGACGCCGTCACCGCTCACCTCGACATGCCTGACGACCCGGAATCGGACCTACACTGGCGGTCAGACAAACATCTCCAATACCGTATGTCAAGGCCGTGTCCGAGGGCCTGGAAGAGCTGAGTGGAGGTAGCCGATGCCGGGATTGCTGGGCTGGGTGTGGCCGCGGAAGGCAGCGCAGTCCACCCAGCTTCCGGTCGTGATCCGCCGGGTCCGCCGCGAAGACCTCGACGCGGTCTTCGAGCTGTGGTGCTCCCTCGGCGACGAGGAGATCCCGCAGCCACCACTCTCCTTCGACCGGTGGGGCCCCGGTATCGCCGTGCCCGCCGCGGGTGCGATGCCCACCAGCCACATCCCCCTCGAGCCCAGCATGTGTGTCCGACAGCACCTCGCAGCCACCGTCAGCCATCCGGCCAGCGCATGCTTCGTTGCGGAGCACGAGGGGGCGCTGGTCGGCTTCGTGACCTGTTCCTGGTCCGATCACCCCACCATGGGCGGCCACACCGGCCAGATCGAGGAGTTGTACGTCCGCCCTGCCGTCCGGCGGCGGGCGGTCGGCACCCAACTGCTCCGGGCGGCGCTGGCTTATCTCCGCGACTACGAGGCCACCGTGTTCAAGGTGGAGGTGCCCTTCGGAGACGCCCGGGCCATCCGGTTCTTCCAGCGGTCCGACTGGGTGCGCGAGTCGACCGCGCTGACCCTGCACGATTGAGACCGGCATGCGGCTGCGGACGTTCCACGGTGTGCCCGACTCGCCAGACGGTCGCCGGCAGGGCAGGCCGAGCGATGTCGCGATCCTGGGCGCGCCCATCGACACCGGAGCAGGTGACCGTCCCGGCGCCCGTTACGGGCCCGACGCCATCCGCTGCGCACCCTATCTGGTCGGGGAGATCCACCCGATGGCCTGGGACACCGAGGTCTTCAAGTACCTCACGGTCGTCGACGTCGGCGACGCACCGGTTGCCGTCGGCTCGCACGTCGACTCCATTGAAGGGCTGCGCCGCAAGGCCCGCCAGGTGGTGCCGAACACCTCGTGCCTGCTCACCTTGGGCGGCGACAACTCGGTCGTCCTTCCCGCACTGGAGGCCGTCGTCGCCCGGCACGGGCCGGTGACCCTGCTGCACTTCGACGCGCACACTGACACCTGGGGGCATGACACGGAGCGGCTCACCCATGCCACGGTGCTGCGTCGCGCGGTGGAACGGGACCTGGTCCGGCAAGGTCACCACTTCGGGGTCCGCGGCTTCGGCCCCCCGGCCCAGCTCCTGCGCTGGGGCACCGAGCACCGGCTGACCTGCTGGACGATGGAGGACATCGAAGAGCTGGGCCTGGACGAGGTCATCGACAATGTGCTCGGGCAGGTGAGCGGCCCCGCCTACCTGTCGATCGACATCGACGTCCTGGACCCGGCCTACGCCCCGGGCACGGGAACGCCCGAGCCCGGCGGCCTGACCAGCCGGGAACTGCTCAGGGCCATCCGCGTGCTGGCCCGCAATCTGGATCTCGTCGGGTGCGACGTGGTGGAGGTGTCGCCGCCCTATGACCACGGCGAGATCACTGCGATCGTCGCCAACCGGTGCGTGCTGGAACTGCTCGCGGCCACCGCGCACCGAGTGCGGGCCGCGGACTGACCGGCTTCCCCGACCGCGAGGAGGCAGGGCCGTGCTGCCGTTCTTCGACTGGCAGTCCCCAGGGCCGGCCGGCGATGCGTTCGCCGCCCGGCCCAGTTACCGGCGGGAGTCCACCGGGCAGCCGGTCAGACTGGCCACGCTGACCGGGCCGTTTACCCTGACCAGGCTGGCCACCGGCTTCGGGCGGCCCGCGCTTGCGCGCGATGTCACGGTGCTGCCGCCGTGGCAGGACGTGCACCGGATCCGGCCGGCCCCACCCCGGCCGAGTGGTTCCTCCGATCCCGGCGAGTTCCGCGACCGGCTCGCCGCCACGGTGGCGGCGGCTGCCGAGGGCCACGAATGTCTCGCGGTGGCGGCATCCGGCGGGCTGGCCTGCGCCGCGCTGCTGGGTGTCACCGCAGAGCTGTGCCGCCGCAGTGACCGACGGCTGCTGGTGGTCACGCTGGACCTCACCGACGATCTTGGCCGGCGGAATCCCCCGACCGTGGCCCAACTGATGGAGCAGCTTGGCGTGCCGGGCGAACTGGTCGTCGTCGACGCTCGCCCGTCCCGCTGGCCCGACCCGCCGTGGACCCCGCACGGGCCGCGGGTCGAGACCTGGCCCCGCTACCAGGTGGGTCTGGCCCGCTGCGCGCAGGACCGCGGCGCCACCCTGCTGCTGCACGGTCAGGGTGCGGATCAACTCCTGCAGGCACCGCCGTATCTGGGCACCGAGTTGGTCGGTGACCGGGACTGGCGGTCGCTGCAGCAGTACCGCCGGGACTGGCCGACCCCGATGGTCATCGAACTGCTGGCCGCCGCGGGGCCGCTGACCGGTCCCGTGACGGCGAGCGCTTACTGGTCCCGCACCTGGCCGGACTCCCCGGGTGAGCGGGCCGCTGCGGTACTCGCCCCCACCTATGCGCACCGGGCCCGCCGCTGGTGGGCGGACTTCCAGCGGGAATGCCTGCAGCTCAGCGTCGCGCAGCGGGCCAGTTGGGCCCAGGCCACCCTCATGCACCGGTTGTTCCCCTATGACCTGCCGTGGCCGGCCGGGGACATCGCGGTGCGCGCGCCCCTGCTCGAGCCCGCCTTTGCCCGCTACGCCTACCACCTCCCAGCCCGCAGCCGGTATTCCGCCGACCAGCCCAGCAGCTTCCTGCGCCGGCGCGGGTTGCTCGCCGGACTGCTGCCTCCCGGCCGCACCGCCCCGCTCACTGCAGGGCGCCGTTTCGCCAAGGCGCTGCGCCGCTATCTGCAGTCGGTAGCTCGCGAACCACGGCACAGCGTCGCGCTCGGACTCCTGCCCCCGGACTGGCGTCCCGGCTGCCAGCACGCCCTTGACCTGGTCACGGTATTCAACTGTGAGAACTGGATCGAGGGTGCGCTGCAGCGCGGCTACCCGGTGGGTCACTGACCCAGGGCCGCCACCGAGGCGTCGGCATCGGCGAGCAGGGCGCGCACCGCGTGCCGGGGCAGGTCGATCAGCCGGGCGGCCAGCCAGTCGGAGCGGCTGACGGTCTGCGCGATCAGGGCGCGCGCCTCGTTTTTCGTCAGCGGCCCGGCCTGCCGCTCGGCGCTGCGCCGGATCAGGCCCTCCCGCCACACGTTGCCGACCTTGCCGTGCGCCCGTTCCAGCAGCCACCGGCCCAGTGCCCGGTCAGCACCCTGGGCGGGACGGGTGGCCTCGACGATCGCGTGCCGGGAGGTGGGTGTCGTGCGCCGGATCCGCAGCGTGTACTTCGGTGCCACCAGCTCGCTGAGGGCCCGCTGGACGGCCTGGGTACCCAGGTCGGGATGGTTGTTCGGGACCAGCACGGCCAGCCGGGCGGCGTTGACCGCCAGCAGGACGCGAAGCAGCCACGGCCCCGGGTCGTCGACCAGATTCACCGCCAACTGATGCTGTGCTGCCAGGCCGGCACCGAGCAGGTCGGCGAGCGCAACCACCCGGGTTGGGCCCCCGCCCTCGGGCCAGCCGGCACCCGCGAGCTGCACCGCAGCTCGCTCCCCGGTACCGGCCGCGGCCTGGAGCACCGCATCCGCCACCGCAGCGTCCAGTTCGCTGCCCACCCCCTCCAACGCCTGCGCACCATGGGTGTAGATGCGTACCGAGGTGCTCGCCAGCCGACGGTCCAGGAGCTGCCAGGTGCGGGCGGTGGGGCGGCAGACGTACAGGTCGCTGGCGCTGCCCACGGCCTGCGCCCCGTGGTACCGGTTGAACGCGGGCAGCAGCGTCTCGACGACCAGATCCAGCTCGGACACCGCGCGCTGCACTTTCATCCCCAACGCGGGGTGCAGCGGGCTGAAGCCGTAGGCCATCAGCAGCCGCCCGTTGTTGCGGTGCGCCAGCCCCTGCAGGCCACGTCCCAGGAACAACTGCACCCCCTCCGTGGTGTAGGGCGGGTCGGTGAACACCAGATCCGCCCAGCATGCCGCGGTGTCGGGCAGCCCGAACCGCAGGTCGGCGTACCGGCAGCGGATGTCGTACCCGCGCTGGGCGGCCCGGGTGTCGATGAACTCCAGCAGTTGCTCGTCCACATCCACCACGGTGACCGTCAGACCAGGGCTGACCGCGCAGGCGGCCAACGACGTCAGGTCGTGGTCGCCGACGCACAGCAGCCGAGCCCCGGCCAGGTCGAAGGTGGCATCCAGCCAGAGGGCCCGCCGGACCACCGTCTCAGCGGTGGCCGCCACGTGGTCCAACGCCTCCCGGGCGGCCGGCGCGGCGGCAATGTCACCGGCGGTCTGCCGTACCAGGGCTGCGCAGGCCGCCAACCGCGCACCCAACGGGTCCACCGGTGCGCTGTCGGCCAACTGCGCATAGCCGAAACGGTGCCGGTAGGCAGCTACCCGGTCCGGCCGCACCCACACCGCCCCTGCCCGCTGGTCCAGGTCCGGCTCCGCCGCCCGCAGCAGCGCTTCCACCGTGCGCCGCGGCACCGCGCAGGCCCGCACCAGCTCGTCCAGGGTCTGCGGTCCCTCGGTCAGCAAGGCGAGGACCTGTCGCAGTGGCCGGGCGTTGACCCCGAAGCCGGCAACCACCTCGGCGACGGCCTCCAGCGGATCGGCCAGCACGCCGGCCCGCTCCGTCTCGGTGGTCATCCGCAGCCTCCCGCCCTCGACCCGCTCCGCACCCTGCGGCCGAGCCTAGCGACGAGCCCTTCCGGTGGTTCTCCGGTCGGTTAACCTGGTGGGCCGCGGGGCGGCGGGAGTGGACCGAAGGCCAGGTAGGCGCGGCCAGTTCGGGTCCACTCCGGTATGCAGCTCGGCGGGGGCAGCGCTGGACACCGCGGGCTCACACCGCGGAGGGCGTTAGCTGCAGCTCGGTGGGTTCCGCGCAGCAGTACCAGGGCTCGCTGAGCTGCGGGACCGCGCTCGGCCGGTCCGGCAGGACCACCTCCCCCGCCCGTTCGGGACAACCGCAGCGCTCGGCGGCCACCCGCCAGATCTCGGTGAAGATCGCGGCCCGCGACCGCCCCTCGGCCAACCGCCGCTGGACCAGGCGAAACAGGTCGCGCTGGAGCTGGTCCACCTCCGGGTCGGGGTGCACCCAGGGGTAGACCAGCGCCTCGTGATCGAATGGTTGCACCAGGGCACCGATTGGGGCCAGCTCCAGCAGCCTCGATCCCTCTGGGATCAACAGGCGGATGGCATACTGCACCGGCGCGACATGGTCGACCAGTCCCAGCCGGTAGATCTCGCCGAGGAACTCCAGGTAGCCGGCCAGCGAGATCCACGGAGTGAAGGCGACGAATGTCGGGTTCAGATGAAGGCCGAGCTGCCGGAACATCTCGACGACGGCCACGAACTCCTCGCCGGTATGCCGTTTGTCCAAGAAACCCAGGATACGCTCGTCGACCGACTCCACCGCGCTGGTCACCAGGACGCATCCGGTGTCCCGCAGTACCGGCAGCAGCTCCCGATGCTTGATCAGGTGCTCAATCTTGATCGTGACGTCGTAGGTCAGTTGTGGGAACCGTTGATGCAGGGACTTGACGACGACGAGCGCGTGCGCCGGACCGTTGAAGAAATCGGGATCACCAAAGGTGATATGCTCCGCCCCCTGCTCAACCTGACCAGCGATGTCGGCCAAGACGATATCACGCTGCACCACCCGGAATCTGCCCCCGTACACGGGGACGACCGGGCAGTGCCGGCACAGGTGCTTACAACCGCGGGTCGCCTCGGTATACCCCACAGTCCGCCGGGTGCCATCCGGCAACGTGAGAAAAGCATAGTTATTCAGTAACGGAAGGCCGCTTCGGTCAGGCACCCGGAACGCCTGCCTGCTCATCGACACGACCTCGCCACCGTCCCCTAGCACGGAGCCCGGGTCCAAGCCGGCACCTAGCGCGTTGACCACGGTCAGCAGTGGTTCCTCAAACTCGCCGCCGATGACCGCGCGCATCCCCAGCTCGTGCAGGAATGCCGCGTTCACCGGGGCATACAACCCGTATGCGCACAGGTACGCGTCGGAGTTGAGCGTGCGAAGCTGCGGCACCAGTCTCGCGGCCAGCCGCGTCGCAGTATGCATGGGTAGATAAAGAGCGATCATATCTGCCTGGCGCACCGCTTCGGGTGCCAGCCGCTGCACAGCGAGATCGAGGCAGGTGACCGCCGCCCCCGCTGCGCGCAACCACGCGGCAGGCGAGGCCAACCCGAACGGTTGATGACCCAAGTCGTAGGTCGAGATCAGGAGAACCCGGAGCACCCGTAGCCCCGCACGCTGGGCCCCGCCCGCATCTGATCCACTGTCTGCGAGTCGCTGGACCGTCCTCATCAGCCCTCCCTGCTACTCGAATGATGGGCGAGCCCGAGCCAGAACACAAGGCACCTGCAGGCGCCGACCCGCAGTACATCGAGGGGCTCGCTACTTCGGCCTGCGGTACTCCGAGGCCTGCCCCCCGTTGACAACACCCCCAGGTCAGCGGAGCGAACCAGCGGAACTGCTCGGGCGGGCGCCGCACTGCGTGCTCCCGCTCACCGCTCCAGCCGATCGGCTGCTGGCCGATCTTGGGCAGGGGGGTGCCCGCGGCCTGGTCGAACTGGGCAACCAGGCTTCAGGAAGGGGAGCCGCCCACAACCTGCGAGCTCAGCGTTGGATGCGGCGGCGCCGGACCGCCTTTGTGAGCCTCCGGGCGCCGTCCATCAGCTTGATCCGGGCGTATGCCAGGCCCGTCTGGAAACTTCCCGCCCGTTTCCGGCTGCGGTTTCTGGTCGCCTGGCCGGCCCATTGCTTGGCCCGGCCCGTTGCGTGCTCAATCCGGGCCTGCAGCCTGTTGCTCAGCATTGTCTTCTCCTTACCTCATCGGGAGGCGCTCGACCACGCATCGAAGTGCGTCCGATCGTGTACTCAGGGTTCCCGGCGGCTGCCGAAGCTAAACGTCACTGGCGAGCAACGGAGGGTCACGCGGCTTGCGGTGGCTGCCCGGCACTAGAGCGTGTCCCTTGGATCATGGGACTGGGTCCCGTAGCCAGATCCTGATCGAGGCGACATCGATGGTTCCGCGGAACATGTAGTCGCGTTTGTCGTAGCGAGTGGCGACCGCGCGGTGGCCCTTGAGCTTGTTGAT
>DASTLT010000214.1:0-4282 GCA_035714625.1 Pseudonocardiaceae bacterium | reverse complement strand
CGTCGTCGGAGTTGGCGACGGGGGCGGGGTGGTCGTGGGGGGCGGATTTTCCGGCGACGTCTGCGACGTCGGGGGTGCCGTGGTGCTCGCCTGCACCGGGGGCGGCTGCACCGGAGCCGTTGAGGTGGGCACCGGGGGCGGCGCGGTCGGGGTGCTCGTCTCGGCCGGACTCCTGATCCCGGCCATCAACTGCTCCTCGAGCTGCTCGTGCTTGGCGGCCAGCCTGGTGCGACCCTCCGTGTCAGCGATCACCGTGAGCTGCTGCTGGACCTCCGCCAGTGACTCCTTAGCCTTCGCGGTGTCGCCCTGGTTGATCGCCGTCTCAGCCTCGGCGAGCTCGGTCTCGACCTTCTGCGCCGCCTCGGCCGAGCGGGCGTACTCGGAATAGAGCACCTTGGTCAGGCCGAACAACTGGTCCCCGGGCTTGGCCGACTTGGCGGCCAGCCCGGTCCCGGAGAATGCGATGACCAGGACCGCGGCGGCCACCGCCACCGGGCCGAGCACCCGGTGCCGACGCGCCGGCGGCCGGCGCGCAGCACTGATCACCTCGCCCGCCAGCACGGGGTCCACCAGCTCGGGGATCGGCTCGGTGTCCACATCGCGACGCCAGGCCACCAGAACGCGGGTCAGCTCCGCGTCGGCGTCGGCGAGCGCCCCTGCACCGCTGCCGAGCATGTCCAGCAGGGCGTCGTCGGCCTGCACGGCAGCCAGGTCGACCGGTACCTCGTTGTTGTTGTTGGACTCCTCCGGCCGCCATTGATGGGGATTGCCGACTGGGTAGCGGCCCTGTTCATCGTCGCGTCCCGACACGTCAGACCACTCCCTCCGAGGCGAGTACCTTGCGCAGCCGGCCCAATGCCCGGTGCTGCGCGACCCGGACCGCGCCGGGTGTCGATCCCACTGCGTCCGCCGTCTCCTCGGCGGACAGTCCCACTACGACCCGCAGGATGAGGATCTCCCGCTGTTTGTCCGGCAGCGTGCCCAGCAACGTGCTCATCCGCTCGGCCAGCTCAGCCTGCATGACCCGCTGCTCGGGGTTGTCACCCAGGGCAGGCGCGTCCGGGATTTCCGGGACCGGTTCGGTCCGGTTGCGCGCGGCCGAGCGATGGGCGTCGGCGACCTTGTGGGCCGCGATGCCATAGACGAACGCGAGAAACGGCCGACCCTGGTCGCGGTAGCTGGGCAATGCCGTGAGCACCGCGAGACACACCTCCTGCGCTACGTCGTCCGCCGAGGCGAACGTCTTCTCCTGCCTTCCGACACGGGCGCGGCAGTACCGCGCCACCAGAGGACGGACCCAGCGAAGAACCCCGTCAACGGCCTTGCTATCCCCGTCGACGGCAGCGCTCACCAGGACGTCGAGGTCGTCCCCTACTAATGTCATCGCAGCGCGCAGCCTTGGCGTTACGTGGGACCGACCGGTCTCCACACCAGTCGGCGGTGGTCGGTCTGCGGTCCCGGACATTCTTCACCATCCGGGGGCTGATGCCACCTCAGCAGGAACCGTACTGGGCGAGGCGTGCGACGCGGAACGCCACACCGCATTGCCAGGTGCCGAAGAGAACAACACGGGGGCCGATGGCGGACCACCGGCCCCCGTCGCCAGCCAGCTCAGGCGACCAGGCCGCGCCGGAAACCGTGCGCCACGGCCTGCGCCCGGTCACGCACCCCCAGCTTGCGGAACAACCTGCGGGCGTGTGTCTTCACGGTGTCCTCGGAGAGGTAGAGCTCCCGGCCGATCTGCCCGTTGCTCTTGCCCTGACTCATCCCGCGCAGCACCTGCAACTCGCGCTCAGTGAGCTGGACGCCCGGATCCGAGGGCGGGCGCGGCGCCGGCACCGAGGTGCTGGCGAGGGTGTGCGCAAGGGCCGCGACGAGCTCCGGACGTGACGCATCCCACCGCAGGTATCCCCGGGCCCCCCCGGCGATCGCCGCCGCGATGCTGCCCGCGTCATCCGGCGCACCGAACACGATCACGTTCGCCTGCGGATGCGCCGAGACCAGGCGGCGAGTGGCCTCCACCCCGGTCGGCACCGCCCGCTGGGTGCCCACCAGCACGACGTCCACCGGTTGCCGAGAGTAGCGAGCTAACAGCTCGTCCCCGTGCGCTACACAGTCGATCCGGGCGACGCCCGGAACGGCCGACATGACGCGCGTGAGTCCCTCACGGACGCTTCGCCGGTCATCGCAGATTAGAACCGCGGTCACGGGAGGGCTCCTTTCGTGCAGCCGAGTGATATCCCCACCTCCCCTATCGGTCGTGCGGGGCGGGACCTTGACACGATCTGATGGAAATTCCGCTAAGAACCCGAACTGAACTACTCCAAACGGCCGCAACCACCGAGGTGGAGCAGCGCGCAGTGTACCGAGTGTAAGCGAATCCCGGCAGTACCAGGGTCCCGACACGACAGTCGTGGGTCAGCGACGCGATCATGGGGGAGGCCTATGACCTTCGGTGAGCATACGATTACTGATCGTTCATCGCCCCGCTGCGGCGCGACCCGGTGCTCACCGCCGCAGCGATGCGAGCGGTAGCCGTGGCAAGGGACTCGACCAGCTCGACGCCCGCCGCCACGGCCACCCCGGACCATCCGGGACCACCCGCGAAAACCCGGACCCGGGGCCGGATCCGGGGCAACCCGGCCAGCAGGCCAGGCTCGGCGTAGCCGGGCATCTGCGCCCACAGGAACACCGCGGACGGCGCGGTCCGGCGAACCGCGGCGGTGAGCGCCGCTGCGGGCAGGGCCGCGCCCAGCAGCCGGCACCGGATGCCCCGGGCCGCCAGCGCGGCACACAGCGGGTACAGCGGCAGGCTGTGCAGCTCGTCGGGCACGCAGGCCAGCAGCACCGGGCGCGGGACACCAGGCCACGGCGGGGCGGGCCGGGCGTTGCGGAAGGCATCCACCGCACCCTCGGAGAGCAGGTGCTCGACCTCCACCCCGGCCCCGGTGCACTCCCAGCAGCCGGCGATCGCGCCGAGCACCGGGCGGACCACAAGGTCCCAGGTGGCGATCACCCCCTGGGTGGCCAGCGACTCGTCGAGCAACCGCCGGACCGCGCAGGCGTCCAGCGATACCGCGGCCCGGGCCAGCCCATGCGCCGGAGCGCCGGCCCCGGATAACCGGAGCGAACGACCCCCGATGCGCACCGGCCGCATCACCAGCTCCCGGGACTCCGCCAACTCCGCCAACTCCGCCGGCCCCGTCAGCCCCCTCGGCTCCCCAAGCTCAGCCTGTTCCCGCTGGGCCTGTTCTGGTGGGGCCTGTTCTGGTGGGGCCTGTTCTGGTGGGGGGCGAGCGGCGAGGGCGTACCGAGCGGCCTCTGCGGGCGCCGCCCCGCGCAGCAGTGCCCGCTGCATGGCTTCCAGCCGGGCGATATCGGGGGGGGTGTAGCGGCGGTGGGCACCGGGGGTGTGCCCGGTCGGACCCAGCCCGTAACGGCGGTCCCAGGTACGCAAGGTGGCCGGTGCGACGCCCAGCCGGCGGGCTACCGCCGCCACACCCAGGACAAGCTCCCCACTGCTCCAGTCGCGCGCTGCGGTGCCGCCAGCTCCATTGGCCGCAGGATCGGCAGCGGCCTGCCGATCCGAGGGCTCAGGCACTTCACCATCGTCCGAGTAGGCGGGAACCCTGGCAAGCAGGCGGCGACGATCCCCGCGCTTCTGCGGGACTGAACCGATATAGGAAGGAAATATTTGAACAATGTCTGACACGGTTCTAGCGTGGGGACGGCTGGGGCCCTAAGAAGTCTGGCTCCGGAAGGAAGCCTGGGCCACCGAAGGAAGTGGAGCCCAACATGACGGACATGCACCAACTCCCCGGTCCGCAGGTGTACCGCTGGGACTGGCAGTTACAGGCGTCCTGCCGAGGCTTGGACAGCGCGTACTTCTTCCATCCGGAGAACGAGCGCGGGCCAGCCCGGGCGGCCAGAGTCTCCCGAGCGAAGGCGGTCTGCCAGCGCTGCCCGGTGCTCGAGGAGTGCCGGCGGCATGCGCTCGCGGTGCGCGAGCCCTACGGCATCTGGGGTGGGCTGACCGAGAACGAGCGTAGGCACCTGTTGCGCCAGCACGCTCGGCAACTGCTCGTCAGTGACCTCTCCGGGGGCAGTGGCCTTTCCGGAGGCAGTGGCCTTTCCGGAGGTAGGGACTCTTCCGAGGTCAGGGAAGCGGGGGCGAGGGGGTGGCCAGCCGGGTGAGGAGGGTACATCCGGGCGGCCACGAGCGCCCCCGGCACCTCGTCGGAGCAGGTGCCGGGGGCGTTCGTGTCGCCGGGGCGGGCGCCTC
>DASTLT010000213.1:0-1871 GCA_035714625.1 Pseudonocardiaceae bacterium | reverse complement strand
CGCTCAGCACGCTGACCGCGCCGAGCAGGGCCACCAGCCGGGACAGCCAGCGCGGCGCCCAGACCTGCCGCGCCGCCCACCAGCGCGTTACCGGTGCCAGGGATTGGCTGCGCCGGCCGGCAGTATCCCCGGTGGTCCGATTCGCTGCAGTCTTGGTATTCGTGCTCACCGCGACCCCTCTCACCAACCCCCAGACATCATGCGCCGAACTGCTGTGATTATGTTGTGAGTAGCCAGCGATGCCGGCCCCCCGCGACGGCGTTGGTCGTCATGGGAGTCTCCGGCGCGGGTAAGAGCACGGTGGCCGCGCTGCTCGCCGACCGGACCGGCTGCGTGCTGGCCGACGGTGACGACTTCCATCATCCGGCGAGCATCGCCCAGATGGCGGCCGGGCAACCTCTCGATGACGCCCAGCGCGCGCCCTGGCTGGCCGCGCTGGCGTCCTGGCTGGCGCAGCGGGCCGCCTGCGGGGAGTGCGCCGTGCTCAGTTGCTCGGCGCTCACCCGGGCCTCTCGGAACGTGCTGCGCGGGGCCGGACCGGATGTCCGGATGGTGCACCTGGCCGGCCCGCCCGAGCTGGTCGCCACCCGGCTGGCCGGCCGTCGCGGTCACTTCATGCCGCCCGAGCTGCTGGACTCCCAGTACGCAGAGCTTGAGCCGCTGGGCGCTGACGAGCCCGGGATCACTGTCGATCTCACGCAAAGTCCCCAGCAGATCGTCGATCAGGTGCTGCGCACGCTCGGCCCGATCACCGCGGGGTGACCTCAGGCGCAGGCTTCTCGAATTCTTGTGCCGGCTTCGACGAGGGGGTCGAGGTCGGACTGCTGGGGGACGCCTTGCGCCATTCGTTCACTCAGCGTGGTCAGCGCACTGGCGGCCTGCTCAGCGGCCTGCTCCAGGTCACCACCGACCGGTTCGCCCTGATCCCGAATCTTCGTGGCACTGTCCTGCAGGGTCTTGGTCAGGGCCTGCGGGTCCTTTCTTTGCTGTAAGCTCGTCTGGACGAGGTTCTGAATCTCCTGCTGAATGTTCTTGCAGGCTTGCGTCTTGTCGGCCCCGCCGCATCCGGCGGTCGCCGCGGCCGCAACCGTTACTGTGACCAGCACCCGGGGAATTGTCCAAAGCACGGAAGACCACCTTTCGAGGTAGATGCGGGGCGTTGTCGTCCGCGCGCGAGGCCGGAGCTTCGCGGTCAGCGGGCCGCATTGCGTCATCGATGCCTGGGTGCGACGCCACCCGACCTGCCCCTTCGAAGTCCGCGGCACTGTATCAACCGCCCCGGGGCCCGCCAGGGCCGAGGTGACGTCAGGCAACGACGCCCTCGGTGAACACTTCGGGCGCCACGATCGGAACGACTCCGACCTCCTGGGCCCAGCACCGCGTACCGGGCCAGGGCATGGGCGTTGGCCCGCAGCGCCCGCTCGATGGGCAGTCCGGGCCCGATCCGCAGCACTGCCCGCCAGGTGGCGAAGCGCGCTCCGCGGTCGACGTGGCAGGCGAGCCGGGCCCGCAGGTGGTCCACCCCCTCGGTGCCGGTCTCACCCGGCACTGCGGCCAGCGGCGTGACGCCCGGCCTGGGCCAGGTGCACCGACAGGGCGTGCCTGCTCTCGTCGGCGGCGAGGATGCCGCGCCTACCGGAGGCCAGTCCCAGGCCGTCCGGCTCAGCGTGGTCATCACCGCCCGCCAGTCCCTTCGCCGGGCGATGCGCGCTAGGCGTGGCGGTAATCCACCGTGCTGTCACGGGCCAGCTTGTCGAGCCGGTGATTGCTGCGCGGGGACACTTCTCTCACCGGGAGGATTCGCAGGGGACTCCGCAGCCGGGTGGAGGTGTGCCGGCGGATGGTTCAGCCGCGCTAGCGTGGGCCGATGA
>DASTLT010000212.1:0-19056 GCA_035714625.1 Pseudonocardiaceae bacterium | reverse complement strand
CTTTCGGCGATGCCTTGGCAAAAGCGCGGAGGCGGACTGGTAGACTTTGATTGCGAGAGGTAACACTTAGTCGTTCAACCTCTTGTTTGATCTCCCTTTCACCTTCACGAATTATCTCTAACCATTCGTCTTCAGGTGGTTCGAAATGCTGGCGCCTAGACAATAATCCGAACAATGTAGGCGCGTGCCACCCGATTGTCAATATCAACAATACGGCAACCAGCGGCCACACAATAGCCTGGATCAAACCTGTAACAAATTGCATCCATTCCATTGGCCGTCATTCCTTTCATCACTTCGAAGTCGTGCGCGATGGTGAATCTGCACGGTTAGCGCTTCGACAACACCTCGTTCCGCACCCACTGGACGATGGTAATAGCCAGATGCACTACGGCTTGGGCCTCAGGCAACGTCGGTACCCGAGAGCCCGTCCCGCCGTGGCGGTCGGGGTTCGGCCACATGAGTTGCAGCATGCCGACCAGAGTCCCGATCGGGGTGCTGTTCTGCTGTGCCGCCAGAAGAAACTTCCACTGGTCGCCGTGGTCTTTGAGCTGACCAAGCACATGGCCGAGTTGCGCCTTATCTTGGTTGGGTACAACAACCGGGATCAAAACGGCTTCCACAGCCTTGATCGCGTGATCCCAGGCATCGGACGGGTTGGGCTGCCTACCGAAACAGGCCGCCCAGGCTTCAACCAACTCACTGCTGCCGATGGCACCTGGCTTTGCGGCCGACTGGAAGGCTTTCGTCGCACTGTCATCAACCCTACGCTGCAAGCTCCTGCCATCTGGCGCGACAGTCCACACCGACCCGGCGTTCACCAAGATCTCCTCAAGCACCTTACTGACCTGCCGGGCGTTATGTGACTTAGCCAAGCAGGCGTCGATGACATCTAGGAATATGTCGTCATGTTCACAAGCCGCGAGGATCTGTTCCATTATCATTTTTGATTGGGAGGCATGCTTGAGTGGAATGCGGACGTAACTCGCGACTGACCTCATCAGGTGGCCATCGAGACCGTGGTCTCCGCGGTAGCTAAAGACGCCTTCAAGCCAATGGAGAAGCGGGTGCGTCAGATGGGCCGGGACTCCTTCGTACGGCTCGTCTGGTGGACGCTTACTGTCCCGTACCGACAGCGGATGCCGGGCCACGTCAGGTCCTTTCTCTCTTTAGCGGCATGGTGACCGGCCATCCTAACGAAGGCGTAGCGGCTGCTGACGGGCCAGGTTCAACACGGTATCCACCACCTGCTTGATCCGGGCAGGGTGATCGCCAGCTCCCACACGGTTTCCTCAAGACTGGCGCGCAGCTTGCGCACCTGCTCATCGACATGGGACTCGGTCCTTGGCCCCCAGTCTTCGTCGCCCCTGCCGCGTCGACGTCGAAGTGAGTGATTTGGCCGAGCATGCGGCGACCCAGGACAGGTCACGCAGTCGAAGCTCGAGCGTGTCTTAGGTGCTGGCAGCTCGATCGTGGACGGAGGCTCCCAGCTGGGGCCCAGTTCATGCAGGTGCTAGCGCAACTGCGCAATGAGGCGAGTCCGTTCGGCAACAAGGTCCTCGCGCTGATCGACCAGGAGCCGGACGTCGCGCTCGGCTCCATCCGGCTGTGCTGGGGGGTAGTCCGGGCTCGCGGATCGCCGGTGCTGATCGACTCAATCGCTCAGGGTTTGCTGACCTACCGGCTTCGGCTGTGCCGGGACTGGCTTGGCCTGGGCGAGCCGGGTTCACGGCCGTAGGGTGGCAGATGAGGTGATGTGCGGTGGCGCGGACGGTGCCGGTGGCGGTGCCCGGGATCGGATGGCGGGTCGGGGTGATTCGCCGGTTGCGTGGGTTGTCTCGGGATACGGTGGCGGGGCTGGTCGGGATCAGCCGGGGTGAGTTGGCCGGGCTGGAGACCGCGCGGCGCTGGTGTGAGTGCCGTGGGCTGGTGGAGGACTTTGCTACGGCGCTGGGGTGCTCGGTGATCGATCTGACTGGGCAGCCCTACCTGCCGATGGACCGGGGCAGCGCGGACGCGCTCGCGGGCCTGCCCGGCATCCGGGACGTGATCCACGGGGTGATGGTGGACGAGCTCCCGGATCGGGCGGCCCGCCCGTTGCCGGAACTGCACTATGGAGTACGCGAGGCCCAGGAGCATCTCGACCAGGATCGGGTCGGGCTGGCCGGCCGCGAGCTGGGGGCACTGCTGGCCGAGCTGCATATCCACGCCTCCGCCAAGGACCCTGACATCGCCCGGGCAGCGCTGCCGGTCCTGGTGCGCGCCTGCTACCTCGCCGCCCTGATCGCGGACCGCATCGGGCACGCCGACCTGGTGTTGGCAATCGCGGCCCGCGGGCGCGACGCGGCGACCCGCTCCGGGGATCCGGTTATGCTCGCGCTCGCCCGCCTGGGGTTGGCGCTGGCCTGGACCCATATCGGGGCCCGGCGCCAGGCCGGGGCAGCGATCGCGCTGGTGCTGGCCGAACTCGACTCGCTCGCCGATCCCACCGCCGCCGACACCGGCCCGGCTGAAATGGTGGGTCTGGCCCACCTGATGGCCGCCAAACTCGCCGCGCACACCGGCCGCGCCGCCGACGCCCATCACTACCTCGCGGAGGCCCGCGCGCTGGCCGAGCGCACCGGGGAGCGCAACACCGCGGGGCAGCACTTCGGACCCGCCCTTGTCACCCTGGGCACCCTCTCGGTCCGGGTCGACCTCGGCGAGGGTGCCGACGTCGCCGAACAGACCCCACCCGAGCGGATCACCCTCGCCGCCCTGCCCAGCCCGGTGCATACCGGTCGCTACCATTTCCACCTTGCCCGCGCCCTCGCCCAGACCAGCGACGGCGCCCGGGACACCGAGGCGATCCGGCACTTGAACCTCGCAGATCAGGCCGCCCCGGTGCTGCTACACAACCATCCCATCGCCCGGGAAGTTCTCGCCAGCCTCACCTACCGGGCACGCCGCCAAGCCCGGGACCTGGATCGGATGGTGAACCGGTTCGGCATCACCCGCTCGGTAGGTACCCGTCGCTCCGGCTGGCGCTGTTGATAGCATGATCGTCACACTCCGATGGACCGAGCGGAACGGGTGTGGGGCACCACCTCGCAACCTAATCCTTTTCCGCCATTCGATGTACGGCACCGAGCAGCGGTGACCCCGCTCGAAGTCCCGGATGGTGACCAGATCGAGCCAGCCATTCCACTCGTAGGACGCGGCCAAGGCGTTAGGCGCGGCGCGGGGGCCGCAGCAGTACAGCACGAACCCGTCAGTGACCACGTCCAGTAACAACCGTCCCACCTCCGGTGGCAGGCTCACCTCACTACCCGAGCAGGAACCCAACGATGTCACACCCGCTCCGACCTGCCAGGATCTGCTGCCCGGACCTGTCGACCGTGATCTTCGAAAACATCAACGGGAGTCGCTGGTATCCACCGCCCACGGCGTCCCGTGGCCGCACTGATCACCGTCGCGCATGCTGATCGAATATCAGGAAGGGCAGCATCCCGGATCCGGGTCGGCCATCGTGACGAGCACGACACGGATCGTGCCAGCGCACCACCCTTGGCTGTTGACCGAGCGTGAACGATTAGCCTGCCGTGAATCCCCTGCCGGCGGCAAGCACCCGTTGGCTCATGTGGTCCCCCGGACCCGACGTCAGGTGAGGACATAGGGTTGGGGGCGAGGTGAGGATCCTGTGACCGAAACTACTCCAGTGGACCCCGAGTCGATCCAGATCGGACAACGGGCCCGCATGATCCGTCAGCGTCGCGGACTGTCCCAGGAGGTGGCGGCGGGGCTGGCCGGGATCACCAAGGGCTACCTGTCCATGCTGGAAACCGGCAAGCGCGGGTTCCAGCGGCGCGGGATGATCGAGGATCTCGCTGCGGCATTGGGGTGCGCGGTGGCCGATCTGACCGGGCAGCCCTACGCGGCAATGGACCGGGCCACCGCCGAGGCACTGGCCGTGATCGCCGAGATCATCCCGGTGCTGTACGAGGACAGTATCCCGGATCTTCCCGCCCGCCCGGTGGACCAGCTCGTCAACTGGGCGTCGGCAGCCAACGCGCACTGCGACGAAGCCCGCTTCGAACTGGCTGGCCGCCAGCTAGGCGCACTGCTGACCGAGCTGCAGATCCATGCCGCCACCGGCACCCCGGCCACCCGCCATGCCGCCCTCACCGCGTTGGTGGAGGCATGCGTGGTCGCCTTCGGGATCGCCCGGCAGCTGGGGCATCCGCAATTGGCCGTGCAGGCGATGCGCCGGGGGCAGGCCGCCGCCGCACAGCTCAGTGACCCGGCACTGGCCGGATTCACCGGACTGGCCCTGGCCGGGGCCTTCAGCCGACTCGGGGCCCGCAGCACCGCCACCACCGTTCTCCACCAGACCAGGGCGATCGTCGAGCCGGACGCTGACCCGACCGGGCCGGACGTGCGCGCCGCCGAAGCGCTCGGGATGACTCACCTGCTCACCGCCCAGCTCGCCAGTCGCGGCGGACGCCATGGCGAGGCACAGACCCACCTGAGCGAGGCGGCTGACCTCGCCCAGCGCACAGGTGAGCGCAACACTCTGGCCTGGCACTTCGGCCCAGCCAACGTCGCCACCTGGTCGCTGGGGATGTCGATCGAACAAGGCAACGGGACCGCCCACGCCGAGCGGCTTGACGCCGACCTGCCCCGGCACACCTCGGCCGGACGGCGCAGCCGGCTGCACCTGGACCTGGCCCGGGGCTATGCCCAGGCCGAGGGCGCCCGGGACACCGAGGCGATCCGGCACCTGGACACCGCCGACCGGATCGCCCCCACCCGGATCCGCAACGATCCGATCGCCCGCAGCCTGGCTTCCGAGTTGTCCGCCCGGGTCCGCCGCCGGTCATGGGAGCTGGACTCCCTGCGCAACCGCTTCGGCCTGGCCTCGGTGCGGTAACGTCACAGCTCACCGCGCTCAGGGCACGGGGAGTGCGAGGGCTGTACTCGTCACGGGGCCGTAAAGACCTCGGTTGTCAGGCTGCGGCGACTTGCCGGGCCTTGCGGGCCAGTTCCTCGGCGTCGGTGCCGGGGCGGGTCTCCAGGGCCTCGACCAGCGGTGTGAGCTGTCGGCGGGCGCGCACGCTGGTCAGCTTGGTGACGTTGGTAATGGCGTCGTACGCCAGTTGCAGGCCGCGTGGCTCCCCGGCCTTGACGTGGATGGCGGCCAGCACGATCCCGGTCTTGGTGCGGCTGAGCTGGCGGCCACCGTCCCAGCGGCGCAGCGACGCGACCGCGAGCGAATGGGCGAGATCCAGCCGCCCGCGCTGCAGTTCCAGCGCTGCCGCGGTGCGATCGGGGTCACCGAACGGGTCAGCCGGGGTCGGGGTCCACAGGTCTCGGCCCCTGGCTACCGCACGGGCGGCCTCAGCGTGCTCGCCGAGGGCGGCCAGGGCGATGGCTGAACTCACCAACTGGCAAGCTTCCACGGCCGCCTTACCGCCTTCGCCGACCACCACGGCGCGCTGCTCGTCGGAGGGGATACCCCAGGTGGCGACCTGGGCGACCTGCTTCAGTTTCAGGCCGTCGTTGGGGTGGCCATGCTCGATGCAGGCCAGCCCCGCGTAGCCCAGGGCGATGGCCTGACAGTAGGCGTCGCCAGCGTCGGTGGCCAGCTCCAGCGCCCGGGCGTAGTGGTGCAGGGCGTGGGGGTAGAGCCCCGCGTCGAACGCGGCCCAGCCCGCTTCGATGCGCAGCTCCGCCACGGCGACCCGGAGCGTGCGGGTGACCGTGTCCGGGCCCGGCACGTCCAGCAACCGGGTGGCGAGCGCCACCGACGCGGCCGCGATCTCCGGGTCGGCGCAGCCGATGTCTCCGACAGCCAGCCGGCGGGTCATGTCCCGCACCTTCATCACGTGACCATGGTTGAGTTGGGAGGGTAAGGACACCGGGGGCAGCTCACCCAGGTCATCGAGTCGTTCCCCGAGCTTGGCGACCGGGACACCGGTCAGGACGACCCCCCCGAACGCGATCAGGTGACGACGCAGCATTTCAGGGCTCACCCTCTTCGGGGCTCCGGAGACCGTGACCCTTCCAGGGTAGGTGCCGGCGGGGCCGTACCACGTGCCGTCGGATCCCCAGAAGGACAGGCCCATCCGTTCCCGGGGGATGCCTAGTCCCTCGGCGGTGCGGGCGAGCACGTCGTAGACCATCACCCGGCTCCTCCGGCCGGAGATGATGTCGGCGACCTGGGGTTGGGTGGTGCCGGTCAGGGCCGCGATCCGGCGTTGCGGCACTCCGGCCTTGTTCAGCCACCGGTACAGCGCGCCGATGTCTCGCCCGGTGAGGATCGGCACCAGCTCGGGTGTGGTGTACCAGTCGGGGGCGAGGATGCCGGGCGGGTCCGGTGTCGTCTCGGGCGGCCGGCTGGCCGGGGATGGGGGCTGCTTGCCGCGGTGCTGGCTACTGCGGGCGAGGTGGTGGGCGTGGCCATAACTCATCGTCACCGCTCTCCTTCGGTGCATGATGTGGTGGGGGGCACAGTAGCGCCCCATCAATAGGGTGGTGATCGGCCTGGCCGCCCCGGTGGCGGTACTCGGTGCCCACCGGCTCCCAGGCCGACGCCGCGCAGACCGCGACCAGCCGCACCGCCGCAAGCCAGCTTATCCTGTCTGTTTACCGGCCGGCCTTCCCATCAAGCTACCTGTTAGACAGGAAGCGTCTTCGGCACCCACTTGTTGCAGGTCAGCCCAGGCATGCGCCTTCCTGCGCCCACCCCGACTGAGGGTCCCGCAGGGAATGTAACAGTATTAGACTGATGAGGAGAGTGGAGCGTTGGGGGAATCGAGAGGGTGCTTATTAGCGGTTTCTCGTTTATGGATTCGGTTGTAGTGCCGCTTTGGGTTGACATCACTGGTAATCGTAGTTCATGCTGTCGTCGTGCTCTTGTCCCGCGGGGCGATTGGTCGTTCCGGATGGCACTCGACCCCTATGGGAGAGCCGGAAAAGAATCATGGAGGCCAAGACGACTGGCCTTGCTTTTCTCGGCGAAAAGGGTAAACTTAACAGTGTCAGGCAATGGGACGGCACCCCGGAATCTGACGCTATCTCCAACGTGACAAGACTACCCAAGGGGTTGATGTCATGGCCCTTGCGAACGTTTCTGTCTCGCGTTTCTCGCTCACCGTTGACGCGGCCGACACCATCCGCGCGGTTCTCGATAGCGGCAACATGGCGTGGGGACGGCGGCTGCAGGACGCACTGATCTTCGCTACGACTGAGCTGGCCGCATACGCCGTTGCTCCGTACGTCCCGGTCGGGCCGGAGGACATCCGTCCTGGCGTGCTCGACCGGGACGACATGTCCGACGTGGCAGGTCAGTCCGTTGGTGAGGTGCTGCGCAAGCTGGCGAGCTCGGGTCACCTCAGCATCCAGACCGTGTGGTCCGAGACCTCCGGACAGGCCTACCTCAGCGACGGTCGCACCGTGACCGCCGTGCACGTGCTCCGTCCGTTCGCGCTGGTCGGTGTGCGCTACGGGTTCTCTCGCGAGGCGAACGCGAGAGTTTTGCAGTACGGGTACGTCCACGCCGACCGCTGGGAGATCACCGACCGGACCTACATCGTCCCAGCCGGCTGGTATGTCATGGGAGAAGTCGGTGACTACTCGCTATCCCTGGTCGGGGTGAGCGGGATCGCCGCCGATGATAATGCGCACCCGGACGATGTGGCCGAACACCTGACCTCCTGGGTCTCGGAGATCGACGGATTCGGCGCCTCACACTGCGGCGCGGGCTGCGACACATGCGGTGGCCGTTGGCTCGCTGAGTCGGGGTCGTGGCACTTCGCACCCGATGACGGTGCCGATGACGGCTGGGACTTTGACGATGCCGACGACTTCGACGAGCGAAACACGATCGCGTGTCCCTCGTGTGGAACCGGACGCGTCGGATTCCTGATCTTCTGAAGGGTCGGTTCCCTGGGGTCTCCCGGGTCAGAGCTGATCACACGGTTAGGAAAGCGAATCCGAGGGTCGCGTTGTCCGATGACGAACAACCGACGACACAACAGACTGCGGCTACGAAATTCTACGACACACCCAAAGGAGTCACCGTGAGCATCACCACCGACATCACCAGCGCCAGCACGGGCACCCAGAGTGGGCAGGCGGTTGCTTTCATGACCGATCGGGCCACCCTGGTCGACGCACTTACCACCGTCGGCCTGGCCGTGAGCACGACTTCGGCACGGCCGAGCGAGGGTGGCGTCCTGCTGGAGGGTCGCGACGGTCACCTCGTGATCAGCGCGACCGACCGGGACACCGCCGTCTCGGTGCGCGTCCCGGACGCGGCACGGACCGTCGGCCGCCTCCTGATCGATCACGCGGAGATCACCAAACTGCTGGGCGCGCTGGTCAAGGGCACCCGCAAACGCGACGCTGACACGCTGCCCGTGGCGATCAAAGCAGCAGAGCCCAGCACCCCCGTTGTTGAGCTTGCGGGGTATGTCGTGCCGCTGACCACGTACCCGATAGGGGAGTGCCCGAACCTGCCGGCGGTGCCACCGGTGGTCGCCCAGGTCGACCGGGACACCTTCACCGCCAAGGTGACGCGCGTGCTCCGCGCGGTCGCCACCGACCCCGGGTTGCCCGTGTTCACCGGCGTCAAGCTGGACATCGGTCCGGGTGCGGTGACCCTGGCGGGCACCGACCGCTACCGGTTGGCCGTGGCGCCGGTGCCGGCGGTCTCGGGTGCCATGGACGTTTCCGACAGCGGAACCCTGGTGTCCGGCGGGCTCCTATCCAAGATCGTCAAGCGGTTTTGCGGTGAACACGTCCGGATTGGCCTGCGTCCCGGGGAACCTCTTTCGGCCGTCTCGTTCACCTGCGGTGAGGTCACCGTGGTGACCCACCCGATCAGTGATCAATTTCCGGCATACGCTCGCCTGCTGCCGGCCGACTCGGCAGGCACCATCGTGGTCGACCGCGCGGCCCTACTGACCCAGACGCAACGCGCGTCGGCGGTGCTCGCCGCCAAGCGGGAGCGCTCCGGATCCGTCGAGCTCCGGATCACACCCTCGTCGGTGTCGGTGGCTCCCGTGCTGTCCGAGCGCGCCGACGCCCTGACCGCGCCCGCCGTGGCAGCCCAGGTCGACGGGATTAACGAGGCCACCGCGTGGTGGTTCGCCCCCGGTTACCTGGCGGACGCGCTGGACAGCTTTATCGGCGACACGATCACGCTGCACCCGAAGGGCCGCCCTGGTCAGCCGGTGCTGTTCACCGACGCCCCGAACGGTCTACGCGACGCCTCAACCTTCCGTCATCTGCTGATGTCCCGCACGCCACCGAAGTAACGCATACACCGCAACAACATCCATACCAGACACACCACGAGGAGATCACAGGGCCGGCACCCCTGTCTCCCGTCATTCCTCCACGCTGAATCCCCCAGGAGTGAACCACGATGTCCACCACGTCCAAGACTGCGACGTCTCGAAAGTCCCGGTACTCGCTCTCGCCCGAGGAACGCGCCGAACGGATCGCCGCCGCGCGCCAGCAGCTGCTCGACGGCATCGACATACTGATGACCGCCGACGGCTGGCAGCAGTTGATCACCTCTCGGGCCTGGCTACGCCGCTACAGCCTCAATAACCTGATCATGATCTTGCAGCAGTGCCCCGAGGCCACCGATGTCCGCCCGATGTCCGAATGGCGCCAACTCGGCTACTCCTATATGCGCAAGGGCACCCACAAGATCAAGATTTGGAAGCCCACCTTCCGCCCGGTCGAGCCCACCGAGGACACCGGCGAGACGGCCCAGAACCCCGGCGACCAGCAGTCCGCGCAGCAGGCCCTGGCCGGGTTCGTGCTCGTCCCGGTCGTGGACGTCTCCCAACTCCAGCAGCCACCCGGACGCGAACGGCCCAGCATCCCGGCACCTATCGAGCTGCAGGGTGACGCGCCGACCGGGTTGTGGGACGGCGTCACCGCGCAGATCCGCTCCCGCGGTTACACCGTCGAACGGGGCGACTGCGGCACCGCCTACGGCCGGACGATCTTCCCTGAACGCCGCGTGATCGTGCGCGACGGGGTCGAGCCGGCCCAGGCCGCCAAGACGCTGACCCACGAACTAGCACACATCCTGTGCGACCACGAAAGCCGCGTCACGTCAACTCCCCGGCCGCTGCGGGAAGTCGAAGCGGAATCGGTCGCCTGCATCGTCGCCACCGCATGCGGGTTGGACACCCTGTCCTATTCGGTGCCCTACGTCGCCGGCTGGGCCCGCGACCGCGACACCGCCCGCGAGAGCGCCGAACGCGTGCTCACCGTCGCCGACACCATCCTCGCCCACCTGGAAGGCATCCAGCAGCGGGCCGACGCCAACCCAGCCGAGATGAACGACGCGACCCGCAGCGACCGCCAGCCCTCCGCGTCGCGCCCGGCCGCGGTCGCCTGAACACCGCCCTTCCGCGCGCGGTCGACCGTTCTGATTCCTCGGTCGTCTTTCTCCTGGTGCGGGCGCGGCGCAGGTCTCGCGCCCGCCCGCACCCTTCATACTCATACTGTCCCGAGAGCACTGCCTGCCTTTCGGCTCTCGGACGCGTGTTTCCTAATTATCGGCCAGTCCTGCACCCGAGCAAACTGATCCTCTCATGGGTTGTTGCCCGGGGCGGCCAGCGATTCGGGAAACGCCACTGCACTGGGAAAATAGTGAACCCGGCGGGTGAAACATCCCACAGGATGTCGGCACTCACCCGCCGGGCCTCCAACGCCGACCACTCCCAAGGAGTGTCGGGGCCGGCGCCCCATCAGAGCGCCAACCCTTTGAGTCTAGCCCACCATGCCGACCGACATAGCCGACTCACACGGCACTGACCAGCGCAAACCATGCCAGGTGGCTGCGTTTTCGACATTGGTATGACCACGTCCGCTCTGACAAGTACTACGAGCTTTCCTACCCAGGACCGGCACGCCATCACGGTCTGCACGCCGCCGAGGCGGCGAGCCGCGCGGCGCGGGCGGCGGTCTGGCCGGGCGGGGGCAGCCGGATCGACATCGGCCGCTGCTCGCTGCGGGGGATCAGCAGCGACGGCGGCGCCGGGTGCTCGGAACGGGGCGCCTCGGGGTGATCCGGGTGCACCAAGCCCAGCAACGCCCGCAGCGTCGGCTCCGCGCGCCCCTGGTAGGCCCACACCACCGTCGGGGGCGCGAAAACGTCCAGCGGGCCGTGTTTCGGCACCCGCGCCGCGGTCGCCAGGTCCAGGCCGCGGATCGTGACCAGATCTACCCAGCCCGGCCACTCGTAGGCTGCGACCAGCGCGAGGGGGTAGGACTTCGGGCCGCAGCAGTACACGGTGAACCCGTCGGCGACGACGTCAAGCAGCAGCCGCTCCACCTCCGGGGGCAGGTCCACTCCGTTGCGCCCCTCCCCGGTCGTTCCTGGTCGTGTCACGGGTCGCTCACCCCACCCTGGTCGGGACCGAAGGTGTCGCTCACCGCCACCGGGGGTGGGGTCACGACGGCGCGGCACGCAGCGCACGATGGTCCGATCACCTGGGAGCACACCTGGGTCTGGGTCAGCGGCAGGCCGCAGCGGGTGGTGGGATGCTGCGACAGTGGAGTGCCGGGCGTCAGGTCGGTGGCGTGCACTGTCCCGTCCGGTGCCTGGGTGATCAGGAACATCGGCTGGGGGTGAGCGATGTCGTCGCGCAGGAACCAGTCAACGGTCTCGGCCCCTTCCTCACGCCAGCACGCGGCGACCGCGGCGGCGGCCCGTGCTGACCCCACGGTGAGCTGCAGCGGCGACCCCTGCAGCTGCCCGACCACCCGGAACGGCTCACCGCCCGTCCGCGCCACCGCCGTCATCGGACCCACTGCCCCCGTCTGCGGAGCAGTCCGCGTCCGTCGGTGCGGCTGGCGGCGTGGCCGGGGCCGGTAACGTGCGCGCCAGCACGGTCACCCGCCGCAGCAGTCGGGCGCGCAGCTCGCGTTCGCGCTGACGCTCGGCGGTGAGCCGGTGCCGGACCTGCTGGACCGTGACCGCCGTGTCCGGGTCCCAGTCCCTCCCGTGCCGGCCGGTGAGACGTGCCGCGCGGCTGCGCCGTCCCTGCCACCAGCAAGCGAGGATCCAGACCGTGATCGCGGCCACCGTCGTGAGCCACACCACCAGTAGCGCGCCGAGAAACCACAGCGTGCCCTGGTTCGGCACGAGTGCTCACCGCGCACACCTGGGCACCAGACCGGGGTCCACGTCCCGGCCGTCCGCGGTCCGGCATCGGGCTGCGACCATGCCCGGCGTGACCGGCCAGCCCCTGGCCGCCGCCTTGGTGGCGGTGTCCCGGATCGTTGCCCGGATCACCCCCGCTGACCTGCCGCTGCTCACGGTGGACATCAGCCCCGTGCACCTCCTCGCTGTCGTGGATGCCCAGGGCGCGACGAGGCGCGTCATCGCCGTGCCCCGGGCTTAACGTGATCACAGCGCGCGGGACTCGCCGGTTCCACGGCACATCTCGATAGCCACACGGGCGGTGGCACCGCACTGCCGAGATGTGCTAATGGCTAGTGGCCGCTCCGCATGATCAGCGGGTGGGTACGGATACAGTGCTGCCCCGGCTTCTACGACTGCTACGACGACCCGGGAATCCCGGTAATCTGCGCCGAGTACGACTCCGGGCCGCTGTTCGTGCGGGTGCGTGATGCGTACTGGACCCGGACGCCCCGGAGCTGGTCCAGCCACGCCTGGACCACCTTGGGACGCGTCGAGGAGCTGGCCGGTTCGAGGCTCGGCTGGACGAGCTGCGCCGCACCCCTATGCCTCTCCCTTCACGCGGCGGTAGTCGCTAGGCGGTCGCGGAGTTCGGCGACGCCAGGGCTGGTGGACCGCTTCGAGTCCCGAAAGCTAGGCCTCGGGCTTTCACGGTAGTTGATCTTGTGGGGCGACACGCGGTGCCCAGATGCGCGAAAGTGCCTGCTCAACACGGTTGGATCGGAGTTGCTCAAGACCCTGATCGGACCGAGTAGACAGGCACTTCGCAGGTGAATAGTAAGCAGCGCAGGCACTGGTTGTCAGTGATCGTCGGTGGCGAGTCATTGGTGTCGCACGCCGGTGGCGCCCTGCTGGTGGAGACCGCCCGGCGCAGTGGCCTGGCGAAGGAGCTGGTGACCCGGCTCGGACCGTGGCGGCTGCCGTTGGCGGTGCATGACCCGGGCAAGATCGTGCTGGACATGGCGGTCCGCCCTGGGTGGTGATGGGGCTGGTGATGTGGCGGTGCTGCGGGCGCAGTCGTCGGTGTTTGGGCTGGTGGCCTCGGATCCGACGGTGTCGCGGTTGATCGTTCGTCTGGCCGAGGATGCCGACGGAGCGGTGGCGGCGATCAGTGCGGCCCGGGCCGCGGCCCGCCAGCGGGTGTGGGGCCTGGTCGGGGCGCCGACCCAGGACGGGACGGTGGTGATGGATCTGGATGCCACCTTGATCGATGCGCACTCGGAGAAACAGGATGCGAGTCGGACCTGGAAAAAGGGTTCGGATTTCACCCGTTGCTGGGGTTCGTCGATCATGGCAGCGGGGTGGTGGGGAGCCGGTGGGCGAGCTGCTCCGACCGGGGCAGGCGGGGTCGAACACCGCCGCTGACCACATCGTGGTCGACGCCGCGCTGGCCCAGATCCCTGAGCACCTGCACCGCCGCGATGCGGCGGGCCGGATCGCAGTGCTGGTGCGCACCGACGGCGCCGGAGCCACCAAAGGCTTCGCGACGCATCTCGCCGCGCGGCGGGCGAAGACGCGCAGGGTCGGGCGGCCAGCTGGTCCCGCCCGGCCCCTGACGTAGCAGCCCGGTCAGCTCGTTCTCCCAGGTCAGGAGCACTTTCCCGGGTCGGCACGCCGATCCGGAAAAGACCTTGGTGAAAAGCCAGGGTTCAAGCGTCCATCATGGAGGCTGACGGAGCGATGTTCGGCACCAGCGCGATCGGGAGGCAGCCTGGCCGGCGCCGCCCCGGTGCACGGCCTCGCCCTCGTCGCGACGAAGAACGCCCGCGCCGTGGGCTGCGACGACGACCCGATGAAGGATCTGCCCACCTCTCAGCCTCGACGGGGTGACCTGACCCTCGTGGGCAGGCGCGGCGATCCGGTCGATGGCGGACTGCGCCCCGATGTGTTTACCTGACGCTAGACGGTTTACCTGGCGTTAGGCGCCATCCGTAGGGTGAGGACCTGAGCGCGCAGCGAGCAGCACGATCTGTCAATGCCGCACCACGCTCTCCCGTAGTGGTCGACATGGAGATCGCTGCCGGGCTTCGGGTGGCCGGGCATGCCCACGACGGCGTGGGTGGGGCTCGGACGACGACGTCGGCACGGCCCGATCCAGGACTCGGTATAGGGCCGATCCGTCAGGCCGGGCCGGCTTCCGTAACGACATGACGTTCTCGCACGATCTATCAAATGTCGCACCACACTCTCCCGTAGTGGTCGACATGGAGACCGCGCCGGGCGTCGGGTGGCTGGGCGGGGCTCGGACGACGTCGGCGCGGCCCGATCCAGGACTTGGTATTGGGCCGATCCGTCAGGCCGGGCCGGCTTCCGTAACCAAACGACGTTCTCGCCGACGCGGCACCGCGTCGAGTCAGGATGGGATCCGCCTGGATGAGCGACCACGATGAACCGACCAGCGAAGTTCTCGAACTGCACAGTGCGCCGGCCATCTTCCGTCGTTTGTCCACTGGCGTGGTCGGGCAGGAGGTAGGGAAGCGGGATCTTGCCACGCTCCTCGCCATGCACGTCCAGTGGTTCCTCAACGGTAAGTCCGACCCGGCGCACACGGCTCCGAACGCACTTATCATCGGCCCGACCGGAGTGGGTAAGACGCACGCGATCCGGACCGCGGCCGATGCGCTGCAGATACCGCTGGCGATTGCTGACGCGACCCGCCTGTTGAGCACGGGGATCGGCGAGGAGTCGCTCGACACGGTCCTGGTCGAACTACTGCGAGCGTCCCGCAGACTCATCGGCAGCAGGGCCGGCGACCGAGAGTTCGACGAGCCGCCGGAGCTGGAAGAACTGGCCCTGGCGAGTAAGGGCATCGTCTTCCTCGACGAGTTCGACAAGTTGGCCAGTCACGGCAACTCCCAGGAAGACCGGGCCGAACTGGTCCAGCGCCGGCTCCTGCAGTTCATCGACGGCGCTCGAATCACCCTGCCGCCCAGTCGTCACGTCGGTGAGGAGGAGATGGTGTTCAATACCGCCGGCCTGCTGTTCGTGGTGGCCGGCGCGTTCACCGACCTGCTGGCAAGGACCGGCGACCGACCGCACAAGGTGATGCGCGGCCTGGCTCGGCACAACCACGTGATACCCCAGGACGTGGAACGGTACGGCTTCATGAAGGAACTCGTCGCCCGGATCCCGGTCATCATCGAGTTCTCGGCGCTGAGCGAGGAGGACCTTGTCGGCATCCTCCGGACCAAGCAGGTCGATCCGTCGCAGTTCTACGTGGAGTACCTCGCCTCCTTGGGCACCACGCTGAAGATCACCGACGACGCCCGCCGGTGGATCGCGGCCAACGCGGCCAAGTTGGAGGCGGGTGCCCGGGGCCTGCACCAGGTGCTCTTCCCCATCCTCTCGCTGCTGAGCCAAGATGTCGAGAACAGCCGCAAATCACCCGACTCGATTGTCCTGGACGAGATTTTGGTCAGAAAGCTGGCGCGCCGAGTGGAGGAGAGACGAGATGTCCGAGCAGCTAACTCCCCTTGAGGATCTGACGCACGAGGCGTATCTCGCTGGTGCGGCGGACCAGGGGATCCTCGAGCACATAACGCATGTCGGCGACTTCTCCTACACGGCGCAGACGAACTTCCTGGGGGGCTGGTCGGAGGAGAAGGAACGGCGGGTCACCCTCCTGCTCCAGCGCACCCTGCAGGACGGGTTGGAGGCGTCCGGCTTCCACAACCTCGCATCGCTGGAAGCGAAGCGGTTCCGCGACGGCATAGAGTTCCAGTACCTCGACCCCGACTACCAGTTCAGCTACGCCTTGGACGGCAGGGGGAGGATCCAACTCAGTCGGCCCCGCTCGTCGTCGGCGGCATTCCACGAGTGGTATCGACGGTTCATGCCGTCGTTCACTCACATCGTGGAGTCGACGGTCCAGACCATTGACAAGGAACTGACCGGATTGGGTCCGGAGGATAGGGGCGGAAGGAGCAGCCAGGTGAAGCCGCGGGAGGAGATCATCCAGGTTGAGCGGGCCGGCTACTCGTTCAACGTCGCGGTCGAGATCGACCACAGCCCATCAGAGCAGGACCTGCCATTGCTGCCCAACATCCAGGTCCTTAACCAGACGCTGCTGAGCCGGGTGCCATCCGGGACCGGCTCGCTCAGCGACCCGGTGACAATGGGGCCGGAGGAGTTCGGTCGCATCGACTACAGCGTGAGCCGCTGGAACCACCAAAAGAAAGTGGCCGAGCACTACAGTGTCTCGGCCCCGAGCAACAACCGGTGGCGGCTGCTGCTGTTCAAGTTCGGCTACGTGGGGGAGACCTACATCCCGTCGGCGGGTAAGCGGCAGAAGTTCAACCAGGACGACTTCTTGACCGGCGAGACCGCGGCCGAGGCGTACCTGGAGTTCTTCCGGCACAAGTGCCTGTGCGGTTTCATCCGTGACGTCCTGTACGGCGACCGGGGCCGGCAGGGCCTCAGCGTCGTCAAACCCTTCACTGCGGGGTACCGGTTCGTTACCCCGATGGTGTGGTGACGGTGCCGGGGGCCGGCGGTGCGGAGGCGCCGTCCCGACCGAATGACTGGGCGTCGCTGACCAGCGACAGTCCCGACGGTGTCGACCTGGGCGGGTACCGGGTCCGGCTCGGCACGTACGGCCGGCGGACGTACTCGTCGGAGGAGTTCCGGCCGGTCCTCGTGCTGGGACCGCAGCGCAGCTACAAGACGTCGGGTTTCGCCGTACCCACCATCCTGGAATGGGACGGGCCGGCTCTCGTCACGTCTGTGCGCCGGGACGTCCTCGACGACACGCACAAGTTCCGCGGCCAGCGCGGACGGATCTATGTCTTCGATCCCGCTGGCGCACTGAAGGGCACTCCGTACGAGCGGTTTCGGCACAGTTGGGACATCCTCGACCACTGCTCGACCTGGGACGATTGCGTGCGCACCGCCAACGCCCTTACGGAAGCACGGGAGTTGCGCGGCCTACAGGATGGCGACTTCTGGTACTCGCTGGCGGCCCAGTTGCTGGCGCCCCACCTGTTCGCGGCGGCCCGGCACGGCCGTTCGATGAGCAAGGTGGTCGAGTGGATCAAGACCCAGGAAGAGTTCGAGGTCCGAAGTCTCCTGCAGGCGACCGGAAACCAGGTGGCGCTGACGTCAGCCGAAGATGCCTGGCAACGCGAGGACCGGGCAAGAAGCAGTGTCTACACAACGGCCTCGTCGGTGCTGCGGGTGTTCGACTACAGCGACGTGGGCATCGACGAGCCACCGTTCATCGACTTGGAAAGCTTCCTCGCTTCACCGGCCGACACGCTCTACCTCTGCGCCCCGCCGGAGGAGCAGGAGGAGTACCGCGACCTCTTCACGGGTCTCGTTCGGACCGTCGTGCGGATGGCCTACGCGAAGAACAACCGCGCCTCCGACCTACGCATGGACCGCCCAGCCGGGACCGAGCCAGCGGGGTCGGCCGAGGCCGAGGCCACCCCGCTGCTGATGCTGCTCGACGAGGCGGGCAACATCGCACCGCTGCAGAACCTCACCACCTTGGCCACCACCTCGGCTGGCACGAAAATCCAGCTGGTGACGATCTTCCACGACCTCTCCCAGATGCAGGACGTGTACGGCCTGTACGCCGCCCGGTCGATCGTCAGCAACCACTCCGCGCTCGTGATCCTGCCGGGCGCCCGCGACGATGAGACGCTCGCGTACGTGGAGAACCTCGTCCGGGGCGAGCGGATCGCCAACACCAAAGAGGGCACCTGGAGCACCCCGAAGTGGATCCGGGGCATGCGGCGCGGCACCGCCCTGCTGGTTTACGAGAACTTGCGTCCGGTGGTCTTGACCCTCCGCTCGCGCTTCAACAACTCACTCATCGCCGGACGGGCTGAGGGCGCGGGATGACCGGCTGGCGAGCTGAGCGCATCCAGGACGGGAGCGCGAGCGGACCGGTCGATCCGGCTGCGGTTGCGATGAGGGAGCGGTACAGGCAGCGGCTGCCCCGACAACAGGAGTTCACAGCAGAGATGCTCCGCCTGATCGGTTCCCTGCTGCGGGAGGAGGACATCGACGTCGTGCAGCTTGAGGCGCGGACCAAGACGGTGGATAGTCTGCTGGAGAAGGTGCGACGGAAGACCGAGAAGTACGCCGATCCGCTGGACCAGATCACTGACCTCACCGGGATCAGGATCGTCACCTACTACCTGGAGGACCTGCCACGGGTGGCAGCCATCCTGGCGCACGAGTTCGAGGTGGATTGGGACAACACCGTGGACTGGCGCAGCGCCGCCGAACCGGAGCAGTTCGGTTACGAGTCGAGCCACTACATAGTGTGCCTGCCGGCGAGGCGGCTGGAGTTCGGCGAGTGGCGGGCGTTCGCCGGCTTCCGAGCCGAGGTCCAGGTGCGTACAGCGCTACAGCACACCTGGGCGTCAATCAGCCACAAGCTCGTGTACAAGCGGGACGAACTCTCGCCCGCGCCGCTGCGGCGCCGGCTCGCCCGGCTCAGCGCACTGCTCGGCCTCGCCGACGAGCAGTTCTCCGAGCTGGCCAGGGAGGCTGCGGAGTTGCAGAACACCTACACCGCCAGGGTGTCCTCCGGGGAGCTGGACATCCCCCTCGACCCGCTGTCGCTGCGAGCGTACACCGGTTCGCCGGAGGTGCGGCGGGCCGTCACCGAGCTCGCGCAGGCCGGCGGCTGGGTCCTGATCCAGCCGCCGGACAGTGCGGCGATCGTCGAGCAGGACACCCGGGACCTGCTCCGAGTCTGCGCGGCGCTCGGCGTCGAAACGGTTGGAGAACTGGGCAGCGCGGCGCTCGCGCCGGCCGCCCGCCGGACCGTGGCGGCGTTCCGCAAGCTACGCCAGCCCGGTTCGGTGGATACCGATATAACGGCGGAGGACCTCCTG
>DASTLT010000211.1:0-23510 GCA_035714625.1 Pseudonocardiaceae bacterium | reverse complement strand
ACCTGCACGGCGGCCCATCCCGTCACCGAAAGCTGGTCAGCCGGACTTGCCGGGATACTGGCCAGCCCGTGCAGCTCCGACTCCAGCCACCCGCCGCCCCTGTCCCGCCACTTCCCGGCCACCGCGAGCAGCTTTTCCTCGCCGCTGCCGCTCACCGTGATCTCCACCTGGAACTCGCCGGCCGCCGGCAGCCGAGGCGTCTTCGGCAGCTCGCCGTCCAGGACTGACGCTAGGGAAACCAGCGACGCACGCCAGCCACCAGGGCCGCCAGCCAGCGCACGAGAAGGCTCGTCTGCCGTGTCGCCACCTGGTGGTTGCTCCGCGGTGGCACCGGCGCTTTTTTTGGGTTCAGCTCCGCGACGCGATCGGTGGAAATGCCCCTGACATCCTCGGCGAGAATGGCCGCGGGCAGATCGTCCTCGGCCAGCGCGGCGGCATCGTCCGGGCTGCTGATCAGGTTCAGGAAAAGGGCACGGCCGGCCGTGCCGGCCAGCAGGCCCGCTGTCCGGTGCACGAACTCGGCCCGCGGCCCCGGCGCACGGACATTGCCGAACCAGGATGGCGGGCCGGTCTCCGCGGCCGGATCAGCGGTGGGCACCGACTCCAGCGCGGCCAGGGCGCGCCGCCGGGTCTCCGGCCAGCCCACCTCCGGCTCTTCGGTGAGCAGCCACTCGACCACGGGTCCGGGGAACTCCCGGTCGAGCGCAGCCTGGACCGCGCCGCCTGCGGTCCCGGTGCCGATGTCGGCCAGCCAGGCCGCGATCAGCGCCAGCGCGCGGTTGTTGGCGTCGGTCTCGGCGTCCCCGCAACCGCCCTCCAACACCACCGTGTAGCGGACCACCGTGCCTACCGCGTCAACCCGCGCCGACGGGATGCCGCTCAGGTACGCCTGCCAGTCCGTCCCGTCCGAGTGCACGATGATCGTCGGATAGTCGAAGGTGGTGTGATCACGGTATCGGCGCCACCACGGGGAGTGCGGCGCCCGGCCCAAGAAGCAGTAGTCCGCGGCCCGCGCCGCCCCCCGGGTCTGGACGAAGATCTGCACCCGAACCTCTTACCACTGGTGGACGCGGGACCCGGGATCGCGTTCGGCCAGGTCCGCGATGATCTCGGTGAGTGCGGTGACCCGTTTCTGCGCGTCGATGGCGTCCTGGGTTCTCGCCGCCGCCGCCGCCGCTCGTCGTTTGCGTTCCCCGTTGATGTGATACCACATGTTCCGGAAGAGCCCCTCGTCCTTGTCGGCATAGGCCTGGGCTTGTGACGCCTTCAGTTCCTTGCCCTCGGCGTCCTCCAGCTCGACTTTGCGTCGAGCGGCCACGAGATGTCGGCACAATGCCATGAGGACTTCGGCCGCACCCTTGACGTTCTGCCGGCCCGGCCACCGCACCCCGTAATGTGCCGAGAACGCCATCCCGCTGGGCTCTCTGGGATCGGGCGTCCACTCTACGTGAATGATCTCAACGCAGCCGATGGTGTCGACCGGGCAGTACACGACCTTGACGTGCGGCGCCTCCTCGGGCACCCCCTCGATCATGTCCGCATAGGTTCGCCGGACCATCTCCAGCAGGTTGTCGGACTCGTCCCGACGTCCGCCGTTGTCGTGGAAATAGGACTCGCACTTGACCGGACAGATCAGCAGCAGGGCGGGCTCGGCGGCGCGCCAGTTGCGCTCCTTCAGCCATTCCCGGACCACCTCGCTGACCTCCGGGGTGGTGAGAATCGACGGAACGGCCCGCAGGTGCGCCGATGCGGTCGGCTCCATGAGCACCGTGGCATCGACCGGGATCATCAGTACGCTGCTCTGCACGAGGAACCGTTTGCATTGCTCCCAGTCCGCGTCGCGGTCGTGCGGTCGCTTGCTGGAGTCCACCCAGCCCCCGGGGTAGTCGAGCAGCTCCAAACGGATCCCCGCGCCCGGCACGCCGGGATCGAGCAGGAGCTGGAAGGTGAAGGGCTCCTCGGTGCCGCGCAGCGCACCCGGGCTGAACTCGCCGGCCAGCAGCGAGCCGTCCAGGTCCCGCCGGTGCTGGGCGATGCGCTTCTCGGTCGGGCTCCCGACGGCTTTGATAGCCACCGGAGTGCCCTGCAGCAACCGCTGGCTGTCCCGCAGCACAGCGGTGATGAGCGACGTCTTTCCCACCCGCGAGGGGCCAACCAGCCCGATGCGGAAGACCAGCTCGCTGTCGTTGGTCATGTTTCCTCCCAGGGTGGTTGACCCAGGCGCGCGGCGAGCAGCTCGCGGGCTCGAATCACCTTCGTGACGCGGGCGTTCGCCGCATCGATCTCGTGGAACACTCCCGGCCAGATCTCGTCCCGGTAGCACCGGGCGAGGCGCTTGAACTCGCGCTCGGAGTCACCGGAACGGATCAAGGTGTCCTCGAACTGTTCTGCCGCCGCATGCAGCACAAGGGCGGGGGTGAGTCCTTCCCGTAGGAGGGCTTTTTTGGTGAGGTGGGCGGCTTGCTCCGCCATATGGACGACCGAGCGGTACAGTTGCTCGGCGCCGGCCTGGTTGAGTTCCACCACGATACGGTTCCGCTGCTGGCCGGTGTCGGGATCCCGCTCCTGCAGGGTGAGCACGTCCAGCTCGGCGCGCACCCGGGGGTGTAGCTGGGAGCGGTAGTCGAGGCGGACGGCCAGCAACTGGTGCACCGCGTTGCTGAGCCGCGGGCACGGTTCGGCGGCCGTGGCCAGCAGCTCGGCGAACCGGCGCAGGGCAGCTTCGCCGTCGTAGCCGTCCAGCAGCGTGCCGAGCTGGGCGAACAGGATCCTGGCGATCTGGCGCCAGAGCTCCTGGATCCGGGTGGCGAAGAAGGCATCAATCCCCTGGAAGCAGTTGCTGATCTCGACCCGTACCCGGTTCAGTTCCTCTCCGGCGTACCGGCTGCTGTTCTGGTCCACGAGCATGCTGCGCAATGCCTCGTCCTGCCAGCGCCGCTGCCCTACTCCGAGCCCGTTTTTGATCCATTCCCGGGTCGCCAGGTATGCCTTCTCCACGGCGTGCGTGAAGCCCGGATCCTGGATGGCTGCCCTGGCCTGCTCCCGCAACTCATTGACCAGCCCGATCAATGCCCCGGCGAAGTCCTGGCGCAGCCGGTTCGTGCGCCATTCCAGGTCCTCGGCGATACTGCCGGAGGCCTGCTTCACGGCGGCCAGCACCCCACCGAGGTCCTCGATGGTGGCCTGGATCTTATGCAGTACCGCCCGGAGCTCGGCTCGGGTGCCGGCCAGCACGGCCGTGTCCATCGCGGGCATCCGCTCGGCGAGCTGGGTGAGTACCGGCGTCAGCACACGTTCGAAGACGTCCGAGGTGTCCGCCGCATCGGTCTCCAGCACGCGGAAGAACTGGTCCTGCCGTCCGCTGTTGACCTGACCTCGAATGTGGTCCCGCAACGCGGTGGCCAAGGAAGTCGGGGTACCGCCGCTATTGATGACGATGAAGACGAAGTCGCGCTTCTGGACGAACCCCCGGGCCCCGTCGATCAGGTCGAGCGCGCGCGCATCGGCTTCTCCCCAGTACGCCATTCCCTCGACCGGTCGCTTGACCAGCAGCACCACGTCGACCTCGTTCTGCAAACCGTTGATGTGGTGCTGCTCGGCGCGCACGGCGACCTCACCCAGCCCCGGCAGGTCGATAATTCCAAGATGTTTCACCTGGGCTTGCGGGAAAGTGCAATCGATACGGACGTCGCGCACCGCCAGGTATCGCCGCGGTGTCTCACCCGGCGCCTGCTCCTCCTCATTCGTCGGGTAGGAGACGAACGGCCGCAACTCCTCCAGCGGCACCACCCGCTCGCGGCCGGTGAGGTCCGCTGCATAGGAGGAGAACGACGCCTGCATCGCCCGGAGCCGATTGAGCATCGTCACATAACTCGGCTTGTCACCCGACCCGGCCAGGTCGTTCTCCGCCGGAGCAGGATAGCTCCATTCCTGAAACTCGTCAGGGGCAGCCGGCAACCCCCGCAGCGCCAGTTCGGCATGATAAGGCGCGATGACGTCGGTGACGAACGTCTCGAACGAGTGCAGCCGCAGGGTGGCGCGCGGTGCTTCGGATGAGTGATAGATCCGGCTCCGGACCGCGGTGACCGGCAGGGCTTCACCAGTGGGGATCTGGTCGTCACCCAGCCCCGAGATGGCCTGCAGCAGCGTGCTCTTGCCGACCCGGGCCTGCCCGCTCACACCGATATTGATGGTTCCCCGGGAGAATCTCGTCTCCAGCACACGCAACAGGCGCAGCGCCTCGGCGATCTCACCCCGGATCTCTGTCAGGCGGAAATTTGCCAGGGCGGCCCGGGCCTCGTCGGGTGTCGCGGGGTGGCACCGCAGCTCGTCCACCGCCCGGTCCAGCGTGCAGATATGGTCGTCGATGTCCCGCAGCCACTCGACGTCCGAACGGATCTGCGGCAGTTGGCGTTTGCGCGCATCGAGAATTGCCTCAATACGGTCGGCGATGTCTCCTAGCATTGCGAGGTCTTGCCGCCTTCCTCATCGGCCCGGTCGGTGGAGATCGCACCGGCGCTGGAGCGTCGCCGGTCAGGACGGCTTAGCGGTCGGTAGCCCGGAAGAAGCAGTATAGGTAGCTACTTCCAGGGTCAGCTAGGGCCCAGGGCCAGCCAGGGCTCAGGATCAGCCAGGGCCGGACGCGGGCAGCGCGCGGCAGGAACCGGGGTCGGCACGCCGACCCGCAACCGGCCGGGCGAACCTGTCCGGCCGGGCCGGCGTCCCGCCGCCGGGGTCCGTCCAGGCGTCGGTGTCCATCCAGAAGCCCGGGCGCTCAGCGTTAGCCACCAGCAACTCAGTCTCCCGGCAGGTGGCACGCCGCCTCGACATTGTTGCCGTCGGGATCGCGCACGAAGGCTCCGTAGTAGTTCGGGTGGTACTCGGGCCATACGCGGGGCGGGTGGAGTACTTCGGCACCTGCGGACACCGCCGCCTCGAAGAATGCCCGGACGCTGGCCCGGTCCGGGGCGGCGAAGGCGATGTGAATCTCGCGGTTCGGCTCGCCGGTGATCAGCGGTCCCAGCCAGAACGACGGCTTGTCGCCAACCCCATAGCCGATCACCTCGCCGAACTCCATCACCCGTGCTCCGCCCACCGGCACGAGCACGGCATCGTAGAAGACGGCGCTGGAGTCGACGTCGGCACACTGGATCGCCAGGTGGTCAAGCATGACCACGACTGTACACACGATGTTGGTGAACCTAAGCTAATGGACGGTGGGTGAGAAGTATGGTCCGCTTCGATATCAGCTATGCCAAGGTGCTGCTCCCGTTGTTCGCTGTGCTGGGGACAGGTCCCCGGGCATCGGGTGTCGAGCTGGGTCCAGGCGCCGTCCGGGTGCGATTGGGGTGGGCGTTCACGGCCGAAATCCCGCGTCGCGCCATCCGATCGGTGGCCCCGGACTCGGGGCTGGTCACCGGGTGGGGAGTGCATGGCCTTGCTGGCAGGTGGCTGGTGAACGGATCATCGCGGGGGCTGGTTCGGGTAGGCATCGATCCCCCGTGCCGGGCCCGCATGCTGGGCATCCCGGTGCGGCTGCACACCCTGCGGCTGAGCCTGGACGAACCCGACGCCTTTATCGCCGCATTGCACGGGAGCCCGGCGTAGGGGCTTGCTCGACCCGTCCATGGGGGGTACCTGCCGGCTTGGGGCGGTACCCCCTAACCGGGGTTGCAGCGTTGGGCACCGGCGACGCCGAGCTGGTAGCTGGAGCCTGGGTTCCACTCAGCGGCGAGGCTGAAGCGGTCCCCGCGGACCAGGCTCTTACGCCATTCCACCGGCCGGTTCTGCAAGCAGCCTTGCCGTTCAAGGGCGAAGACTGCCACCGTGCGTCCGATCTGCAACGTCTTGCGCAGCGCTGGCAGTGGCACGAGGGCCTGGATATGCTCACGTCCGCTGGTCAGCCGCACGCCGACCCTCCGGTCGAGCTCGTCGTAGAGCGCGGCGTGGGTGAAGTCGGCGTCCAGCAGCGGCTCCGCGACATCCCGCGGCAGCCAGGCGTGGTCCAGTGCGAGGGGCTCCCCGTCGGCGAGCCGGAGACGTTCGAGATAGACGAGTTCGCTGTCCGCGGGCAGCCCCAGTTGGTGCGCGGCCCGGGGCTCGGTGCGCAGATCGAGCGCCCGTACTTCACTGCGCTGTTCCAGGCCGAGGGATTCCACGACGCGAAACAGCGAGTAGAGCGCTCCGACGGGCTGCTCGATCCGCGGTACGTGCACCCGGGTGCCCCGCCCGCGGCCGGAGTCGAGGATCCCGCACTCGCGCAGGCGGCGCAGCGCCTCGCGCACGGTGTGCCGGCTGACCCGGTACTCAGCGCAGAGCTGGTGCTCGCCCGGGAAGTGGGTGGCGAACGCGCCGGCGTCGAGCCGCCGGGAGAGATCGTCGAGCAACTGGACCCACAGCGGCACCGCACTGGTGCGGTCCAGCGGTCTCGCCTGCCTGGTCTGCCCCGCCATTTCAGATCTCCCACTCCAGTTCAGCCGCTCCGACAGAGGGTAATGTACGGACAAGTGCGTGGTCGCACGAAACGAGCCGGGAGGTGCCGTGGAGGTCGTCACGATCGAGACCCCACCGCTGGGTGACCGCAGCTACCTGGTGCACGATGGTGAGGTGGCGCTGGTGATCGATCCGCAGCGCGACATCGACCGGGTGGAAGCCGCCGCGCGCGAGGCCGGCGTGCGCATCACCCACGTGGCCGAGACGCACATCCACAACGACTACGTCATGGGGGGACTGACGCTGGCCCGCCAGGTCGGAGCGAGCTACCTGCTGAACGGCGCTGACGAGGTGGCCTTCGAGCGCGATCCCGTCGCCGGCGGGGACGAGTTCCGGGTCGGGTCACTGACCGTCCAGGTGATCGCGACCCCCGGTCATACCCAGCACCACCTGTCCTATCTGCTCACTCATGGTCACGAGCAGGCGGTGTTCTCCGGGGGGAGCCTGCTGTACGGCTCGGTGGGACGGACCGACCTGATCACGCCGCAGGACACCGAGCGGCTCACCCGGGCGCAGTACGGCTCGGTGCGCGCGCTGGCGGCCCGGGTGGCCGACCAGGCGGGCCTGTACCCCACCCATGGGTTTGGCAGCTTCTGCTCCTCCGGACCGGCGACCGGCCTTACCCGCTCCACCATCGGGGCGCAGAAGCAGGACAACCACGCGCTGACCGACCCCGATGAGGACCACTTCGTCGCGACGCTCATCGCGGGGCTGACCGGCTACCCCTCGTACTACGCGCACCTCGGGCCCATCAACCGCAAGGGCGCCGACCCCGCCGACTTGACGGTGCCCACGCCGCTGACCGCCGAGGAGCTGCGAACCCGGCTCGACGGCGGCCAGTGGGTGGTGGACTTGCGGGACCGGGCCGCCTTCGCGCACGAGCACCTGCGGGGCACGCTGAGCTTCGCGTACAGCCAGCACTTCACCACGTTCTTCGGCTGGACCCTGCCCTGGGGTGATCCGATCACCCTGGTCGGCACCCGCGAGGACGTCGAGTCGGCGATCCGCGACCTCTCCCGGATCGGCATCGACGACCTCCGGGTGGCCCTCGGGGACCGCCCCGCCCAGCTCATCGCGGGCCATCCCCTCCAGTCCTACCCACGGACCGGGTGGGCCGAACTGCTCGCCGAGTTCCATGCCGGGCGCGAACCGGTCATCCTCGACGTCCGCCGCGACGACGAGTACGCCTCTGGTCATCTCGCCACCGCAGTGCACATCCCCCTGCACGACCTGCTCGAACGGCTCGGCGAGGTGCCCCGTGCCACCCTGTGGGTGCACTGCGGCAGCGGCTACCGGGCCAGCATCGCAGCCAGCATCCTGCAGCGGGCCGGGCATGACGTAGTGCACATCGACGCCCCCTGGGACGCCGTCGCCCCCACCGGCCTCCCCACCACCCGCTGACCCCCCGGGTGTGTCGGGCTCTTGCGTACGGCGTCGGATGTTTCTGCCGGCTGGCTCGGGAGATCGTGCTTGGGCGCCGAATATTCGCGCCCTCGAATGCAGGGATAACGTTCCTGAGATGCACTCACCCGTAACAGGTAGTCGAGAACAGCAGCCTTAGCACAGTGGTCAAGGACCACCGTCTCGCGATTGACCGCAGGCGCGAAAAGAAGCACAACCACTTTGTTGATCCATAGAATGCATATCGGGCCTACTCCTTCTTGCAAATATTGTGCCTGGCCGGACTCAATAGTTCGGCACAGAAGGTGTGCTGATTCGCTAGCCCGACTCACGATAAGAACCTGACACACCGTGCCGGAGAGCCCGACACACCGGTTTAGGTGACTTGGCAGGGGGGCTCGCGGCCTGCAAGGAAGGCTTGGAGGTTGTCGAGCACGAGCATGCCCATGGCGGTGCGGGTTTCCAGCGTGGCGCTGCCCAGGTGGGGCAGCAGCACGGTGTTCTCCAGCTCCAGTAGTCCAACAGGGATGTCGGGCTCGAACTCGTAGACGTCGAGGGCGGCACCGGCGATCGTTCCGGCGCGCAGCGCGTCGACGAGCGCTGTGGAGTCGACGATGTCGCCGCGGGCGCTGTTGACCAGGAAGGCGGTCGGCTTCATCCGGGCCAGCCGGGCCGCATTGATGAGATGGGTGTTCTCGCCCCCGCCGGGCATGTGCAGCGACACGAAGTCGGCAGCCGCCAGGACCTCCTCGATGGAGCCGGCGCGGCGGGCGCCGGGTATCCCGTGCGGCGGCTCGACGTCCGTCGGGGCGTTGTCGAGGGCCCTGTTGTCGAGGGCCCTGTTGTCGAGGGCAGAGTCGTAGTAGATCACCGGCATCCCGAAGCCGAAATGCGCCCGCCGGGCGACCGCGGTGCCGATCCGTCCCATGCCCAGGATGCCGAGGGTCTTACCGGTGACGTCGGCGCCCATCATGTGCGTTGGCCGCCACCCGGTCCAGCGTTCCGCGCGCACCTCGCGCTCGCCCTCCCCGGCCCGGCGGGCGACCATCAGCAGCAGGGTCATCGCGGTGTCCGCGGTGGTGTCGGTGAGCACGCCGGGGGTATTGGTGACGACGATGCCCGCTTTCGCGGCGGCGGCGACGTCGATGTGGTTGTAGCCGACACCGAAGTTGCCCAGGAACCGGGTCCGCACCGGCCCGTCGAAGAGCTCGGCGGGCAGCCGGTCGGAGACAGTCGGCAGCACGATGTCGGCCTGCGCCAGCGCGGCGCGCAGTCCTTCGGTGCCCAGTGGCACGTCGTCGGCGTTGAGCCGGGCCTGCGGGTGGCGGCGCAGCAGCTCCTGCTCGACCGGCGCGGGCCAGCGGCGGGTGACAATGATGACGGGCTCGGGCACGGCGGCTCCTCCCGGCTGGAATTGCTGGATGCTGGAATTGCTGGATGCTGGGGCGGCTGTTCATACAGAGATTGGCAGCAGGCCGCGCTCGGCCAGCACCCGGGCCACGGTGGCCCCGATGAGCGACGGATTGGGCGCCACCGTGACCCCCGCAGCGGTCAGGATCTCCACTTTCTCCTGGGCGGATTCCCCGGCGACGGAGACGATCGCGCCCGCATGCCCCATCTTGCGGCCCCGGGGTGCGGACAGCCCGGCAATATAGGCGATTACCGGCTTGGTCACGTGATCGCGCACGTACTCGGCGCCCTCGGCCTCGTGCGGGCCGCCGATCTCGCCGATCAGCACGATGGCGTCGGTCTCGTCGTCGGCCTCGAAGAGCCCGAGATGATCCCGGAACGATGACCCGTTCACCGGGTCCCCACCGATGCCGACCGAGGTGGAGATCCCGATGCTGAGCGCCTTCATCTGGGCGGCGGCCTCATAGCCGAGGGTGCCGGAGCGGCCGATGACGCCGACCCGGCCGGGCAGGTAGATGTGGCCGGCCATGATGCCGAGCATCGCCCGGCCGGGTGAGATGGTGCCGGAGCAGTTGGGCCCGGTGAGGACCATGCGCTGCTCGGGCGGGTAGCGCTGCAGGTAACGCTTGGCCCGCATCATGTCCTGGGTGGGGATGCCGTCGGTGATGGCGACGCAGTATCGGATCCCGGCGTCGGCGGCCTCCATGATCGAGTCGGCCGCGAAGGGCGGCGGCACGAAGACGATTGAGGCGTCCGCCCGGGTGGCGGCGACGGCGTCCTTGACGGTGTTGAAGACCGGTCGGTCCAGGACGCTCTCACCGCCTCGGCCCGGGGTGACCCCGGCGACCACGTTCGTGCCGTAGTTGATCATATCCTCGGTGTGGAATCGGCCGATCCGGCCGGTCATCCCCTGGACGACGACGCGGGTGTGCTCGTTGATCAGGATGGCCATCAGCGCTCCTCGGAGTGGTCAGACACGGCGACCGGCGGCGATGACCACCTTCTCGGCCGCCTCGGCCAGGCTGTCTGCGGTGATGATCGGAAGGCCGGAGTCGCGAAGCAGCTTCTGCCCCTCCTCGACGTGGGTGCCGGCCAGCCGCACCACCACGGGGATCTTGACGTCGATCTCGACGTAGGCGGCGAGGATGCCCTGGGCCACCCAGTCGCAGCGGTTGATCCCGGCGAAGATGTTGACCAGCATCGCCTGTACGCTGCTGTCCCGCAGCACGGCGTGGAAGGCCTTGAGCACCCGCTCGGGCGAGGCGCCACCGCCGATGTCGAGAAAGTTCGCCGGTTCCCCGCCGGCCAGCTTGATCATGTCCAGGGTGGCCATGGCCAGTCCGGCACCGTTGATCATGCAGCCGATGTTGCCGGTCAGGCCGACGTAGGCCAGCCCGTTGTCTTCGGCGTGGATCTCCCGGGTGTCTTCCTGGCTGCGGTCGCGCAGCTCGGCGATCTCCGGGTGGCGGAACAGCGCACTGTCGTCGAAGGACATCTTGGCGTCCAGCGCAACCAGGGCGCCGTCGCTGGTCACCGCCAGCGGGTTGATCTCCAGCAGGGCGGCGTCCAAGTCCCGGAAGGCCCGGTAGGCGCCGCGGAAGACCCGGACGGCCTGGGCGATCTGCGGCGCCCCCAGCCCGAGCGCGAAGGCGATCTCCCGGGCCTGGAAGTCCAGGAATCCCAGCGCGGGCTCGATCGACGTGCGCACCAGTGCCTCGGGCTTGGTGGTGGACAGCTCCTCGATCTCCGCCCCGCCCTCGGCCGAAGCAATGATCATGACCCGCTCGGTGCTGCGGTCCAGCACGATGCCCAGGTACAGCTCCTGGGCGATCTCGCTGGCCGCCTCCACGTACACCCGGTGCACCGGCTTGCCCGCCGATCCGGACTGCCGGGTCACCAGTCGGGTGCCGAGCAGGTTGCTGGCGTACTTCTGCACCTCGCGGTCCGAGTGGCACAGCCGCACCCCACCGGCCGCACCGCGACCGCCGGTGTGCACCTGGGCCTTGACCACCCAGGCGACCCCGCCGATCTCCTGGGCCCGGTAGGACGCCTGTTCGGGGTTGTAGGCCAGCCGACCGCGCGGCACCGGCACCCCGAAGCGGGCCAGGATCTCCTTTGCCTGGTACTCGTGGATGTCCACCGCCCGCTCCCTCAGGCCTGGCTGGCTTCGGCCCGACGGACCGCGTCGTCCAACGTGAGGATGGTCTGGGCCATCCGCTCGGACGCGGCGTCGATCATCCTGCCGTCCAGCGAGGCGGCCCCCTTGCCCTGCGCCTCGGCCGCCCGCAGCGCCTCGACGATGCGCCGGGCCCGGTCGACCTCGGCCGGGGGTGGGCTGAAGACCTCGTTGGCCAGCTCGATCTGACTGGGGTGGATCGCCCACTTGCCCTCGCACCCCAGCGCGGCCGCCCGTCGGGCCCCGGCCCGATAGCCGTCCGGGTCGGAGTAGTCACCGAACGGACCGTCGATCGGGCGCAGCCCGTAGGCCCGGCACGCGACGATCATGCGGGACAACGCGAAGTGCCACTGGTCACCGGGATAGTCGGGGTTGAGGCCCCCGATGCTGACCGTGCGCGCCCGCAGGCTGGCCGCGTAGTCGGCGACCCCGAAGTGCAGGGCCTCCAACCGGCCGCCGCTGCTGGCGATGGCTTCGACGTTGGCCATCCCGAGAGCGGTCTCGATGAGCGCCTGCTCCTTGTCCGGCGGCGCGACGGAGTCCTCCAGGTCGAGGAACACGTAGTCGGCGGCGCTGTGCGCGGCCTTCGCCAGGAAAGCCGGGTTGGAGCCGGGCACGGCCAGCTCGCTGCGTTGCAGCCGAGGCTTGCGCATCGGGTAGCGGGTGTGGCTCATCGACCCGACTCCCGGCGGTAGTAGGTCTGCGCTGCGGCGACGCCGGTGCCGAGCTCGACCTTGGCGCCGGCGTCGGCAAGCGATATCTCGGCGGCGGCCAGCGCGGCGAGGCAGGAGATCTCGTTGAGGTCACCAAGGTGGCCGATGCGGAAGACCTTGCCCGCGAGCTTGCTCAGCCCCCCGCCGAACGAGGTGCGGTAGCGCTGGTAGGCGATGGCGCAGACCTCGGCACCGTCAACTCCCGCGGGCAGCATGATCGTGGTGACGGTGTTGGAGTACAGGGCGGGACACACCGCGCACAGCCGCAGGCCGAGGGCGTCGACGCCACGGCGAATGCCTTCGGCGAGCCGGTGGTGGCGGGCGAACACGTTCGGCAGGCCCTCGGCGAACAGCAGGTCCAGGGCCGCGCGCAGGCCGTGCAGCAGGGGGATCGGCGGGGTGTAGGGGAAATAACCCGCGTCGTTCGTCGTGACCTGGTCGGCGAAGTTGAAGTAGCTGCGCGCCATGGTGGCGCGCTGCGCGGCCTGCAGGGCCTTGTCGCTGACGCCGAGCACGGCAAGGCCGGGGGGCAGCATGAGGCCTTTCTGGGAACCGGTGACGGCGAGGTCGACCCCCCACGCCTCCTGCTGGAAATCGATCGAGGCGATCGAGGAGACCCCGTCGACGAACAGCAGCGCGTCGGAGTCGGCGGCGTCCATGACGGCCCGCACTGCGGCGATGTCGGAGGTGACTCCGGTGGAGGTCTCGTTGTGCGTGGCGAAGACCGCCTTGATGGTCTTGTCCGCGGTGAGGTGGCGCTGGTACTGCTCCAGCGGCACCCCACCGCCCCACTCGACGTCAACACACACCACATCCAGGCCGAGCCGGCGCGCCATCTCCGCCCACAGGTGGGAGAACTGCCCGAAACGCGACATCAGGACCCGGGCCCCCGGGTTGAGGGTGTTGGTGATCGCCGCCTCCCACGCCCCGGTGCCGGAGGCGGGATACAGGAAGACCCGCCCGGAGTCGTTAGCCAGCAGCCTCTTCAGGTCGGCGAGCAACGGCAGGACCAGCTCGGGGAAATCGGGGGCGCGATGGTCGGTCATGGGTATGTTCATCGCGCGCCGGACCGCGTCGGGGACGTTGGTCGGCCCGGGGATGAACAGGTGGGTGATCCCGTGTTGCACGTCGATCCTGCCTTCCAGCTCTGAGCACCGAGGACGGCCGCGAGCGGACGGCCAGACGCTGCCCGCCCGTACGCCGGTACCTCCCGGCCTTGCCCTACCCTGGGCCAGTCCTGGTGACGGCGGTCACGTTAGCCGATAGTGACGACAGCGCCACGCGTCGCACCATCGTCCCGGCTGGCTCGTGCCCTCCCGGCTCGACCGGGCCTGGTGGGCGGCGCTGGCCGGGGACGACTCCCTGGTCCGCCTGCCTGAGGGCGACCGCGGTGACGGACACCGCGCTCCGTCACCTGATGTGATTTGATCTGGGTCGGTTTGTGACCCCAGCGCGGACCGCTTACCTTCATGCCCAGCGGGCTCGGAAATAGCGGGGCCCGGCCAGCCGAGTTCGCGCTGGTATTCGGTTTTATGAGTGAGGTGAAGCGTTGGCGACGGTCCTCCACACGTCGGCTCGTGACGAGTTCGTGCACCCAGCGCTGTTCTACCGCGGCAACGAGGAGTACCTCGAGGGCACGGTTTCGTTCATCCGGGACGGGCTGGCTGCGGGCGAGCCGGTGGCCGTCGCGGTACCCGCCCCCAACCTGCGACTCATCCTGACCCAACTGGGCACCGACGCCGAGCGGGTGACGTCGCTGGACATGGCACGGGTGGGGCGCAACCCGGGACGGATCATTCCCGGCGTGCTGCGCGCCTTCGTCGATGCGCACCCCACCGAGCGGGTGCGGATCATCGGCCAGCCGGTCTGGGTCGGCCGCAACGCCCTGGAATACCCGGCCTGCGCCCAGCACGAGGCGCTGATCAACTTAGCTTTCGCGGCGCACGCCGTCACGATCCTGTGCCCGTACGACGTGGCGACGCTGGACCCTCAGGTCCTCGCGGACGTCGAAGCCACCCACCCGCTCCTGGTCGACATCGACGGCGAGCGGTACAGCCCCGCGTATGCACCCGAACGCATCATTGCCGAGTACAACCAGCCGCTGCCCGCATCGGGGGCCCCGACCATCACCTTCGATATCACCACCCTGCCCCACGCTCGCCGGTTTGCCGTCGATCAGGCTGTTCGCTTCGGGCTGGGCAGTGATTGCACAGAGTTCGAGTTGATGGCCGGGGAGTTGATCGCGAACAGTGTCACCCATGGCGGGGGTAGTGGCACGCTGTCGGTCTGGGCCGAGGCGGGCCACCTGGTCTGTGAGGTCCGCGACAGGGGGCACATCACCGATCCGCTCGCCGGACGACGCCCCGCAGACCACTACCAGCTCAGCGGCCGCGGCCTGCTGCTGGTCAATTACCTCTCCGACCTGGTGCGGATGCACACCAGTCCGGAGGGTACCACCATCCGGCTGTACCTGGAGCTTCCGGCGCAGAGCCAGGACGGGGCAGGCCGCTGCGGCGGGGCCCGCGCCACCGGTGCTCCCGCAAGCTCCCGCGCAGCGCCCGGCTCGGCTCCGGACCAGCCGCCGTTGCGGTGGCAGCTTCACGACGCGCTGCGGGCCGCGTCGCGTTTCGCCCGATATCTGCCGCAGGAGGGCGCCGTGAGCGCCGAGCCGGACGCCGGCCGGCGCCAGTTGCGACCGGTGCTCGAGGCGTTGGCGGCGGCGGACGTGCTGGTGCAGGTGGTGGAGTTGTGGCGGGCCCGGCTGGTTCAGTTGGCTCGCCACCGCGGGGCGCGGTGGGCCGAGATCGGTCGCGCGCTCGGGGTGAGCAAGCAGGCCGCGCATGAGCGCTACGGCAAAACTCGCAAGCGCCGACATGCTGTGCAGGAGAGCCCGACCCACCGTGCAGGAGAGCCCGACATGCGGGTGGGTTAGGTCAGCTCGAGGATGACCTGGCGGTTCTGGGCGGCGGCGAGGGGATCGAGGTTGCCTTGGGCGTCGCGGTCGGGCAGGTAGCCGGGGAAGTCGCTGCCCACGCCGCGGGCCTCGATCCGGTCGGCTGGAGCGCCGAGCGAGATGAGCAGATCCCGGACGGCGTTGGCGCGTTCGCGGGACAGCCGCAGCCTGCCGGCCAGGTCACCGACGGACGCGGTGGTGCCGGTGAGCACCGCGCGCTTCCCGTTCGCGATCTCCCGGGCGTAGTCGGCCAGCACCGAACGGGCCTGACCGGGATCGCGGAACACCGCCTGGTCGGGCAGGAAGCCGACGGTGCCTTCGCGGAGCACAGTGACCGAGGGCAGCGGTCCGATTGACCGCAGCGCCACCGGGACCACGCTGACCGGGGGCAGCCCGGGCAGCGTCCGGGTGCTGGGCAGTGGCGCTTCCTGGATCTCCGCGCTACCCCCGGCCGCTTCGACGATCGCCTGCCACAGCGCTACCAGGACGGCCCGGGCCGGCTGGGGCAGGGTGGGCTGCGGTGCGGCGGTGTCACCGAGGCCGGTGAGCACCACCCGCATCCCAGTCAGGTTGGGCAGTTGCTGGGTGCGCCGCAGCAGGTCGACCACCTCGCCGGGGTTCGCGTTGAGCAGCGCGCCGTCCTGGTCCTGGAACCGCAGCGCCCCGCTGGTCTGCAGGCCGCTGTCGATCACGATGATGGTCTTGGGGCCGACGGCGTCGGCCACCGACCGGGCGGCCAGCCCGAGCGCGGCGAGCAGGTCCACCTCCGGGGTGTCGGCCCGGGCGGTGTCGAGCACGTTGTTGAGCTGGGTGATCTGGTCTCGTTTGTACAACGGGTTGTTGTTCGGGACCGCGAGGTCCAGTGTTGCCGAGGCGGTGGGGGTGGCGTCCGGGACGATGACGGTCACCGGGGAGCCGAGATCGGAGGCGGTGTCGATCTCGGCTCGGACCGCGGGGACCAGGCTGGGCGGCACCATGTTGGCGTGGGCTCCCACGATCACCGCCAGCGCACCCGGCGGGTTGCTGCTGCTCGCGCCGCCGCAGCTTGCCAGCAGCACCAGACCGAGCACGAGCGTCACCGTGGTGCGGATCCGACCCGGGCGGGTGGTCATCGGTTCAGCTCCCCGGGTTCGGGGCGCAAGTGCGTGCGGCCCACCGCGATTTCGACCCCGTCGGTGATGGTCGGATTGGCCAGGTTCCGGGTCAGATGGTGCTGGTAGTGGTGCTTGAGTTCGGCAGCGAAGCCGTCCTGCGCGGCCCGCGTTCCGGCCCACTGCTCGGCGAGATCGGCTTCCGGCTCGTTGGTCCGGTCCAGGTCGAAACGGGCCACCACGACATCGCCGTGCTGGTGCACCAGCGCGGCGCGCAGCTTGTCCACCCGGGCGCGGGCCGTGCGCAGGTTCTTCAGGTACGGGTTGTACCTGGTCGCGCTGCGCAGCAGGACGACCATGCCCACCGCGAGCACGACCAGCAGCCAGCCCACCGTCAGTGTGACCGCGCCGAGGCCGGCCCGTTCCAGCAGCGAGGTCGCCCCGGTCTGCTGCGCCGCGGCACTGGGCAGCAGCAGGTAAGCGGTCCGTACCTGCGCGACGAACACGGACACCCCCACCCAGAGCAGCGCCCCGCCGAGCAGGCCGGCCAGCAGCGCAGCTCGTCCGCGCTGGGCCCGGCGCACCCGGGCCACCAACTCGCCGAGCTGCTTGGGCAGCAGCACGTTGACCAGGATGATGGACGCGGCCAGCACTGCGGTCTCCTGCAACGAACTGCCCATCAACTGGAAGGCGGTGTAGTTCAGCCCGATCTCGGCGAACGTGGCGCCCAGGTAGATCGCCCAGTCCTTGCCGACCTCCGCCCGGCGGTCCTCGTCGATCCGGCTCTCGGCCGGCCAGAACCCGCCGTCGTCACCGGGTTCCCGGCCCGCCACGATGCCTGCCATCCGGTCCCGATACGCCAAGGCGTCCTGCAGGTCCTGCTCCAGGTGGCGCTGCGCCATCTCCCCGGTGGCCCGACTGCGGGTGGCCAGCCGGTAGCGGCGCTGCGCGATCCGCCGGTCCTGCTGCTGGCGCAGCTCCGCCGCGGCCGACCACCGGTGGTTCCACCGGTCGATCTTGTGTTCCATGATCAGCGGATGCCCGTGGGTGCCGAGATTGACGTCGTACATTCCGCTGGCGGCGTCCTGACGTGCCTCGGACTCAACGAGATCGCGCAACGCACTCTCATCCACGTGAGGACCGGGAACCGGGCCCGCCAGGACGGGGTGGTCCTCCGCGCTCGTCATCGGTTGGGGCGGCTTCCTGAACAGCGGCACGGCACTGGCTCCTTGAACATCAGCCCGCACGCGGGACTTCGACCGGGATGGGGCGTGGGGTGGTGGACGTGCGGGTCGCGAACTCCTTGAGGAACCAGCGGTAGCGCTCGGCGAGCTCGCTGGTGAACTCCAGGGTGAGCAGCGGCATGTCGCCGTGCACCCAGGACTCTGCGGTCACCGCTCGGGGCCGGTAGCCGACCGCCGCCAGGTCCCGGTTCGGCTGGCGGCGCAGCAGCGTGGCGCAGTAGAGCCCGACCAACTGCTCGTAGCGGGCGATGTGCGCCCCGGCCGCCGCCCGGGCCGCCTCGATCAGATGGTGGCGGATGCTGCCCAGTTGGCCGAGCCGCCGCTCGGCGAGGTTGCGCTCCTTGATGTGGCGGTCGAACTCCTGCTGGGCGGCAGCGGCCTGGCGGGCTTCGCGCACCCACGCCGGAATCGCGAACGTCGATCGCGGGTCGCCGTCGTCGGGAGCGGGCCGCGGCACGGTGGCGGCCGGCCGGGGCACCGGGTCTCGCCGGTGCTGCTCGAGCAGCGTCAGCAGCTCTACCGCTTCCCGGTCCACCGGGACGATCTTACGGTGCAGCCACCCGCTGACCGTGCGCTGTCCGGCTTCCGCCTCGGCGCGCAACGTTTCCAGGTAGGGCGGCGGCAGGTCGGCGCCGACCGGGAGACGCCGGGCGTCGCGACGGCCATGCCAGATCACCCGCCAGCGCTCAGCCACCCGGATCGGGCGGGGAGTGGGGGGATCCTCATTGATGGTGGGCAGGGGCTCCATCTGCGCCCTTCCTTCGTGGTAGTCCTGTCTCGCTACGTGATACCTGGCCCGCGACCCATTTCGTTACATGCAGAACGCGATCAGGTACCCCCACCACCCCACCACAACCTTCAGTAACCAGCCCACCCGCCGGCCTGGCCCCGCCAGGGGACCCCTTGCCCGTCGTCGGACCTGTGCGGGGGGAGGACTTTCGGTCCTGGGGAGGGGGCCAGCCGGGGGCCAGGAGCGGCGGGGGACTGGGGCAGCGAGCCCGGACACGTCCTCGGGCTCGGCGCTGACCAGCGAGGTGTACCTGCGGGTGACGACCAGCCACGGCCGGCTGCACCGGGCCGAGCGGGGCAGGATTGCGCAGTGGACAGACTTCCTGGCGACGGTGCTGCCCGGGGCGGCCATGCTGCGCCTGGAGCGGTTGTTCGCCTACCTCCCGCGCCCCGGATTTGCCGTCCCCCTCAACCCACCGATATCTGCTACCTGATTCAGGCATCCGTTGGTCATGTTTTCACCGGCCAGCGAGAGGGGAGGCATTCATTGTGTAGCGGTGGTTGTGGCCGGGGCGGTGGTGGCGGGGGCGGCTGCGGCGGCTGCGGTGGTGGTTGCGGCGGGGGCTGCGGTGGTGGTGGCCGGTGCTGCGCCGGCCGTGGTTGAGCCGAGGATGGCGGCACAATCCAGGCCGGTGCGTTACTCACATGATCCCCTTCATGTTGTGCTATTCGGGTTCCGGTGACGTCCGCCCTGCCCTGTGGAACACCAGATGCCGCGCGGGTAACAATCGTGCCGCGTGCTTCGGTGAAATGTCAACCACTTGGGGGGAGTGGTGGCGGAAGGGCCGCGTCTGCTACCGAAAAGCACCGTTGTGACACGCTCGGTCACTTAGATCATGACCTGTAGATCGTTTTCCTCGGCTGTCCCGACTATCGATCTAGCGTGCGCTGACTATCACATTGTGGCCGTGCTACAGAGTGTCACTAATTATTGGGCCTGCCCCGACCTCATCGATCACGCTAAATGCGCATTGATCCGTCAGCGCGCTGAGCATCGGTGGCCTGGGCACGTCACGTCGAGCTGCGTGGCTGCCGCAGCCGACTGGTCACCCAACCCAGGGCTGCGGCCCGGGTGGCCCGCCGGACACGCTCGAGCTGAAGCTGAGCTTGCCCGCTGTCGAGATCACTCATTCGTGTTATGGTCCGGACGTGCCTGCACTCTCGCTCAAGCTCGTGGCCCGCCGCCACGTCGACTACGGGCGTACCCGCAGCATGATCTGTTTGCCGGCCTGACCCAGCCCGACCTTCCATCCGCCGGGCGTGCGGTCGTGCCGGTTGCGGCGCTGCCTTCGCCGCTCCGACGCCACCTTGCGCACCCCTTGAGTCAAGGACCGCGTCATGTCACAGCACCCCCGATCCCCCGGGCTCGGCACCACCCGGCTCAGACATCCCCTCGCGGTCCTGCTGGCCGCGGGAACCCTCGCCCTGGCCGCAGCCTGCGGTGCCGGCCAGGGCAGCGCAGGTCAGGCGCAGGGCTCGGGTAGTGCCCCGGCTCTGCGGCTGGGTTACTTCGCCAACCTCACCCACGCGGTCCCCATCGTCGGCCTGGACCAGGGCTTCCTACCTACCGCACTCGGCGCGACGAAATTGCAGACGCAGATCTTCGACGCCGGCCCTTCCGCGGTCGAGGCGCTGTTCGCCGGCGCCCTGGATGCGGCCTACCTCGGGCCCAACCCGGCCATCAACGCCTTCAGGCAGAGCGACGGCGAGGCGATCCGGATCATCGCCGGAGCCACCTCGGGCGGCGCCCAGCTCGTCGTGCGCCCCGGCATCAACACCGCGCAGGACCTGCGCGGCAAGACGCTGGCCAGCCCGCAGCTCGGCAACACCCAGGACGTGGCGCTGCGCGCCTGGCTGACCGGGCAGGGCCTGCGCAACAGCGTGCAGGGCGGCGGCGACGTCACGATCAGCCCCACCAAGAACGCCGACACGCTGCAACTGTTCCAGGACGGCAAGCTCGACGGGGCCTGGGTGCCCGAGCCGTGGGCCTCCCGGTTGGTGCTCGATGCCGGCGCCAAGGTGCTGGTCGACGAGAAGGACCTGTGGCCCGGTGGCAAGTTCGTCACCACCCACCTGATCGTGCGCACCGAGTTCCTGGAGCAGTACCCGCAGACCGTTGCGGCCCTGCTGCGCGGGCATGTCGACACGGTGCAGTGGATCGATCAGCACCCGGACCAGGCGAGGGCCGCCGTCAACGCCGGACTCAAGACCCGCACCGGGAAGGCACTGCGGCCCGACGTGCTCGACCGGGCCTGGCAGAACCTGACGGTGACGGTGGACCCCGTCGCGGTGTCCCTGCAACGCAGCGCCGACGACGCGGTAGTCGCCGGGGTGGCCAAGGAGAAGGTCGATCTGAACGGGATCTACGAGCTGTCGATCGTGAACCGCATCCGCACCGAGCGGGGCCTGCCGACCGTCTCTGCCGGTGGGCTCGGGAAGGAATAGCAGCATGCCCAATCCGTCCCTGCAACAGACCCGCTCGCCGGTGCCCCCGGCGCTGGCGGGCAGGTCCACCGGCGCTGCGGTGTTGCCCACCAGCGTCCGGGTGCAGCAGGTGGTCCAGGTCTTCGAGCCGGGCGGCCCGCCGGTGCTCGACCGGATCGACCTCGACGTGGGGCCCGGCGAGTTCGTCTGCCTGCTCGGTGCTTCCGGGTGCGGGAAATCCACCCTGCTCTCGCTCATCGCCGGGCTCGCCACCCCCACCTCGGGCTGCATCGAGGTGACGGTGGGCCGCCCGGCACTGATGTTCCAGGAACCGGCGCTGCTGCCATGGCTGACTGCGGCCGGCAACGTCGAGCTGGCGCTGCGGGCCCGCGGGGTCGGGCGCCGGGAGCGGCGCACCGCGGCCGAGCGGCTGCTGGAGCTGGTCAACCTGGCCGGGCAGGGCCGCAAGCGGGTGCACGAGCTTTCCGGCGGCATGCGCCAGCGGGTGGCGCTGGCCCGGGCGCTGGCCCAGTACAGCCAGTTGCTGCTGATGGACGAGCCGTTCGCGGCGCTGGACGCCATCACCCGCGATGCGCTGCACGAGGAGCTCACCCGGCTGTGGGCCGAGCAGGGGTTGTCCATCGTGTTCGTGACGCACAACGTCCGGGAGGCGGTCCGGCTCGGGCAGCGGGTGCTGCTGATGAGCTCCCGGCCCGGCCGGATTGTCCGGGAGTGGCAGGTCGAGCTGTCCCAGCCCCGGGCGATCGAGTCCCCCGGGGTGAGCGCGCTGGCCACCGAGATCACCGGTCACCTGCGTGCGGAGATCCGCCGCCATGCCCGCTGACCAGCCGGGCCGAACTGCCGGCGGCCCCGCCCTCGACGACAACCGGGTGGACAGCCGGACCTTTGAGGCAGGGCTGGACGCGCTGGACGCGCCACCAGCCCTCCCGCCGCGGCCCGGTCCGTGGACGGTGTTCGTGCGCTCGGTGCTGCCCCCGATCATCGCTGCCGCCGCGTTCTTCGGGCTCTGGCAGCTCGCCTACCAGGCCCACCTCAAGCCGAAGTACGCGCTGCCGAGCCCAGGGGAGGTACTCGACACGCTGGTCGAGATGATCAGCGACGGCCGGGCCTGGGAGGCGGTTGCGACCAGCGTCTCCCGCGGCGCCCTCGGTTTCCTGGCCTCGGTGGTGATCGGCACCCTGCTCGGTCTGGCGATGTGGCGCAGCGGCTGGTTGCGTCGCGCGATTGGCCCGTTCATCAGCGGACTGATGAGCCTGCCCTCCGTCGCCTGGGTCCCGGCGGCGATCATCTGGTTCTCGCTGACCGACGCCACCATCTACACCGTGGTGCTGCTCGGGGCCGTGCCGTCGATTGCCAACGGCCTGCTCGCCGGGTTCGACCAGGTACCCCCGTTGCTGCAGAAGGTGGGACGGGTGCTGGGCCTCGGCTCCTTCGGACGGGTCCGGCACGTGCTGCTACCCGCCGCGCTCCCGGGCTACCTCGCCGGACTCAAGCAGGGCTGGGCGTTCTCGTGGCGCTCGCTGATGGCTGCCGAGCTCATCGCCTACTCCCCGGTCCTGGGTATCGGGCTCGGCCAGCAACTCGCCATCGGCCGCGACCTGTCCCAGATGGACCTTGTGATCACCGCGATCCTGCTCATCCTGGTGGTCGGCGTCGCCATCGAACTGCTCGTGTTCGCCCCCCTCGAGCGCCGCGTCCTGCGCACCCGCGGCCTCACCGCAGACCGCCGCCCCTGACCCAGGCTGTGCCGCGGTGATCAGTGTTGCCGATCAACGTCATGGTGTTCAGCCATCGCGCTGTTTCGGTGGACATTCCATTTCTCCCTCGATTGGCATGTCCCCGCCGGAGGGTGGGGCGCCACTCGCCCGGGTCACGGCGGCCGACCGGCCAGGGCCTCCGTGCTCGCCGGACCGGGTGGTCCGGCCGCGAGGGCCGATCGCGGGTCAGGGGGTCAGACCAGAGGGCCGGATCACCCGGTCAGGCCGGGTGCAGAGGCATCGGGCGCAGCGGCCGACGTGGCCCAGAGTGGGCCCAGCCCCACCCCCCGGCGGGGCATGGCAATCGAGGCGACCAGGGAACCCCGGAAAGACGGCCATGGGTGAACTGGAACTAGCTGGCGGTCGCTCAGGTATCAGCCAGCGGGCGGTCCAGCGGCGTGCCGTCTACGCCACGGATCCGACGCTCGGTACACCCGAGCGGGCATGTCGTCCACGGCCTGATGGATTGTGCGGCGTGTTCAAAGGTGTCCGAATAGCCCCGGTTCATCGAGAATCTTCGCGGACCACCTCTCTGAGACAGTGCAGGTCAAAGGCGCGCAGCTCGGGCAACCCCACCTGCCGCGTCCGCGTCGCGATCTTGTTCGGTGAGGGTTCCGCTTTCGGGATCTCAATGCGGCGTCGGCGATGGCCGTACGATCGCGTGGACCGCCCACGACGATGAGTTTTCGTCTCGCGATCGGTCACTAGCTGTGGCAGAGCAGCCTGCAGAAGGAAGGAGAGCCCGATGTCAAGCTCCATGGTGAACTTCATCGCGATGATCGTCCGTCGCTCCGGTGCGATGAGGGTCGAAGCCATGCTGATCTACTCGATGAGCGTCTCGGTGGACGGCTTTATCGCCGACCGGGAGGGCGCGTTCGGGTGGTGGGTCCCTAGTGTATCATAAAACGTAGATCTTTACATCCCTATGCCGGATGTGGATAATGTGTTCCATGAAACTCTCTGAACAGGATCGCGCCGAGCTTCTCGCTGTACTCAAGTCAGATGGGTATGACGGGTCGGTCTCGTCGAGGGCTCAGAT
>DASTLT010000210.1:0-22131 GCA_035714625.1 Pseudonocardiaceae bacterium | reverse complement strand
GGCGAGCACCAACCGACCGGTGCCGGCGCTGCGGAGCGACTTGCCATCCGGCGTCGCATGCTCACGTCGTTGATCGAGCGGCTGGGCCGGCCACTGCAGCCCGGCGCACCGGCAGCCCCGGCCACCGGGCCCGACCGGGCGCCGCTGCCAGGTGGCGAGCGAGGTCATCTCGACCAGTTGGCAGCGGCGACCTCGGCCGAGGACACCGTCGCCGCCGCGATCGGGCTGATGCGCAGCTCGTTCTTCAGCACCAACTATGACACCGGCGTGCTCGCCGCGCACCGGATGCTCGCCGAGCTCGACCGGTGTCCCGGCCTCGACGTCGATCGGGTGCGGTCCACGGTGGCCGGGATGGAACTCGGCGACGACCCGGGATCCATTGGCCTCGACGCGACGGCGGTGATCGACAAGGACTCGTTGCATAGCCTGGCCCACCGCTACCTGGGCACCGTGCACGTCTTCGTGCTGGACTACCGCACCGCGTTGCGGCATCTGGCGGCTGCGGCAGACCGCGGCCCCGGCGTCGTCCGGGCCCGGGCCCGACTGCTTCGCGCCCTGCTGCTGATCAAGCGGGTGGGCGCTGTTGCGGCCGGGTTCGCCGAGGTCAGCGCCGGGTTGGCCGGGCTGGGCGGCGACGAGTCCGAGGTCGCCGCCGTGGAGGCGGCCTGGCTGCACAACGTCAAGGCACTGGGTCACGTGCAGCTCCGGGAACTGGACGCGGCGATGGCCGAGGAGCGGGTGGCGATCCGGCTCATCGGCAAGCTGGCCACCACCGATGCCACCCACCTCAAGGTGAACCTGGTGTCCAACGTCAGCGTGCTCAAGGAGTACTCGCGACAGCCTGCCGCCGCGGTGGAGGTGTGGCGGCGATTCTCCCGGCGCAGTGCCGAATGGGGCGACACCTTCTTCAAGCACCACGCTTACCGCGAGGGCGGGTTGCTGGTGCGCAGCGGCGCCGTCGCGGCGGCCCTGCCGCTGCTGGCTGCCTCCTACCGGCTCGCCCAGGCGGCAGGCGACGACTACTACCGGGCGCACATGGCATTGGAGCGGGGCCGGCTGCTCATCGACCGGCAGCCCGGCGAAGCGGCAGGCTTGTTCGAGGCGGCTGGCGAACACGCCACGGCGGTCGGTGATCCCTTCCTCCTCGCCCTGGCGATGGCCGGTGCCGGGCTGGTGGCAGAGAGGCTCAGCGAGACCACGCGCCGCGAGGCAGCCGCCCTCGCCGCGGCATCCCTCTCCTACCCACAGCACAGCGCAGCTCTCATCGCCGCGCTGACCAGCGGTACGGATGACCAGGTGCTGGCCTGCCTGCCCAGCCCCAGAACCAAACTCAACCGGCCGTTTGTCACCGTGCGGCTGGACCTACCGGAGCAGGTATGAACTGGCGGGTCCTCGATACCTTTCTGTTACGTCGCGCCGGCTTCAGCTTCGACCTGCTCGACGAGGTGACCACCGCGCAACCAGCTCGTACCGCCATGTGCTGGGCCGCCGTCACCGACGAGGCCGAGCGGCTCCGCTCGGTGCTGCTCGGCGAGTTGTTCCGGCGCGCGGTGGACCGGGCCCGAGAACGCGGCGACCGCGCGGCGCTGCGCAGGCTCTCCGCGCTGCGCCGCCAGGTGGGGGCCCACCAGGTGGCGGCGCGCAGAGTCGGCGCCGACCCGGAAGACCTCGGTGACGGCGAACTGGCTAAGACCTACCGCACCTGGCTGGACCTGACGGGGCTCGCCGAGCGGCTGGCCGGCGAGGTCGAGGTGGCCGGACAGCCGGCCTGGCAGCACGGCGCGCGGCGGCTTCGCGCGCTCGCCGCCCGGTCCGACATCGCCGACGCCCTGCTGCAGCTCTCCCCCGACTTCCACGCCGCGACCGCGCGCTATCGCGACGCCGGAGCCCGCCAGGACGGCGCGGCGGCCCGGGCACATGACCGGCGGCTGTACTCCTACCTGCAGCGGCTGGCCGCCAAGAACGAGACCACCAGCGCCTTCGGTCCGGTGACCTTCGGTCGTTTCGGCGCAACCGACGAGCCCGTTTTCGGCCCCGAGCAGCCCGGCGGAGTGCAGGCCCGCGTCGCGTTCGTGGCGTTCTGGGCGGCTGCGGTGATCGGCCGGGTGGCCACCCGGAGCGCACCGATCCGGGATCTGGTGCCGGCCCGGCGCCTGCCGGTGGTCCGGATCCGGGACGATCACGCCCTGCTGCCCGGGGCGGCACCGATCCCGCTCTCGGCTGACCAGCTCCTCGTGCTCCAAGCCTGCGACGAGACCCGGAACACCGCAGCGCTCGCCGCGGCGACCGGACTGGACCCTGGCACCGTGGCCGCCGCGCTGCTGGTGCTGGAGCGCTCCGCGCTGGTCCAGCGCCGCTGCGAGCCCTGCTCCACCACCTTCGACCCGCTGGGTGACGTGCTGCGCCAGTTGCCGGACACCCCAGCGCTCACCGAGTTCACCGCCGAGGCCCGGCGCTTCGCCGGGCACGTCGCCGCCTTCGCGACGAGCCCACCCGGCGAGCGCAGCGCAGCGCTGGTCCGCGCCGAACAAGCCTTCAGCGCCCTCACCGGCGCACCGGCCCGGCGCAAGGCCGGTGGCACCTATGCAGATCGGCTCGTGTTGTTTGAGGACTGTCCCGGCGACGGACAGCCGCTGATCCTGCCCGAGGGCTGGCGGCAGCGGATCCAGCGCGAGCTGGCCCCGGTGCTCGACTTCGGACTCGCGGTCGGGCAGCAGGTCCGCCGGGCCCACCGCGAGCTGGCCACCGAGGTGCTCGCCGGCTGCGACGGCGAGCTGTCCTTCCTGGACTTCACTGACCGGTTGGGCACCGCCATCTCCGCCGGCCACCTCACCCGGCACCTGGCGGGCGTGCAGCACATCCGCGCCAGCTTCCGGGAGCTGGTCGCCGCCGCGGGAGACGACCCGATCGCCGCCCTGGATCCCGGGCGGTTAGCCGAGCTGGCACAACCAGCCGATGAGGCCGCCTTCATCAGCCCCGATCTGCTGCTCACCGGAACCGGTGCAGGTCCGCTGGTGCTGGGCGAGATTCACCCCTACGTCTTCGGCTGGGGCCTGCAGGGCGGTTTCGCGCCGGACCCCGAGGCTCTGCAGCGGGAGCTGGCCGAGCTGCTGGTGGTCTGGGGCGGCCCGCAGCAACTGGCGACAGTGCTGCACCGCAGGCGGCACAAGGGACTGGTCAGCAACCGCTTCCCCGGCACGTTCCTGGAAGTCACCGGTTCCGCACACAGCGCATGCCACCGGGCGGCAGTCGCCGAGCTGCGGGTGGTGCTGGACGGCGGCGAGCCAACCCTGCTCGGCCCGGACGGACCGCTGGAACTCTACGTCGGTGAGGAGGACCACCCGCACCTGCGGGTGTTCGCCCCGGCGCAGGTCGAGGTGCCCCGGGTGGCGCTCGGCCCGCGCACGCCGCGGATCGTCGTCAAGGACGTGGTGGTGCAGCGGGCGCGCTGGGAGCTGACCCAGGACCAGCGCGCCGAGCTCGTCAGTACCCGGCCGCCACGCCTGCCGCTGGCGGTCGCTGCGCTGCGGCACCGGCTGGACCTGCCCAGGCACGTGTTCGCGGCCAGCCCCACCGAGACCAAACCGCTTTACCTCGACCTGGACGCCGTGCTCAGCCAGCACAGCCTGCGGCGCCTCGCCGAGCTCGGCCCGGTGACCCTGGTGGAGATGCTGCCGACACCCGAGCAGCTCTGGCTGCACCGCTCGACCGGGCCGTTCACCAGCGAGCTGCGCCTGTCCATGGCCAACCTGCCGGGAGCCAGCCGATGATCACGCTGGTGCCGCCGCACGGGGATCCCAGCCTCCGGCTGGCCGGGGGCGAGGCACTCGACCTCAACGCCCTGTTCCTGGCCGAGCTGCTGGCCGCGGCGCACGGTGGTACCCAGGCGCCGGTGCCCGGTGACCGCGCCGCCGCGCTGCTGCGCAACGCTGGTGCCGCCGCGCTGCGCGACGAGCACGCCGGCCTGTGCCGTCGGCTGCGTGGTCTGGGCGCGCTGCTCACCAGCCTGGCCGGCCCGGATCACGGGGTGCGGCTGCGGCTGGACGACCTCGAGCTCACCACCGGCAGCACCCAGCGCAGCACCGACGTGCTGCGGGCCGCCGCCGCACCCGCGCCCTACCAGAAGGTGCTGGCGCACGCGGCCGCGCTGGCCGGCCACCACCGCGAGGTCACCGTGGTGATCGAACGGGACCAGCAGTTGCCCGCTGGGGTGTGGCTGGTCGGCGAGCTGGCCACGGCGGGCCGCAGGCTGCGCGTGACCGGACGGTTCGCCACCGCCTGCTGGGCCACGCTGCGCACCCTGCCCCCATTGGCCGGCGCCGCCCTCGACCCTGCCCCGCGGGGCCTCGCCTGGCGCGTCGTCGACCCGTTCGGGACCGAGTCTCGGCCCGGGCTGCGCTGGCGAGAGCGGGCAGCCGACCCGGAACCGGCCGGGCCGTGGGCCGGGCGCGTGTCATTGCGCCAGGTCATGGCGGCAGCGGTGGACAGCGCGCACACGGTGATCCTCGGACTATGCGCCACCAGCGAGCACGCGGTGGGCCGCGGCGGCTCGACCGTGGGGTGGCCGGAGCTGGCCGCAGCGCTGGACACCCTGCGCGGCACGGGAACTCGAGTGCTGGCCGAGCTGTGGGTCGGTGCGCCGGGCATCGACCTGGCCCAGGGCGCGGCCGGGCTGCGGGCCGTGGCGCAGGTCGTGGACCGCGTGGCCGGATTCCGCGTCTTCGACTGGCCGGTCGGCTGGGCCGAGCCCCGGTGGGCTGGGCGTCCGGTAACCCTCGCCCGCACCGGGCAGGACCTGGCCCGCCATCTCACCCTGACCGAGCAGGGCACCGCAGCCCAGCTCGCCGAGGCGGTCACCACGCTGGCCCGGCCACTGGCCCGAGCCGGGAAGCTGGTGCCGGGCAGGGTCGCCGCAGCCTATCTGAGCCCGCCACCGCGCCTCGCGACCCAGGGGATGGATCTCGACCCCGATGTGGTGCTCGGCGCTCGAAGCGAACGCTCCGGCAGGGGCATCGCGGTCAACCTGCGCACCGGCGCATGCACTCCGGTGGACAGCGCAGTGTGCGGACTGATCGACACCCAGCCGCCAGCGTCGACGGTGCGCGAGGTGCTGGCGAGCCTGCCGCCTGAGCTGCTGCCCGCGTTGCGCGACGGCAACGTCCTGGCGGGGACGCCATGACCGACCCCACCGCACCGTGGCGGATGTCTGCGGTTTTCGTGCTCCGCCACGCCGGCATGCCCTTCGAGTGGCTCGCCGAGCTGGGCTGCTCCGCCGAACTGGTGGCAGCAGCCGATGAGTTGGCCGCCGGCGTGGCCGATGCTGGGACCGCAGAGCGCTTCGCCCGGGACTACGCCGCCGAGCGTGCCGCGCTGCGGGCCATGCTGCACCGGCGCGCCAGGCAGCCGGACATCCGGGGTGCGGTGTTCTTGTCCAATCCCGGCATGTACGAGGGCATGCTGCGCGGCTACCTCGAACGCGACCAGGTTCCCGACAACGCGCGCTTCCGCCGGGTGGACCGCCAAGTCTACCGCTACCTGCAGCGGTTCTGCGGCAAGAACGAGACCACCAGCACCTTCGGCCCGATGGGCTACGGCGAGATCGACGATGGCGAGGGACTGCGGATCGAGCGCCGGGAACAGCGCCGCACGGTGCTGCTGGCCCGCTGGGCACTGGAGGAGCTGGCCCGCGCGGTGGCCCGGGATCCTGCGCTGCGCAAGCACATTCCGCTGCGGCGCAGCCTGCTCGGAACCGCCGGCGAACGGGACGCCGCGATCGAGACCGCGCAGCAGCGGGCGGTCTGGACGGCGCTGGCTGCCGGTCCGATGTCGATCGCACTGCTCGCCGAGCACCTGAACGTCCCGGTCGCGGAGGTCGGCCGGCAGGTCCGCCCACTGCTGGTCGCCGGAGTCGTGCACCGGGGGCTGGTGTTCCCGGCCGAGGTCGTGGACGGGCTGGCGGAGCTGCGGCGCGCGGTCACCGCGCTGCCGGCCGTGCCCCGCCGGGCGCACTGGATGGCCGAGTTGGACAGCTTCGCCCTCGGATGCCGTGGCTTCGCAGCCGCCGAGGTGGCCGAGCGAGAGCGGCTGCTTGGCGAGCTGGAACAGCGGTTCACCAGGCTGACCGGGGTCGCGGCCCGCCGTGGTGCCGGGGACATCTACGCGGACCGGCTCATTCTCTTCGAGGAGGCATCGTCCCCGTTTCATCTCCGGATCGGGCGTGCGCTCGCGCGGGCTATCGAACGGCAGGTGGGGGCGGGGCTGGACCTCTCCGCCGCCGGTGGAGCACGGATCCAGCAAGACCATCAGGAGCAGATGGCCGGCCTGCTCCGCGACGCAGGCGGGTCGATGCGCTTCACCGACTACGCCGCCAGCGCCAAACCGCAGCAGGACCTGCGCTCGACCTTCGGTGGCCACCGGCACGCAGTGCCGGTGGACGTGCCCGCCGGAGCTGATGTCGACCTGCCGGTGCCGGAGGGCGTCGACCCGCCGCAGCGGTACGCGCTGCCCGACATCTGCCTGTGCGAGCCCTTCGGGGACCGGCCCCAGGTGCTGCTCGCCAGGGTGCATCATCATCTGCTGCTCGAAGGCTGGCTGACCACCTTCGTCGACGACCCCGGGCGCATCACCGCACAGGTGCAGACCTGGCTCACCCGGTCGGTGCCCGGACGCCGGCTCGCGGGGCTGGCGACCACGCGGCGGAACAAGGGCTTCTACCGGTTCCCGGGGCGACGAGTGATCGTCACCGCAGTCGACCACGAGGGCGGCGATGAGGTCGTCACCGGCGATGAGCTGACCGTCCGCCTGATCGACGGCAGGCCCCGGCTCATCGACCGGGAAGGCCGGCCGGTGCTGCTGTACCCGATGCTCGCCGACCTGACGACCTACCCACCGGTCGCCGCGCTGACCGACGTCCCCGTCCTGCACCTGCCGGTCCGGCAGGCCACGCCGAGCCGGCCGCTGGGCCGGGTGCGGGTCGGTGCGGCGGTGTACCAGCGCGCCTGTTGGCGGCTGGACCTGACCGAGCTGCGCAAGGCGGGCGGCAGCACGGCGTTCCTGGCCCTGCGCCGCATCGCCCGGCGCGAGCGCCTGCCCAGGTTCGTGTTCGTCCGCGCGGAGACGGAGCGCAAGCCGTTGCTGATCGACACCTGGTCGCCCTTCGCGGTAGACCTACTGTGCCACCTGGCCCAGCAGGTGTCCTGGTGCCGGGCCGAGGAGATGCTGCCGGCGCCGGAACAGCTCTGGCTCTGCGATGAGCGCGGGCACTACACCTGCGAGCTGCGGGTGCAGTTCCTGCGTGGCCTCGACCCGGAGAGGCAGCCGACATGAGCTGGACGGCCTTCGGGCTGGCGGTCGCCAGAACCACGGGTTTTGACTATCAGACCCTTGCCCGGCTCGCCGATCCGGAGCTCCCGGCCCTGGTCCGCAGCGGCGCCGACTGGGCAGCGCGATACCTGCTCGCCTGCGCGGCCGCCCGCCAGGAGCTCGCCGCCCTGCTGACCGATCCCCGGGTGCGGGAGGGCATCACCGTGCTCGCACCCGACACCCTGCGCTGGACGGTGCCGCGGGTGCGCCCGGAGCGCACCGGTGGGCCGGACAAGTACGAACGAAAGCTCGCGCTGTTCCTGCAGCGCCTGGTAGCCAAGTGCGACACCAACGCCATCGCGGGCACAATCGGATACGTCGCGCTGGACCCGGAGCTGGAGCCGTGGTTACCGGACAAGCCGCGACGGCAAGGTTTCGTCGCACATTGGGTGCTCAGTGAGTTCCTGCTCACTCGAGCCATCGCTCGGCTCGCCGAACAGCAGCCGGTCCTGGGACCGGCCGTGGCGTTGCTGCAGCCCGCTGCGGCCCGCAGGATCACCGCCTTGATCGCTGGCGCGAACCGGTGGGCCGACGTGCGCCGGGGCGGGGGCCCGATCGACCAGAAGATGGTGCTGAGCCTGCACCGCCGCGGGCTCGTGCTGAGCGCCCCGGTGCTGCCCGTCGCCGAACCGGATGCACTGCAGGCGGCGCGGGCCGCGGGGGCGGAGGATCTCGACGAGCTGGCCACCGCCGCGGACGAGTATGCCGCCGGTGGCGCCGAGGACAAGCTCGCGGTGTTGGAACGCATCGAGGGATGGCTCACCACGCAGGGGATGGCTGAGGTCCGTCGCGGTGCGGGAGAGATCTACCGGGACCGCACCGTGCTCTATGCCGAGCACTACGAGCCGGAGACCGCCGCCGGCTGGCCGTCCCAGCGCTGTGCGGCGGTGCTGGCAGAGCTGCAACCTGCGCTGGACCTGGCGGCGGCGGTCGGTGTCTGGGGTCGGGAACAGGCCCGCGCCCGGGCGCGGCCAGCCCTGGCCGCGCTGGCCGGTGACCGGCAGCGCGTTCCGTTAGCGGAGGTCCTGCGCGCCCTGCCCGCTGGCTACCCGCTGCAGATCGAGCAGGCAGCGCCGGTGCGCGCGCTGCTGGAGCTGATCACAGACCGGGGCGGTCCCGCCGTGCCCGAGGTGCGGTTGAGCGCTGCGGATATCGGTCCGGCGTGCGCCGGCTGGCTCCCAATCGGTGCGCAGCCGCTGCTGGCCTCACCCGACGTGTTCATCTCCCCCGATGGGAACACGGTCGTCCTCGGCGAGGTGCATGCCGGACTCACGGTGTTCGGCAACCTGCTGTGCTTCCTCGACGATCGGGACGAGTTGCTGGCCAGGGCACGGACCTGGCTGGCCCGGCACGATCCCGGCACGCTGCGGCTGGTCAATGTGGCGATGGGTCAGCGGTTCGGCAAGGTCTGCCACTTGGAGGTTATGCCGCGCACCGTGGAGCTGAGCGGCCGGGCGATGACCGGCAGGCATCGGCTGTCCGTCTCCGACCTGGCGGTCGATCGCGACCTGCAGGTGTGGCACGGGGAGGACCGCGTCGAGCTGCAGCTCGCCTCCGGTGACGGAACGGTGTTCAGCCCGTTCGGGCCGCCGGCTGCCAGGCACCCCACCATTCGACTGCCGGGGGCGGCGCGAATGCCTCGGGTGAGCATTGGTTCCTGCGTCCTGCAGCGGGCGAGCTGGTGGTTTGCTCCGGACGAGTTCGCCGGGATCGGCCGCGGCAGTCCCGCGCAGCGCTACCGCAACATGATCGACTTCGCGGACCGGCACGGCCTGCCGAGGTGGGTGTTCCTGCGGATCCCCGGCGAGCCGAAGCCGGTACACCTCGATTTGGCCAACCCGCTGCTGGTTGATGCGGGCGTCCGGCTGCTGTCGACGTGCGATACCCCCGGCCGCGCCGGCACCGCCGGTGAGGTGCGGATCACCGAGATGTTGCCCCAGCCATCCGCGGACGGAGGCCGGATGCAGGAGTTCCGGCTCTCCTGCGTGCGCAGTATGACGACTCGGGGCCCGCGCCCAGGGAGGTCGGCATGACCGGGCGATACAAGCTGCTTTTCACACAGCCGGGCGCGCTCTGGTTGTCCTGTTTCGGGCTGCTGGGCCGGTTGCCGAACGGCATGCTGGGCCTCGTCTTCGTGCTGGTGACCGTGCGCAGCACCGGTTCCTATGCGGCTGCCGGTCTCGCCGCTGCGCTGTACACGGTGGGCACCGCGGTGGGCAATCCGGCCTGGAGCCGCGGCGTCGACCGGTGGGGCCCACGCCCCATTCTGCTCATCACCGGCACCGCTCAGGGCGTGCTGCTGCTGGTCGTGGCCGCTGCGACCATGGGCCAGAGTCGCAGCGCCGCGATCCTGGTGCTGCTGGCCGCGCTGTGCGGAGCACTGGTGCCACCGCTGGGCGCGATCATGCGCACGCTGTGGTCGCGCATGTTCCGCGGTTCGGAGATCAAGCAAGCGGCGTTCGCCTATGAGTCCGTCGTCGTCGACCTGGTCTTCATCGTCGGTCCGTCGATCGTGGCCGTGTTGACGGCGCTGGCCGACCCCAGCGTCGCGCTGATCATCGCGGGGGTGGCGACGGCTTCCGGGAGCGTCTTGGTGGCGGCCAGCCCACATACCAAGCCCAGCCCGCGCCGCGATCACAGCGAGCGACATTGGCTCGGCCCGCTGCGCTTCGTCGCAGTACTCGGCCTGCTGCCCATCGGGTTCTTGCTGATGGGCAGCATCACGGTCATCGAGGTGTCACTCGTGGCCTTTGCCGAGCACCGCGGAGCACCGGCGCTCGCCGGGGTGCTGATCGCTGTGCTGTCAGTGGGCGGGGTGGCCGGCGGGTTCTACTGGGGAGCCCGGAGACAACCCGGTACCAACGCCCAACAGTTGTTGTTCCTGCTCGCCGCACTGGCCATCGGCTGGGGTCTGCTGGCCAGCACCGACATCGTATGGCTGCTCGGCGCCCTGCTGCTGCTCGCGGGGGTGGTGCTCAATCCGGCGATCACCGCCCAGTTCTCCACCCTGGACGATGTGGCACCAGAGGAGGCCAGCACGGAATCCTTCGGCTGGCTGAACGCTCTCGCCTCGGCCGGAGCGGCCGTCGGCGCGTCGGTCGTCGGTCTCCTGGTGACCGAGCGGTCGGAACCCGGTTTCCTGCTCGCCACGGGAATGTGCGCTGTCGGATTCCTTATCGCCGCAGCCTTTCAGAGCCGGTGGCGCAGCACCGAGCCGGTGCCGGTGGCGGCATCGGCCGAACAACCGAAGTGAGATGGGAAGCAAACGCGATGACGTCAGCCAATCCGCGCGTGGTGTGTCTCAGTGGATCGCTGCACCTGGAGTCCAGGACCGAACGGCTGGCGATCTGGTGCACCTCGACGTTGACCGAGCTGGGCGCACAGGTGTCTTTGTTCTCCGGCCTCGACCTCGATGTCCCGCACTACCGACCCCTACCCGCCGAGCGAGCCGAACCGGTACGCCGGATGGTGGAGGCGATCAGGGAAGCCGACGGTGTGCTCCTGGTGTCACCCACCTATCACGGCACCGTGTCCGGTGTGCTGAAGAACGCACTGGACTACCTCAACGATCTCGACACCGCACCGCGACCGTTCCTGGACGGCCGTCCGGTTGGTTGTGTCGCGGTGGCCGCCGGGGAACAGGGCGCGGCGTCCACGCTGGCCACCTTGCGGACCATCGCGCACGCCCTGCGCGGCTGGCCCACCCCGCTGGGCGTGACGGCGTGGGGTCAAGCCGCCGAGTTCGTCAACGGCAAACCCATCGATGAGCGGCTCGTCGGACAGTTACGGATCATGCTCGGCCAGGTCCTCACCATGTCCATGCTGAACGCCCGCCGCCGTCGGCGGGCCGAGCAGGTGGCCACCGTCCGGTGAGCGTTGGTCACCCCTGCGGGGTGATATGCGGGCGTCGGATCGGCATGGGATCTTGGACCGGATCCAGGCACTGGGGCTGGAGCTGGTCGAGATTCGCCGGCTCCCCGACGAACCGACGATCAAACGCCGCGCTGTGCGCTGAGGTGAGCCCGGTAAGTGCCCGTCTTTCGCGCCCGATCCTCGCGTCAACTACGGTGACAGCACTGATTCCTGCGGGCGGCTTGGGGACAGGCGCGATGCGAGGTAGCAATCGGGAGAATGATGACCAGCATCACCCCGCGTGCTGGGGTGAGTACCGTGCGGAGGCCGAGCTACACCTCGCACCACCGCTGGGTGCACCAATTGAAAGATCGGCCCTGGTCCAGCGGCTGATCGGGGCACCCCACGTACCGTTCGTGCTCATTTCGGCACCCGCCGGATATGGCAAGTCCACCCTGTTGACGCAGTGGTATGCCCGTGCGGGTCGCACCAGCCCGAGCTATCCTGCCAGAGCAGGTAGCAGGCCGTTCGCCGTGGTTCCGCTGGAGCGCGCTGAGGATAATCCCGTCTCCTTCTGGTCCGCCATTGTCAGCTCCGTGGCAAGAGCGTGTCCGGATATCGAAGGTCTTCGGCTGACCCGGTGGTTGCAGGCCACCCCCGCGAATGTCGACAATGTTGTCCGGTCCGGCCTCATCCAAGAGATCGGCACACACTGCCCACGGCTGCTTCTTACGCTCGACAACTATCAGGTGATCACTCGACCAGACTGCCACGAACAACTGGCGTACTTCCTGGCCCACCTTCCCCCCCGCGTCTGCCTGGCGCTCGCCACCCGGGCCGATCCTCCCCTACCACTGGCCCGGATGCGTGCCACGGGCGATATCGTCGAGCTCCGGACCGGAGACCTGCGGTTCACTCGGCACGAGGTGGCCACCCTGGTACGGCGCTTCGGCGGTCATCCGATCACCGAAGACGATCTCGACCACCTGGTAGGGCGCACCGAGGGCTGGCCGGCCATGGTGCATCTGGCGGTGCGGCTGCTGGCCGATCAGCCGGATCCGGCCGCTTTTCTCCAGCGATTCGGAGGGGACAACCGGTACGTCGTGGACTACCTGCAAGAGGAGGTACTGCGGCAGTTGCCTGGTGACGTGCAGCGGTTTCTGGCCAGAACCTCGATCCTGCCACGCTTCACCGCCCGGCTCTGTGACGCGGTGGCTGGCACGACAAACGCGGCGAGCCTGCTCACCGGTTTGGAACGATCGAATCTGTTCCTCGTCCCGCTCGATAGCGTGCGGGCCTGGTATCGCTACCACTACCTGTTCGGGCAGGCTCTGCAGGAGCAACTGGTCAGAAACGAACCCGATGTCGAGGCGACACTGCACCGCGAAGCCAGCGCATGGTACGAGCGCGGCGGCTACACCGGCGACGCCATCGCACACGCCCTGGCCGCGGGCGACGCCGAGCGCGCGGTCGGGCTCCTCGCGCGGCACTGGGCGCACCAGGTGTACCAGGGGGAACTTGCCACCGTCCGGGGCTGGCTGCGGATCCTCGGTGAGCACCGGATCAGCGCCAACCCGCTCGCCGCGATCTGCGCGGCCTGGGTCGCTGCACTGTCCGGCGATCGCCTGGGCGGCCACCGCTGGCTGGCCGCTGCGGAACGCCTCGGTCACCAGGGACCGTTGCCCGACGGGATGCACTCCGTCCGCGGCGCGGTCGCGCTGTACCAGGGCACGTTCGGGTTCGGTGGGGCCAGCGAGATGCTGGCCGCCGCGCACGTCGCCGTCGAGTTGCACGGGGATCCGTGCTCGGTGTGGTATGTCCAAGCCAGGGTCGCGCTGGGCTACAGCCGTTATCTGAGCGGAGACCTCCGTGCCGCCGTGCAGCCGTTGGCGCAGGCGATGGAAGCCGCAGTCACCTTCCCGGTCCTGCACGTCCTGGCGCTGTCCACCCTGTCTCTGGTGACCGGAGAGCTCGGCCGCGCCGCCCAGGCAGCGGATCTTGCAGCGGCGGCGCGGGAACTCGTGGCAGCGTCCGACCTGACCGACTCCGGTGCGGTCAGCTCGGCGCAGGTCGCCTCCGCCGCGGCACTCGCCCAGCAAGGCCACCTGCTGCGGGCGCGTCACGAGCTGGAGCAGGCGCTACGGATGCGCAGGACGATCATCGGCCTGTCCCCGTGGCCCACGCTCACCGCGCTGACCCTGCTGGCCCGGGTCATGCTGACGCTGGGGGACCGGGCAGGGGTGCGTGCGCTGTTTGATGAGACCACCGACCTGCTGGCGATGCTGCCCGCCGGTACCGACCAGGTGCGAGCCGGTCTGGCCGAGATCGAGCGCCGGCTCTCCGGCCCGCCGCCTCCCCCCGCTGGCCCGCCCCGGCTGACCGACCGGGAGCAGGCGGTGCTGCGCCGGCTACCGAGCAGCCTGTCGTTGCGCGAGGTAGCGGCCCAGCTATTCGTGACCGTGAACACGGTCAAGAGCCACACCCGGCTGATCTACCGCAAGCTGGGCGTGTCCTCCCGAGCTGAGGCGGTCCAGCGGGCCCGCGAACTGGGTCTGCTCTGACCGCTGCGCGGGCACCTCAGTGGCGTGCAGCAACTGGAGTTGCTGGGCGCGGCGGACGGCATCGCCCCGGCGGGTCACGGCGAGCTTCCGGTAGATGCTCTTGAGATGCGTCTTGACGGTATTGATCGACACATACATCTGCGCGGCGATCTCCTCCGACGTTCGCATCTGCGCCAGATGCTGCAGCACCTCCAGCTCCCGGGCACTGAGGTGTCCGGCCGGCACGGCCTCTCCAGCCGGCGCGGCGCAGCGCGCGCTACCGTATCCGGCTCCGATCCGCAGCGGCTCAAGCAACCGCAGGTAGCGGTGCGCCAAGTGAGGATCGGTACGCAGCACCGAGCGCAACCAAGGCGCGACGGTGCCAAACGGCAGGCACACCTGCTCACGATCACCGAGGCGCAACGCCCGATCCAACGAGCGCCGCCCCCGAGCGGGGTTGCCTACGGCATAGGACGCCTGCGCGTCCAGCAACCATGCCACTATCCGCACGTCGCTGCGCACCGCCACCATCTCCATCAGCGCCGGGCGAAGGGTGCGCACCGCCGCCGCGGCATGACCTGCGGACAACTGGACCCGGGCCAGCGCGACCGCGCCGTCCGGGGTACGGCCAGCACCCGCCCGGCTGGCTGCCTGCCAGGCGCAGGCCGGTGTTCCCGCGGCGACGTGCGCCTCCGCCTCCGCCCAGGTCATCCCTGCTGAGCAGCCAGTGCGGCGTGGACCGCGGGCGCCGCACCCGGTGCAGCGTCTCCAGTGCGCGGCGCTCGTACCCCTCGGCGACGTCGAGGTGAGCAGAGACCAGCCCGTGCACGGCAGCCATCAGGGGATGGGACACCTCCAGCCGGGCCAGGTCTGCCTGATCCAGTACCCGCCGGCACTCAGCAAGCTGGTAGCGCTGCAGCGCGATCCACGCCTGCACCACCGCAACGATCGGCACCTCCGGCCCCGGCGGCGACACCAGTGCTGGTACCAGCCGGGCAGCCTGCAGCGTCAACTCAGCGGCCCGGGCCCACCGGCCACGAAACGCCTCGACCAGCGCGCCATAGGCCAGGCAGTCGAGTTGCAGGACATCGCTGTCCGCCTCGACTGCCGCCGTGTGCGCCGCAGCGAACGAGTCCTCCGCCTGCCCCCACTGGCCGGTCCACAGCTCGATGCCGCCTCGACCGGTCAAGGCCAGACACCGCAGCTCCGGTTCGCGTTGGACCAGCTCGTGCGGGACCCGGTCGAGCAGCTTCTCCACGTCCGCCGCGGCCGGCCCGGCGCTGCTCTGGTCATGCCGGCGGGCGTGCCCCAGCCGCAGCAACGCGACCGTGAGCTCCGCGGCGGCATTCGGCGGTCGATCGGCGAGCAGCTCGCTGCCGCGGGCTACCGCCGAGCGGTAACCGTCCTCATCCCCGCTGGCCAGGGCCAGCGCAGCCGCCACCAAGGCCGGTTCCGGCGCGGCGGACGCGGCGGCCTGCGGCATCTGGCGCAGCGCTGCGCCAAGCTGGCAGGCCGGTCGCGCGCCAAGCAGGTCAGCGATGGCGAGCCGGTCGACGACCAGCGTGCAGGCCATCTGCCAGTCCTGTGCCGCCGCGGCGTGTTGCACGGCCTCGGTGAGCAGACCATGGGCGCTGAACCAGGCCGCGGCACGCCGGTGTAGGGCGTGGGCCTGTCCCGGGTTCTCGTGTCGCAGCCGCACGTGCAGCACATCTCGGAACATCTGGTGGTAGCGGTACCAGCCGTGCCCCAATGGCCGGATGAAGGAGTTCTGTGCCACGACTGCACAGAACTCGCTGCCCTCATTCGCCGGGGTCAGCTCGGCGGCGATCTCGGCATTGACCCGGTCCAGGATGCTGGTATTGAGCAGCATCAGGCGCACTGTCGGCGGCTGGGCATCGAGCACCTCCTCCACCAGATAGCCGGCGATGGCATGGTCACCGCTGACGACCTGCGCGACGAATTCCTCCGGATCCGGATGCCCGTGCATCGACAGGGCAGCCAGCCGCAGACCAGCCGCCCATCCCTCGGTCCGGTCCCGCAACGCCCGTACCGTCTTCCGCCGCAACACGACACCGTGCTGGGCCATGAGCTGGTCGGTCTCCCGCGCACTGAAGGCCAGATCGTCCGCCCGAATCTCGGTCAGGTCACCGGTGAGCCGGAACCGGTGCAGCGGGAGTGGGAGATCGCGACGGGATATGATCACCAGTCGCAGCCACGGGCGGGCAAGCTGAAGCAGGTAAGCCATGCCGGTCACCAAAGACGAGCCCACCGCAGGGCGGAAGTCGTCGAGCACCAGCACGACCGGCTGCTCCCGACGGGTCAACCCCAGAGCCAGCTCAGCGATGCGCACGTGGTCGATGCCATCCACGCGGAACGGGGACGATCCGGCGGGCGGCGGGTCCACCCCGGCACCTCGCAACGCCTCGAGCAGATAACGCCAGAAGACCGCGGGATCCCCGTCGCCCTCGTCTACCGTCACCCAGGCGACCGGAGGCGGTGTCCCAGCGCCTGCCGTGCTCCCAGCGCCGTCAATCGACGCCGTCCAGGACGCGACCGCCACGGTCTTGCCAGCGCCGGGTGCACCGGTCACCACGGTGAGCGGACCACGGGCACCCTCGCCGATCCGGGCGGTCAGCCGAGGGCGCGCGATCACCCAGTCGGGCAGCCCGGGCACCCCGATCTTGGTGGTCCAGACGTCCTCAGCAATTCCCGGTACCGGCCGGCCCGCAGTTTTGCCCTGATCCATCCGTGCGCACCCCCCGGCACTTCTGACGACGGCTCTTGTCTCCTCCGCCAGGGGGTGACCTGGCATCACCCGCAGCCCAATCTCACCCGGGTGAGATGGGTCCGAGGGCGGCACCCAGGACTGGTGGGCCGGGCCGACGGGCGACCCGGTCGAGTTCACCCCGCCCAGGTGAGGAGCGCTGACCGAATAGGCTGCGGCCGGACCTCAGGCAATAGGTAACGGGAGCATCTTTCGGGGGATCAGTGTTGTGTGATCGTGACAATTCGGGACTACCATCGGAGGCATGCCCCGACCCCAGGATGACGTGGTCCCCCTCCACGAGCCGTTCGAGACGGCACTACGCGGATTCAACCGCCAGCAGGTCCTGGCCCATGTCGAATCCCTTGATGGTCAGATCTCGATGGTCACGGCAGATCGAGAATCGGCGCTGGCACAGGTGGCCGAACTGAGCCGAACTCTTGATCATTTGCGGGCGGAGAGCGAGTTGCTGGTCCATCTTCGCCGGGAGGCGGAGAAGGCTCGCGAGCAGGTAGAGCTCCTACACCAGTCGCCGATCACGGCGGCGAGCGCCCGCATCCAGCGCATTGTGGGGTTGGCCGAGGAAGAGGTCGCTGAGCTTCGGGAACGCGCCAGGAAGGAGGCTGACGAGCTGCGGGCCCGGGCCGAGCGGGAGGTCACCGACCTGAAAGAGCGCACCGAGCAGGAGATCGCGGCGCGGCGAAAGGCTGCCGAGCAGGACACCGAACGGGAGATCGCCCGGAAGGAGGCCGAGGCGAAGAACCGGATCCTGCGCCGCGACCAACGAGGCCTGGCCGGATTGTACCTGATGTTGAAGATTCTCAATCCCCATCTGGCGGAACGGGCGGCTGCGGTCGAGCGCCAGGAGGCCGAGCTCGCCGAGTCGCGGGCCCGGACCAGCAGGGAAGCGCGCGGCCTGCAAGCTCTGCGGGCTAAGATCACTACCCAGCTCTCGGACACCCGCCAGGTTCTGGCGCAGGCACTCGAGCAGGTCCAGCAGACCCGGGTGGACGATCTCGTCCCCGCTCATCCCGTACCGGTCCAGCGCGACGGCAGCCCGCGGGCTGAGCATCACGGCGAGGGCGCCACGGTGCCGCTGCTGAGTTCTCGAGCCGACGAGCGTTCGGCGTGACGACGGGCTGCTGAGCAACCTTGCGCGCAGCCGCATCGCGCCAGAGTAGCGGCCACCCTACGGCAGGCGTGACGCAAGGATCCGAAACAATATCACCCCAATACGCAAGGATCCGGCCCCTCGGCCCGGCATTCGAGCGCCTAACCTGCAGCCATGACGGTCCTCGACACCCGGGCAGCCACCACGGCGGCCGAGTTCATCGCCGCTGACGAGCAGTGGAGCACACACAATTACCACCCATTGCCGGTAGTGATCACCTCGGGTCAGGGCGCCTGGGTCACCGACGTGACCGGCCGCCGCTACCTCGACTTCCTCGCCGGCTACTCAGCGCTGAACTTCGGCCACCGCCATCCGGCCCTGGTAGCTGCTGCGGTGGACCAGCTCGGCCGGGTGACGCTGACCTCTCGGGCGTTTCATCATGACCTGCTCGGGGCGTTCTGCCGGGAGCTCGCCGAGCTGACCGGCACCGAGCTGGTGCTCCCGATGAACTCCGGTGCGGAGGCGGTGGAGTCTGCGATCAAGGTGGCCCGGCTGTGGGCACACCGGGTCAAGGGTGTTCCGGACGGCACCGCGGAGATCGTGGCGGTCGGCGGGAACTTCCACGGCCGGACCACAACGATCGTGTCGTTCTCCACCGACGAGGCGGCCAGCGCCGGGTTCGGCCCGTTCACCCCCGGTTTCGTCGTGGTTCCCTACGGTGACCTCGACGCACTGCGCAGCGCGATCACCCCCCGGACCGCTGCGGTGCTCGTCGAGCCCGTACAGGGCGAGGCCGGCGTGGTGGTGCCGCCGCCGGGCTATCTGGCCGGAGTCCGCGCCGCCTGTGACGAAGCGGGTGCGCTGCTGATCGCAGACGAGATCCAGTCCGGGCTGGCTCGCACCGGAGAGCTGCTCGCGCTGGACCACGAAGGGATCCGGGCTGACCTGTACACCCTGGGCAAGGCCCTCGGTGGCGGGATCCTGCCGGTCTCGGCGGTGGTCGGGCGGCGTGCGGTGCTGGGCGTGCTGCGGCCCGGCGAGCACGGGTCGACCTTCGGCGGCAACCCATTGGCCTGTGCGGTGGGCCGGGCGGTAGTCGCCCTGCTGGCCACCGGCGAGTTCCAGGCCCGTTCCCGCGAGCTCGGTGCGCATCTGCACGCCAGGCTCAGCGCTCTGGTGGGTCACGGCGTCACTCAGGTCAGCGGCCGGGGGCTGTGGGCAGGAGTGCGGATCGCGGTGGGCGGGCTGACCGGGCGGGCCGCTGCGGAGGCGCTGCTGACCCGTGGCGTGCTCTGCAAGCAGACGCACACCACGACGCTGCGGATCGCCCCGCCGCTGATGATCACCCGGGACGAGCTGGACACCGGCCTGGACGCGATCACCGAGGTGCTCACCTGCTGAACCACGCCCGCGGACCGCTCACCGGGGACTCACCGGCGCGCTGTCACCATCAAGCGCTGTCGCCACCGTGCCACCGTTCCCGTCGCAAGTCGCAAGGAGAGTCCGTGCCCGTCGGACCGCACCGGATCCTGCGGCAGGTGAGCATGCTGGTGGCCGTCACCCTGCTGGCCGCCGTCGGATGCACCGCGGGCCCTTCGGATCGCCCCGCAGTGGCAGTGCGAGACACCGGCCTGCCACCGCCCCGGCCCATGCCGGCCACCTCGAGCATCCCACCGCTACCCCCGCTCGGCGCATACAACCCGCGGTCGTTGCTGTGGCGCGACTGCACCGCACCGATCACCACGCAGCTCGGTACGCCCGGCCCGGCCCGGGTGGAGTGCGCCGAGCTGCGGGTGGATGCGGACGGGTCACTGCCCGCGTTCGGTGACTTCCTGGAACTCGATCTCACCCGGGTCGGCCGGGGCCCGGCCCCGCTGGTGGTGCTCGGGGAGGCCGCTGGGGAGCCCGGCACGGTACGGGCCGCCCGGCTGGCCGGTCAGTTACCACCCGCTGTGCTGGACTCGGTCACGCTGCTCGGGCTGGCCCGCCGCGGCACCGGGACGAGCGAGCCGCTGGACTGCGTGCCGGTCAGTACCCGGACCCGGATCATCGGCGTCGATCCCGAGGCCGGTGCGCCCGGACACCTGGATGAACTGCTCGACGTCACCCGAACCGCGATCCAGACCTGTGTGCAGGAACTCGGCGAGATGCTCACGGCGATCAACTCCATCGGCACGGCCGACGACCTGGAGACACTCCGCGTTCGCTTGGGCGCACCGGTGCTCAACGTGATCTCGCAGGGGGACGGATCCCGGGCGGTCACCGACTTCCTACGCAGGTATCCCACGTCGGTGGGCCGAGTGGTGCTCGACGGCACCGCCGATCCCACCCTGGACGCCGTTACCGGCGCCGAGGCAGCGGCGGTCGCCGCGGAGGCCGGGTTCACGGCGTTCGCCACCGACTGCGTAGCCCGGCGCTGCCCGCTGGGGGCCGATCCGCGGGCCATGCTGCTCGCCCTGACCGACGCCCTGCGCCGGGCCCCGCTGTGGGTAGGTCGGCTGCAGGTCACCGCGGGGACCGCCTACCAGGCGGTCCTGGAGGCGATCGGCACCCCCGAGCGCTGGCCAGAGCTGGCCCAGGCACTCGCCGCCGCCCGAGGCGGGGACGGATCCGGGGTGGCGGCGCTGGTAGCCCCGTTGCTCGTACCGACCCGAGGACTGCCCGCGCGCTTCGACCCCGCCCTGGCAACGCACTGCAACGACACCCCGACCCGGGTACCACCGGAGCGCGCTGCGCAGCTCGTCGAACAATGGCGGCAGCGGTCTCCCCTGTTCGGCCCGCTGTTCGCCCAGCGGCTGCTGCTGTGCAGCGCCTGGCCGGTGCCCTCGAAGCCGCCGGTAGGGCCCGGGCGGTGGGCGCTGCCGCCGGTGCTGGTCATCGCCACCGCCGCGGACCCGCTGAGCCCCGCCGAAGGAGCCCGGCGCACCGCGGAGGCGCTCCCGTCAGCGACCCTGGTGACCTGGCAAGGGCAGGCCCACGGGGCGTTACCGCGTAGCGCCTGCACGGTCGCGCTGGTCACCCGCTTCCTGACCAAGGCCGCCGTACCCCCGCAGGGCACGCTGTGTCCGCCGTAGCGTTTGCGGTAGCCCGTGCTCCTGCTCTGCGGAGGCGCAGGTCAACCCTGTTCGGGTGGGTTGCCGCGGGCCCGCCGGGCGCGGCTCGGTTGCACCCGCAGTGGCTCACCGGGCATCTTGGGATACTCCGGAGGATAGGGAAGGTCGGCGAGGCCGTGGTCACGCTCGTCGCGGACCGCCCAGTCCAGCAGCGTCTCGAGGCCGAACGGCTCGGTGTCCAACAGGGCGTGCGGGTCTCCCCGCTCGGCGAGCAGCGCGGGCCCGGTGAGCACGTCGAAGTCCTCCGGCTCCACCTGGGTCAGCTCGTCCCAGGACACCGGCATGGAGATGGTGGCCCTCGGGGTGCCGCGAACCGACCACGCCGAGGCGATGGTGCGGTCCCGGGCCGCCTGGTTGAAGTCCAGGAACACCCGCTCGCCCCGTTCCTCCTTCCACCACGACACGGTGGCCCGGTCCGGGATCCGCCGCACCACTTCCCGGGCCAGCGCGATCACTGCCCGGCGCACCTGCACGAACGTCCACTGCGGGCGGATCCGGACCGCGACGTGGATCCCCCGGCCGCCGGACGTCTTGGGGTACCCCACCAGCCCCGCCTCGGCCAGTACCGCACGCAACACCTCGGCCACCGCGACTGCGTCGGCGAAGCCGGTCCCCGGCTGCGGGTCAAGATCCACCCGCAGCTCGTCCGGATGATCCACCAGCGGGCGGCGCACCGGCCACGGGTGGAAGTCGAAGGTGCCCAGGTTGGCCGCCCAGACGAGCACCGCAGGCTCGGTGGGGCACACCTGGCGGGCGGTCCGCCCGGACGGAAAGGTGATCTCCACTGAGTCCACCCAGCTCGGGGCGCCCTGGGGCACCCGCTTGGCGTAGAACGGCTCCCCCGCCACGCCGTCCACGAACCGCTTGAACGTCACCGGGCGCTCAGCGAGCACTGCGAGCAGCGGGCCCGACACCGCCAGGTAATACTCCACGACCTGGCATTTCGTGATGCCGCGCGCCGGAAAGTACACCTTGCCCGGATTGGAGATCCGCACGGTGCGCTCGCCCCTCGGGCCGGGCACCGTCAGCATCTGCGCCTCGCCGCGAGCCACGCCAGTAAGCTACCGCACCCCTTGCTGCGTACCGGGCAACACCGGCTGCCATCTCCGTTCCCCGGGGCCTACGGTGGGCGTTATGAAGCCCGTCGATGGTGTGCGGCCCAAAGTGGTCAAATCCGACGCAGAGTGGCGCGCGCAGCTCACCCCGCAGGAGTATGCGGTGCTGCGCAAGGCCGGGACCGAGCCGCCGGGAACCGGCGAGTACGAGCACACCAAGACCCAGGGTGTGTACGAGTGCCGGGCCTGCGGAGCTGAGCTTTTCCGCAGCGACCACAAGTTCGATTCGCACTGCGGGTGGCCGTCGTTCTTCACCCCCCTGGCCGGGGACGCC